>NZ_JBVIRA010000047.1:0-37309 GCF_055576575.1 Streptomyces sp. NPDC033270
CGATAGCTCCGCTATCGAGACGCTCCGGCGCCTTGCGATGCACCGCACCAGACGCCGCGGCCTTTCCGACCCTGACCCATCGGACAGGCCCTAGGCGGTTTCGCTTGGATCAGTTCCGATGCCCGTCGTCGGCCTGGTCTTCCCTCGCACCGCCGGACAGGCCGGTGACGCGCGCGCCTTCACGGACGTGACGGCCCGACTGCGCGTCCCCACATGTTCCACGCTTCGGCTGCGTGTGAAGCCTCAGCGCCCTCATACGCGATCACCTTCGCTACCTGGGCCGTGGCTTTGCGCAGCTTTCCGGAGCAGATGAGGTCGTACGCCTGACGCAGCCCGGGACGAGCTGCCCCATGGGCTCGCCCTTGCGGACGCGGGGCTGGCTGACGTACCAGCCGGTCGAGGTCGTAGAAGATCACGCCGTCGCTGGGAACGGAGTCCGCCACCAACCACCTCGGCCACTTCGCTCTTGCCGCCGGCCGGCACGACGCGCTCACGGCCGACGCCGCCGCCCGCATCGTCGCCGTCAGCTCCAGCGGTCACCAGCTGTCCCCGATCGTCTGGGACGACGTCAACTTCGCCTGCCGCCCCTACGACCCGTGGCTTGGCTACGGCCAGGCCAGTCCAAGACCGCCGAGGTCCTGTTCGCGGTGGGGTCACCCGCCGCTGGGCCGACGGCCACATCACCCCCAACGCCGTGATGCCCGGCGCCATCTGCACCAACCTCCAGCGGCACACGGAGGGCGGTCGCGGCAGCGGCAGCGTCCCGGCCGAGTTCATCAAGACGGTCGAGCAGGGCGCCGCCACATCCGTCTTCGCTGCCACCTCGCCCCTGCTGGAAGGCATCGGCGGACGCTACTTCGTCGACTGCAACGAGACCGACGTCCTGGACCGCCGAGGCGCCCCCCCCCCGCAGGCGTAGCCCGCTACGCCGTCGACCCGGCGGGCGCCCGGCGCCTGTGGGCCCTCTCGGAAAGCTGCTCGCGAACACCGACTGAACCGCCCGGCGCCCGGGCTGCTACGCCCTCGAAAGCGGGGCAGGGCATCCCTCTTCCCAGAGTGCGGGTGATGTGCGCGCGGG
This sequence comes from Streptomyces sp. NPDC033270, assembly GCF_055576575.1. Taxonomy (NCBI): domain Bacteria; kingdom Bacillati; phylum Actinomycetota; class Actinomycetes; order Kitasatosporales; family Streptomycetaceae; genus Streptomyces; species Streptomyces sp. NPDC033270. The sequence goes on from NZ_JBVIRA010000047.1 coordinate 1,079, forward strand.
ATAGCCTTTTGACAAGAGGGTCACGTTCTCAAGGCGGTTTTGCCGACGCCGGCCGCCTTGGTCGCGGTGATGAATCGCAGTGATCAATTCTTTCTGTGGAGACCCGACGAGCGCGGTGCGTCGCCTCGCACTTTTCGCACTTCTCGCAGTTCTCGCACTTCGCAGGGGTTGGCGACGGCTGCTTTTCTTCTCTGCGCCTGTCTCGCGTTGTGGGCGCTGCAGTGGCACCGGCTTGAGGGTCCGCAGCTTGCAGTCCCCGTGGAGGCCGGGATGAGAGTTGTCGTTGATCTTTCCCGATGCGAAGGCTATGCGCAGTGCGCGTTCCTGGCTCCCGACGCATTCCGGATGCACGGCGAGGAAGCGCTGATGTACGACCCGAACCCCGACGACGCCCAGAGCGACCAAGTGCTGCGCGCCGCGGCGGCCTGCCCGGTCCAGGCGATTCTGGTCGACCGGTTGGAGGGACGCGACGCACCGGCGGAGGCGTCCTCGTCATGACCAGCGCCGACAACCTGCGAGCGTTCAAGCGCGAGGGCCGCATCGTGGTCGTCGGCGCGTCACTGGCGGGACTGCGGGCCGCGGAGACTCTGCGCGACGAGGGTTTCACCGGATCGTTGACGATGATCGGTGACGAGTTGGGCGAGCCCTACGACCGGCCTCCCCTGTCCAAGCAGGTGCTGACGGGGTGGGTGCCGGCCGACGGCACCACGCTGCCGCGACGTCGTGACATCGATGCGGAGTGGCTGCTCGGCGTGCCCGCCAGCGGGCTGGACCTGGCGACCAACCACGTGCGGCTCGCCGACGGACGGGAGGTCCCCTTCGACCGGGTGTTGATCTCTACCGGGGTACGGGCCCGGCCCTGGTTCGTCGAGGCCGAGGCGGCCCTGGACGGGGTGTTCGTCGTCCGGACGCGAGAGCACGCCGAGGGCCTGCAGCGCGCCCTCGCCGCCGGGCCCTCCCGCGTGCTGGTCATCGGCGCGGGATTCACCGGCTCCGAGATCGCCTCCATCTGCCGCGAGCGGGACATCCCGGTGACCGTCGCCGAACTCGCGCCGGCCCCGCTGGTCGGGGCGCTCGGCGCCATGGTCGGTGAGATCGCGGCGGACATGCAGCGCGCGCACGGGGTCGACCTGCGGTGCGGTGTCAAGGTCACCCAGCTGGAGGGCGACGCGCAGGGGCACTTCCGCCGGGCTCACTTCGACGACGGAACCACCCTCGACGCCGACGTGGCCGTGGTGGCACTCGGAGGCATCCGCAACACCGAGTGGCTGCGGGACTCGGGACTGGCGGCAGGTGTCTGGGGCATCGCCTGCGACACGGGCTGCCGCGCCCTCGACCTCAACGGCCTGATCACCGACGACATCTTCGTCGCCGGTGACGTGGCACGCTGCCCCAACCCGATCTACGAGTACCGGCTCATCTCGCTGGAGCACTGGGCCAACGCCGTGGAGCAGGCCGAGGTCGCGGCGCACAACATGGTCAGCGCCCAGGCGGACCGCTGGCCCCACCTGTCCATTCCCGTGTTCTGGTCGATCCAGTTCGGCGTCAACATCAAGTCCGTCGGCGTGCCGACCTTCGCCGACGAGGTGGTCGTCTCCCAAGGATCGGTCGCCGACCACCGTTTCGTCGCCGCGTACGGCTACCGGGGCCGCGTCACCGCGGCGGTCAGCTTCAACAACGCGAAGTGGCTGAACCACTACCGGCAGCTGATCGAGACGGCCGCACCCTTCCCACCGCCCTGCCCCACGCCGGACCAGCCCGCCGACATGAAACCGGTGCCCGTCGACTTCCCGGGCCCCACCCTGCTCGCCCAGGGAGCCACGGTGGTCGTCACCGGACACGACCCGGGTGAGCGGCGCGTCACATCGGCCCAGCAGCACCGGTAGGAGGGAGAGCGCGATGACCACGACCGACACGGTGCGCCGGATCCTCGACTACTCCTCCCGGGCCGACCCGTACCCGCTGTACGCCGAGCTGCGCCAGACACCGGTGGCCCTCCAGGACGACGGCAGCTATGTCATCAGCACCTATCGCGAACTCACGGACATCCTGCACAACCCGCACCTGAGCTCCGACGTCCGCAATCTGTCGCACCCGATGGAGGCATTCGAGAGATCCGGCCCGCCGGCGTTCATCAACCTCGACCCGCCCGAGCACGACCGCCTGCGGCGCATGGCGATGCGCCACTTCGGCCCCCCGGACACCCCGGGGCTGGTGGCCGGCCTGGAACCCGACCTGACCGCCACCGTCGGCAGCCTGATCGACGACTTCGCGGGCAAAGAGCAGATCGACATCGTCGACGACTTCGCCTACCCGTTCCCCGTCACCGTGATCTGCCACCTGCTCGGCGTGCCACGCGAGGACGAACCGAGGTTCCACCTGTGGGTGAACGCCGTCATCGAGTCGATCGACTACAACCCCAAGACCGACCCGAAGGAGAAACTGACGAACGGCCGGCAGGCCACCAAGGACCTGCGCGAGTACCTCGGCGGGCTGGTGGAGCAACGCCACGGCCGCCCGGGCGACGACCTGCTGTCACGGCTGGCCAACGACGACGGGCCCGACGGGCGGATGGCCGACGACGAAATCGTCGCCACCGCCAACCTGCTGCTGATCGCCGGCCACGAGACCACCGTCAACCTCATCACCAACGGCATGCTGACACTGCTGCGCCACCCGGAGGTGCTGCAGCGACTGCGCGACGAACCGGGCCTGGTCGTCCCGCTGGTCGAAGAACTGCTGCGCTACGAGCCTCCCGTGCACATCATTCCGTGGCGGGCGGCGTACAGCGACATCAGCGTCGCCGACACCGTCATCCCCAAGGGCTCGCGGATCATGCTCATGCTGGCCTCTGGCAGCCGCGATCCGAACCGCTTCCGCGAGCCCGACAGCTTCGACCCCGATCGGCGGGACAACCAGCACCTCGGCTTCGGCAGCGGCATCCACCTGTGCTTCGGTGGCCCAATGGCCCGTCGGGAAACCCAGATCGCGCTGACCGAGCTGGTACGCCGCCTCGACCGACCCAGGCTGGTCGCCGACCCACCGCCGTACCGGCGCAGCCCCGTTCTTCGCGGTCCGATCCATCTGCACATTCAGCAGAGCGACGGACAGTGAGCGCGACAGCCGAGGGCACCAGCAGCAGACGTCAGCGCCTGACTCACCCGAGTGCCTGTGACCGCTGATCACAGGCTTCACCGTCGGAGCTGATCGCAGGCCCCACCGCCGGAGAAGCGCCTGTCTGCATCTGGCGATCAGTGCCGTCGGCGGGATCGCCGCCGGCTCCGATACCGGGCACCTTCCGCCGAACTCAGGGGCTTGGTGGTGCCGCGGACCCGCTGTACGATCCGCGGCCGCCGCGTGGATACTGATCATGCGCATTGACTTCGATCCGGCTGAGATGTCCCGCAACGAGTCCTACAAGCTCCTGACCGCGGTGGTCGTGGGTCGCGGCCCATCGCCTGGATCTCGACGATCGGCTGACGATGTAGGGGTGAACCCCGCAACCATCCGTCGGCAACGAGTTCGACTGGTGCCCTAATTTGGTTGGGACGGACTCCTCGGTTGCCTGGGGAAGCCAGGGCCTTGGCCGACTTTGTCCGACGAGAGCAGCTCCGGAAGTAACCGCGCGTCGCTACTGGGACAGCAGGGCGGAAGCAGGATGGGCCGATGCAGGACGGAAGGAAGCAGGATGGAAAGAAAACGCGCTGCCCAGGCGAAAGGGTATGTGGCGCCGATGCGACGGATCTGGCGGATGCGCGCCTACGGCAGGCGGTTGTTACCCGTCACAGGACTGTCGGCCCTTTCCCTGATGGCCACGTGCCTGGTCATGGCCCAGGCTCAGTCCTCGGCCGTGAGCGGTTATTCCCCGGGACCGGTGGCGCATCCGGCCCGTGGGCCGGTGTCGGTCACGCCCGCGACTGCGAACATCAGGATCAGCGAGGGGCAGGTCGGTGAGATCGGGCCCGGTGGGTCCATCACCTACCCGAGTGTGACCAGCTGTCTGACGGTGACCGTCCGCCTCCAGGACGGTGGAAAAGTGGGAGCGCACGCCAGCTTGTTTCAGGTGCCGGGGGAGTACCGGTCGGATCGGATCCTCGCCGCGGTCAAGCAGCGCATCGGGGCGCGAGCGGTACGCGCCGTGGAGGTCAGGGGTGCCGTCGGTGCCTGGCACCCGAGTTACTTCACCAAGGCGATCGAGAGTTACGCGGAGGGCGAGCAAGTGCCCGTACCCTCTGGGCCCGACCCGGACGGCTTGGCCATGGCGGTGGCGGACGAACTTGGGATGCCGCGGGACAAGGTGACGGTCGAGGACCTTCCCGACGGCGACCAGACGGTGGGCTGAGCAGAGCGACCGTCGCCTGCGGTCGAGGGCGGACGCGGGTGTTCCAGGGGGCGCGAGCTGCGTCGTGGACGGAGGTGTCCGGGTGCAGCCGCCGCCTGGCGCTGGGTAGGTCGGGAGTACTTCCCCGCGCTGGAACGGGCCCTCGACTGTGCCGTCGCCGTCTTTCGAGGTGCACTCGTCCTTGCTGACCAGCTATCAGGCGCCGTCCGGCCTGGGCTGGTTGGCCTCGTGCTCGGCGGCCAGCTGCGGCTCCCGCATGTCGAACCCTCCAAAGGCAAGGATCAGCTGTTTTTGAAGATCGACTACCCGTCCCACCGCAATGGCACTGATGCGGGGATCGTGGTGGTATGGCTGAGATGAATGAGCAGCAGTTCGACGTGTGGGCGGCCGGGGCCGCCTATGACCGGTACATGGGGCGGTGGAGTCGGCTCGCGGCGGAGGAGTTCGCGACGTGGCTCAGCTGTGCCGACAATCTGCGGTGGCTCGACGTGGGATGTGGCACTGGCGTGCTGTCGGCAGCGGTGATCGCCCGTTGTCGGCCCCGAATGGTGGTGGGAATCGACCGGTCCGAGGGGTTCGTGGGCTCAGCCAGGGTCGCCTCTCCCGTCTCGACGCACGTCATCGTGGCGGACGCGATGTCACTTCCCGTACGCGACGAAGCGTTGGACGTCGCCGTCAGCGGTCTGACACTGAACTTCCTTCCTGATCCCACCGCGGCAGTGTTCGAGATGGCGCGGGTTGTCCGACCGGGCGGCCTGGTTGCAGCGTATGTGTGGGACTACGCCGAAGGTATGAGCTTCCTGCGCCGGTTCTGGGACGCTGCCATCGAGGTGGCCCCGTCCGCAGCCGCGCTGGACGAGGGTCGTCGGTTCTCGGTATGCCGTCCGGAACGGTTGCACAAGGTGTGGGCTGACGCCGGACTCGTCGACGTGTCCACCGCCCCCATCGAGGTGCCCACCGTCTTCGCCGACTTCGCCGACCTGTGGGAGCCCTTCCTGGCGGGGCAGGGCCCCGCACCCGGCTATGTGGCCTCCCTTGCCCCAGTCGACCGGGACCGGCTACGTGACGCGCTCGGTGCGACTGTTGCCAGGAGGCCGGACGGTGCCATTGCGCTCAGCGCCCGGGCCTGGGCTGTGGCCGGCCGGAGGCCAGTCCGCGCAGAGGTGAGCTGAGGGCCGTTCACACGACTCTCGGGAACGTGGATGACCTGCCCGTGCCTCAGCCTCTGCCTCTGTCAACCGGTGACGGCTGGGTTGTGCAGGCGAGCGATACCGAGCATGGCGAGGTGAACGCAAACTCACCATGCGGGCATGGTCCGCAGCGTCAACGCACCTGACCGCGTTGACTGTTGTCACCGATGCGGGGTGCGGGTGGCTCCGATGACCGCCGTCGCCACGGCGGCGACTCCGAGCCATTGCAGGGGGCAGGAGGTGCTGGCCCAGGAGCAGCAGTCCGACGACCGCTCAGTGTGGTGGCCGCACCCAGCGGGATGCGGTCCACCGCCTCGTAATAGCTGAGATGGTGAACGGCCAGCAGCGTCCCGGCGCCGAGCGCCACACCGAGGGTGTGCCGATCCCACCGGAGGCCGGGCCGCCACAAGGCAACCAGAGCGGGGCGGAGGAGGCGGGATCGCCGTGGATCAGCAGCGGGGAGTAGCCCGACTCGTTGAAGGGCATGAACCGGGACCGGTCCTCGGGTCAGCCGGCCAGTCGAGCCAGCTGCCGGTCGTGCCACCTGCTGAGCAAAAGGAGCGCGACCGTGGCGCCGATCAGTGCGCAGAACATGTCCCACTGGGTGTCCCATACATCGCCCTGCGTGGCGAGGAAGTCGTCCGCCGCCTGACCGCCGACGACCGCCGCCGCCCACTCGAACATCTCGAAGACCGCGCTGAAGGCCAGGCAGCCACAGATCGTGAGCGGCGCCAGCCAACGGCTACCGCGAAGAGGTGAGGTCCGGCTCAGCAACTCGCGTACCAAGATGGCCGGCACGAAGCCCTGCATCAGGTGTCCGAACCGGTCGTACGGATTCCGAGCCAGCCTCAGCGCGTCCTGCAGCCACCCGCCCAACGGCACTCGGGCATAGGTGTAGTGCCCGCCCATCACCAGCACCAGTGCGTGCACGGCGAGCAGACAGCACAGCAGACCCGTCAGCGGGAAACGCCGCCAGACCAGAACGGCCAGAGGCAGTCCGATCAGTACCCAGACCACTTCCAGCAGCCAGGTCATCCGGTCGTACGGCGCCCACGCGGAGAGGGCGACCCCCACGACGACCACGGCGGCGCAGGCGCGGGGAAGCACGGACGACGCAGGGGGCGTGTGCGCCGTACGGCCTACGATCACGGGCATCGGGGTACTCCTTCCACTCGGTCACCCCATCGTGGCGGCCCGGGCCCCCGACAGCCTGAGTACGGCTACTCAGACGACTCAGGCTTCGTCGTCGCTGCTTCCGCGCATGAGCAGCACGCCTGGTCCTCATCATCCACGCTGGTTCAATGCTTCTTCGCCTCGGTCACCGCACAGTTTGAGCTGCACGTACTGGGAGCCGTGGCTGCCGTACGCCGAACTTGGGCCAGAAGGGGTCTACGTCGGCACGGTGACCATCGCGTCGGGCATCGCCCCCGGTGGTGGTGAGGCCGCCCCCGACGCCATCGGGAACCGGTACTACATAGGCGCCCCAGTCTCAGGCGGTGGTTCGCTGCCATTTGACGGCGACGGTGATGTCGATGCCGAGGGTGCGGGCGAGGACCGCGGCGGGCAGTTGGGTGGCGAGCTGGAACAGCGCGGTCGGCCCGCCGGCATGCTCATGCACCTGGGCCTGTTCGCGATGCAGAACGGCGAAGGCGACCCCGAGGAGAAGCGCAAGGCCATCCTCGAGGTCGCCACGGAACTGGTCACGGCGGCGAACCCGCCGAACCGCCTGCCAGTTCGGCCGGACTCAGCTCAGACGGAAGCGCCGTGAGCCCGCAGGAATCCGGTCGGCTCGATGCCCGTCCCGTAGTCGGGACCGGTACGGACCTCGAAGTGCAGGTGGGGACCGGTGGAGTTACCGGTGCTGCCGACCAGGCCGATCCTGTGGTCGGCGGAGACGTTCTGGCCGACCTGGACCTGGACCGATGACAGGTGCGCGTACTGGGTGTACGTGCCGTTGTCGTGCTTGATCACGATGGCGTTGCCGTATGCGGGCCCGTCGCTGTTGAGGCCGGCCTTGACGACGGTGCCGCCGTGCGCCGCCTTGACCGGGGTGCCGCTCGATGTGACGAAGTCCTGACCGCTGTGGCTGCTCGACCACATGTTGCCCGCCAGACCGAAGGTCGAGCCGAGGGTGTACGTGTCGAGCGGCTTGACCCAGGCGTTTGCCTTCTTGGCGGCGGCGGCGGCGGCCTGCCTGGCCTTGGCCGCCTTGATCGCGGCCTGCTTGATCGCGGCCTGCTTGGTCTTGGCCGCCTGTGCCGCCTTGGCTGCCCGTGCCTTGGCTGCTGCCTGCGCGGCCTTCGCCTTGGCCGCCTTCGCTGCCTGCGCCGCCTTGGCCTCGGCGGCGGCGGCCTTGACCTGGGCGTCGGCCTGCGCGGAGACGGTGCTGGCGACGTTCGAGGTGAGGTTCAGCAGAGCACCGTCGGCGGCGGAGGCGATACCTGCGCCGAGTGCGGCGGTCACACCGAGACCGGCGGCGATGACGGCGACGCGGTTACGCGCGACGGACTTCTTCGAATTGCGTATGGCGGTGCACTTGGGCATGCGGGTCCAGCCTCCGGGACGTGATGGGATTCCCGGCTGCGGACCGGGATCGCGTTCCTTGGTAACCCGCCCGAACGATCCCGCCAAGGGGCCTTTCTACTAACCCGGACCGTATTCGTGACCGCGGAAATCGGCTTCCAGCGGCACCGCTGGCCGTTTGAGCGAAACGGCCTGAATTAGTTCATTTCGGGCGTCGGTGGTGATCGGGTATCTGTGCTGAACTGGCCCTTTACCCGCGCATTGCCTGGCTGGTTCAGTCACCGCCTGGTTCACCGCGCACCTCCGCCGCCGTAGCCCTGGAAACCCCCGCTCCCTCGCCTGTCCCTTCCGCTAATGCCTTTAGTAGATCCTGAATGCTCTGTGCGGCATATCACTTCGAGGGAAGGTTCGACGCTTTTTCTGTGTGACGCGGGTTACTGGATTATCTGTGATGCGGACAACTCGATGTCCATCCGGATTCCCGTTCGCGGCCCACGCGAACGTCGATTTCAGTGGCCCCCGCCACATATTTCCCGCCCCTCTTGCCCTCGCCGACGTACCGGCCGCGGAGAGAGCTGAGCAGACGGTGCCGGTGCTCGGCGCCGCCGCGGCGGAGGCGCGGGGCTTCCGTGGTGCTTATTGTCCGTCGCAGGTCACCCGATCCCGCGGGTTGTAGTGCGTGCGGTACGGCTCCCGTTTCACTTCCTCGCCGTCCTTGTGGAAGACCCGGTCCACCGTGACGTCGAAGCCTTCGAGCGGGGTCTGCGGCTCGCATGTCTTCTTGGCCCCCGGCTTCTCGGCCGGCTGCTTGACATGGGTGCGCGGCCCCGTGATCGCCGTCACCTCGTCGTACTTCTTGGTGCCGAGGAAGGTGACGGTCACGGAGGTGTCGGTGGCCTTGGCCTGGAGGTAGATGGCCTTCCCGGAGTCGTTCTTGAACCGGAGGTCGAGGCTGCCCCAGACGACCGTCGCTTCGCGGCCCTCCGGATAGCGCTCGATGTAGAAGGAGTGGGCGCCGTGCTCCACGAGCTTCACCCCGGCGAAGAACGCCGCGTTGTAGACGGTGGTGGCCACGGTGGAGACACCACCGCCAGACGCCTTGGTGAACTGGTCGTTGAGGATGACGATGCCGTCGACGAAGCCGTTGGCCTTGGTGCGCTCGCCGACGGTCCGGTTGAGGCTCCAGGTCTCGTTGGGGCGTATGAGGGAGCCATTGATGAGTTCTACGGCCCGGCCGATGTTCTTCTTGCGGTACTCGGCTGCCTCGAAGTTGACGGTGAAGGAGGACATCTTCTCCTTGAGGCCCAGCTGCGCGGCGTTCTCGCGGGTCACCTTCGGCTGGGTCTGCCGCGTGGCCACTTCGCCGGTGCGGGCGGCCGCGCCCGACCGGGTGAGCAGCGGCAGTACGACCTTGCTCAGCGCCTTGTCCGTGACCTTCAGGCCGGGCTTGCCGTCGGTGTCGACCACCACCCGCTCGCCGTCGAGCCGTAGCCTGGCGTCTTCGGCCGGGCCGGTGATCTTCGCCAGGGGGCCCGCCACCTCGGGGGCGGCCAGCAGGCCCTTGTCGTCGAGCTTCGGGGTCAGCCTGCCGGTCCCGTCCGGCTGAAGCTTCAGGTGTTCGCCCAGAACGGCCTGGCCGATCGTGAGCCGCTCAGCGCCGAAGGTGAGCGTGACCGGCGCGGACATGGCCGGGCGGGCGAACTCGCGCACCGCCCGCTGTGTCTCTGCTGCGGTGACCTTCGGCTTGCTCTCACGCGCGGGCAGGGCCGTGACCGAGCCGCTCTCGCCATGGAGGAAGGAGGTACGCAGGGTGCCGACCGCGGCGTTCACGTCGAGGGCGAATCCGCTGTGCGGCGCGACTTCCCTGACAAGGCCCTGGTCGAAGGTCACGGCACTGTCGCGGACCTTCTGGTCGAGGGTCGTCGCCAGCCTTCCGAGGGCGGCACGGGTCTTGCCCTCGTCGATACGGACCACCGGCTCGACGGCACCGCCGGAGCGGAACAGCCCGCCGATCATGGTGAACGGATCGCCGCCGGCGCGTGCCGCCCGCTCGACGGTTCGCCGTGTGTCGAAGGTGAGACCGGCCTGCCGCGGATCGACGCTGCCGCTTCGGTCGCCGACCTTCACCGCCAGTGCCTGTGGGGCGGCCGCCGACAGGTGCTTCTCCAGCTTCTGTACGGCTTCCGCACGGCTCAGGCCCCCGATGTCCACCCCGCGCACGGTCGTACCTGCGTCGATCTCACCGCCGGCAACCAACAGCGCGGCGAGATACAGGCCGCCGACACCGACAGCCAGCGCACCACCTGCCAGGGCAAGGGGCGGAGCGGAGGATATTCGGCGGCGCATGGGTCTCCCCGTGAATGGTCGGTGTGACGGCGCACCCGCTGAGGTGTGGCGTGCGGACGAAAGGCTTCCAGTTACCCATAACGGATCAATAAACGTATATGCCCCAGGTCACATCGGATGCTCCTGGGTAAGCGTGCACCTGGCTGACCTGCGGCGTTTCCTGACCGGAGCCAAGCGGGAGCCCCAAGTGAGTGACGTGAGTGATCAGCCCGATCAGCCGAAGAAGCCGTTCCGCTGGCACCGGCTCCGCCGGCACGACCAGCAGGTCTCCGCTGCTCACTAGGCCCCGGTGCATCTCCAGAGCACCTGCTGGTGCCGACACGACCGATCTCTGTAGGGCGTACGAGCCTCTGCTTCCCGCGTCGGCGCTCCCAGCCCAAACCCCACGAAGCAGGTCACGGGACCAGTTCGTAGCCGCACAGGATGTACATCCGGGTGACCGGGCCGACATCGGTGGCGAGGGTGAAGTCACCCAGCTCGCGGTCTCGGGCGCGACGCAGCGGCGCCAACGGCAGGCTCAGCTCCCCGTGGAACAGACCCGGGTATTCGGCACTGGCCACACAGGTGATGTCGTGCCCGCCGCACCCGCCGTCCTCGTCGGGGCCGAGGTCGGTCCTGAACCGCACCGTGACGTGGCCGATGTCATCACAGCCCGCGGTCTCGACGAACAGGCCGAGCCGGTTGACCCGCAGGTCCTGATCACCGGGCAGGTACGGGAAGTGCGCGCGTGTCAAGCGCAGCGGCAACCGCCTCGGGCCCGTGGCGGTGGTCAGGCGGTGCCACTCGTCGGGGAAGTCGTGCCGCACGTCGAACAACTGCAGGCCCGCGCCGGGCAGGTGGCGCCGTGCGGCGGTGCCGGCGGCCCTGCGCAGTAGGTCGCCGCCTTCCCTGGCCGTGTAGTTGAGGTGCAGGACGACATCCCCGAGCGTGTCGAAGTCGAACCGGTTGTTCTCCTGAGGAAGCTCGATCCGCCAGCGGCTCACGGCTCCGGCGAACTCGAAGGGCAGATAGCGCTCGTCGGCGAAGCGCAGCTCGAAGAGGCCTGCGTCGTTCTGGCCGCTGGATGTGGCGATCGCCTCGGTCGCGCCGTATGCGCGCACCACCCGCCGGTCGTCGCTGCCGGCCTGGTAGCCGTCGGACTCGGGGTCCGAGCAGCATCCGGCCGGTGGTTCAAAGAGCGCGGGATCGACGCGGGTGCTGCTGCCGAGCAGGGTCAACCGGGCGTGTACGCCGGTGTAGGGACCCACCACGCAGGGGATCGTCACCGTCATGCTCTTGATGCGGCGCAGGTAGTGCCCAGGGTGATCGAGGTCGAAGAGCCACTCGGGGATGTCGATCTCGGCCCAGCCGGCGTGTTGCAGATGCAGGAAGGCGAGCGGGAACTCCTGGCGCATCGAGAGGTGCCTGGTCAGCTCGTACTCGCGGCAGTTGGCGTCGAGGTAGGCCCCTTCCATCTGCCGCAGCGCCAACTGCAGTCGTTCGCCCGCCAGTAGCCCCTCGTGCAGGCCGTCCCATCCGGCCTCGGGCAGGAAGGCGCGGGCGGTGTGGCCGCGTTCGTAGTTGAAGGCGCGTTGGGCCCGACGGCCGGTGTGCATCGCCACCTCGTACAGGCCGCGATAGAGCGCGGCGGTCTCTCGCTGGAGATGCAGGTACAGCTGTGTGCCGGTGAACTTGTCCCGCAGGAAGTCGGAGACCTCGGCGCTGTTGTCGATCTGCTGCTGGTGGTTGTTCAGCTCGCGCAGCGCGACGTCACGTCGCCGGTGGGCGGCCAGGATCTGCCGTTCGATCTGCTCGATCTCGATGCCGATGACCTCGACCTGATGGTGCCATTCCCGTTCTCTGCGAGCCCAGCCGCCCTCGGTGAGGCTCAGACCCGCGCCGGTGTTGGCATTGTCGGCGATCGCCATCATGATCCGCGCCGCGGTGGAGAAGCCGGACGCGAGTTTGTTGCCGACCGGAAGCTGGTTGAACTCCAGCGGGGTGCCTGCGATGCCCGCGATGCCGATCCACATGTCCGGGCTGATCCCGATGCCCTGCGCGACGCCCTCCAGCACGTTGCCGGCGATCCGGGACGCGATCGAGACGCCGGTCAGCGCCGCGTAGCCGGTCTCGCCGGTGTTGAGCCCACCGGCGATCAGCTCCTGGTAGTACCGCAGCCGGGCGAGCGCGCCCTCCTTGGTCTTGTCCAGCGCCTGCACCTGCCAGTCGGCCTCCCGCCACTGGTTCTTCCTGATGTCCAGGGCCAGTTCCAGCAGTTGCCGCTCGTGATTGTTGCGCAGCGCGGCCAGGGCTTCGGCATCGCCCTTCTCGTAGGCCGCGAGCAGCGCCGCGCCCAGTTGGCGTACCTCCGCGCAGAGTTCGTTGGCCTTGGCCACCAGGAAGGTGAACCGGTACGGGCTGCCGCCGCACTTGCAGTCCTCCGCGCAGTCACCGGCGCACGGCTCGGCGGTCTCCTGCCACCCTTCCCGCAGCCCGGTCTCACCGAAGGCACCACGCTGGGGAAGCCGGTAGCGGTTGAGACAGTGGTGATGAAGGGCGATACGGTCCGCGGTGTCGTCGTACAGGGCGATCAGCCGCGGGTTCAGCGGCGCGGGACGGGGGACGAGGCCGCTCACCGTCATGGGCTCGCCGACATGGTCCCGGGCCGGCACCCTGGTGGGGCGCTCGCCCAGGATCCGCTGGACGGCGGCGAGGAGGACGCCTGCTTGCTGTGCGCCCTCCACGGTGTTGCGGCAGGCGTGGGCATCGGCCCACTGCACCATGGTCTCCAGGTGGGCCAGCAGCACCGCCCGGTTCCTGGCCTGTTCCTCGCAGACGGGCGAAGTCGGGCAGCACGGCACGTCCTGCCGTCGTCGGCGTCGCTGGTTGTCCGTGGCGCAGGAGGCCCAGGTGTTGTCGCGGGCCTGAGGCTGGTACGCCAGCTCGTACCACTTCAGCGCGGACTCGTACTGGCAGTGGGTGCGCAGCGCGCCCGCCACGGTCATCGCCACGCTGAACGGCGAGGGCGGCAGCAGGGGAGCCCCCGGGGCGACGTGGACGAAGTAGGGGTAGGCGGCGAGCCCGCCGGGGAAGCTCGGCGCCGGGTCCGGCGTCTCGACCAACGGAAGCGGTACGGCGTGGTCCTCGGCCAGGTCGTAGCGGAACCCCGGTGGCGTCGGGTCGGCGTGGCCGATCACCGGCGTGATCGCGCCCACCACCTCGAAGCGCAGGGAATCCGCCGTGCGTCCGGAGAACTTCAGGGTGGCCGTGTCTCCGGTGACCGCGATGCCCTGGCCGGACCGGCGCGGCGGGTCGAACTCGCCGTGCCGCACCCGGCTCCAACACAGCTGCACCACGGGTTGTGCGTCCCAGTCCAGCAGGGCGGGCAGCTTCTCCGGCCGGTGCCAGTCGGAGGTGTCGCGGTGCGCCTGGTCCGGTTGAGCGCCGACGTCCGCCTGCTGGACCTGTGCCGAGTACAGCGCGGAATCGGCGAGCCAGAAGTAGTACTCGTCGACGTGGTGCCGTTCCTCGCCGCACTGCGCGCAGCAGCCGGTGTCCTCGTCCCAGGCGTCGAATTCCGTCCCGGCGGGCGGGAGCCCGGCGGCGGCGACCCGGACGAACCGGGTGCCCAGGCGGACCGCGGCGGCCAGCCACAGCGGAAGTCCGGTGGGGTCGTCCTCGGTTCCCTGCTGGTGATCGCGCGGGTCGCGCGCAAGTCGGGGGCGGTCGTCCGCCGGGGGAGGGAGGGCGGGGGTGAGGCCGAGCACCGGCGCGAGCCAGGAATTACGGGCGGCCCGCTCGGGCGTGCCCAGCAATCCCAGACCCTCCGGGGCCGGTTGCCGCAGCTGGATTCCGGACGGTTCGCGGGCCTGGAGCAGGGTCAGCGACGGGTGCTCCGGCGGACGTTGCCCCGGCCACCATTCCAGTCCACCGGGTACCGGCACGGTCAGCGTCGACCGGCGCAGCTCGGACTCCAGGAACGCGAACGCCTCCGACTCCCGGGCGGCGCTCAGCTCGTCCCACTCGATCCAGTTCTCCCCGTAGACCTCGCGGCGCCGGCATGCCTCCCACACCCGGTAGGTCGCGAGCCGCCGCTCCCACAGCCGGACGAACTCCGGCCCCGGCGTCAGTGTGGGTTCGAGCCCGAGCCGGGCCCGCTGGACGAATGCCTGCACGGTCCCGATGGCCTCCTCGATCCGGCTCATCCGCCGGCAGATGCCCGCCTCGACATCCTGGACCAGGAGATCCGAGAGATCCCTCGGTGCGGTCGCGAAGGTGCCCGACGCCCACGGCAGCGGTACCCGGTCCATCCCGCACAGGTACGCCAGCAGGGCCGTCCTCGCCCGCTCCCGCAGGCCGTCGTTGAGTCCGCGCAGGTCCTCGTAGCGCAGCGGCTCGCCGTTCTCGAAACAGCCGTCCCGCACAAACCGGGTGAGGTTGGCGTTGCCCGAGTCGGGTTGCGCCCCGGGGGCGTCGGCGGCCCACTTCCACGGCACGGCATCGCCGATCCACCGGCACGCGAAGTGCCTGCGCAGCCGGGTCAGCCATTTCTCGCCCTGCCAGACCCGCAGCGCCCACCGCTCATCGGTGAGGTCGTCGGCGTCGAGCGCATACGGCGGCGTCGCGAAGTACGTGTGCAGCAGCGGCGAGTGCGCCAGATCGACGCCCAGATGCCGCAGCAGCTGCGCCGGGTCGTCGGGCTGCTGTTCGAGCACGTCGGCGAAGAGCAGCCAGGCCGGCCGCTCCCGGGCGGACTCGGTCTCCGCCCGCAGCAGGCAGTAGTCGAAGAGCCGTTCCCACCAGTCGAAGAGTGCCGCCTGACGGCGTGGGCTCGGCGCGGTGCGCTGATCCCCCACCGGTTGCGGTGGGTAGGGGTCGGACACCGGCAGAAGGTCGAAGTCGAACCAGGCGTGGTGCACCCCGAACGTCGAAGGTCCGGTCCTGGGGTAGGACGTGCCGGCGAAGGATTGCGGATGCGTGATCAGGTGGCCCAGTTCGGACTGCCGGTATCCGGGCACGATCGTCGCCGAGAGCGCGAACCGGCGGGCGAGCAGCGCCGCCTTCACCGCCCGCTGGTAGGTGCGGCGGATGTCGCGCAGGGTGGCGCCGTAGCGCCGTTCCAGGTACTGCGCGGCGGCCTCGCCCGAGGTGTACCGGCCCTCGGACCCCACGAGGCCGTCGCCCAGCGTGCCGTTTTTGGCGTCCCGGAACAGCCGGTCGAAGCCGATCTCCGTCAGCACACCACCGCTGTCCGGCCCGCGGTACTTCAGCTGGAATCCGGTGTGCTCCGGACAGACCTCCTCGGCCCGCTCGAAGGCCGGATCGGACTGGGCGTACTCGATCGTGATCCGGTAGGCGCCCCGGCGCAGCCGCACGCCCCGTGACGCGGCCGCCGGCGCGTCGTCGGAGGCCCAGTGGTGATCCAGCATGATCCAGGTCTTCTGGCCGCGCCCCAGGGTGACCCGCCAGCGGTGCTCGCGGGCGCGGGCGAAGTCCGGTGCGGTGTCGCCCTCGGTGGGAGCGCCGGCGTGGAAGTCGTACTCCCCGGCCTCGTCCACCAGAAGCACACCGCTCCAGCACACGGTGAAGGGACTCGCGCCACCGAGCGGCTCGGCGTCGGCCTCCCTGACGGCGAAGCCGTTGCGCACGCCGACCAAGCGGGACTGGGCCGGGCTCAGCGCCAGGTCCATCGCCGGCAGCACGGTGGGCACGGGAGCGTTGTAGTGGTCGCGCACCGGACCGAACGCGGTGGCCGGGCCGCGGGTCTCCCTCCAGGCCAACGTGCCTGCGCCGTCGCGCAGTTCGCCGAGCAGACCGGTGCCGACGAGGCCCAGCAGCGCGGCGAACGCGCCACCGCTGGGTGGTGGCGCCCAGGTCACCTCGGGGGTCTTGCCGTCATCGGCCTCCCAGGGCGTCGCCGCCACGTTCTCGTCCGCCCACAGGCTGCGCAGCACCGTGGCCGCCGCGTCCGCGTCGGCCGGGCAGCCGGTCACCGCGGCCACGTGTGCCGCCAGATGCTCGACGATCACCGTGCAGCGCGCCCGGAATCTGGCGAACTGGGCCTGGAAAAAGGCGAATCTCGCGTGCTCGTCGGGTTCGGAGACCAGGGTCTCGATGGCGAGCTCGGCGTTGTCGAAGAGTGCTGCGAACGGGGCGAGCGCGGCCCGGGGCGCGAAGTACAGGTTGCGCACGGCGACCCGCTCGGCCTCCCGCAGCGGCCGCAGATGGCTCAGCTCCTCGATCACCTCGGTGTCGGAGACCGGTAGCGAGGTCCACAGTTCCTGTGTGGCGCAGTCGTAGCCGAACGGCCCTTCCTCCGGTCGCAGCCACATCAGGGGAGAGGTGTCCGCCACCGCCAGCGGCGTACGGTACTGGCGCCCCAGCACACCGACCGGGCAGCCGCACCGCTCCAGCACGGTCGGGAAGAAGTGCTCCCCGAGCACCTGCCAGGCGTCGGGTCCGCTCTCCGCCGGGACATAGCCGAACTCGTCCCGCAGGGTCGCGGTCATCCGGGGCCACGTCCAGGCTTCGGCGTCCTCCTCGCCCACGCGCACGGCCAGCAGGGACCGCCGCAGCGCCCACAGCGTCTGCGCCTCGTCGCACCCGGTCGATCCCGCCGGCTCGGGCAGTGACAGGGGATCGTCGGCTGACTCGTTGCGGTCCTGGAGAGCGAACGGGTCGTCGCCGTCGCGGTGTTCTTCGACGGTGAACAGCCACATGATCTCGCCAACGGTGAAGTCGGAGGCGTAGATCTTGCCGAGGACCTCCACGAACCGCAGCGTGTGTGTGGGCAGCGCGTGCCAGGTGTCGCTCGCGGTGTCGGGGTCGAACCCGGCCAGCCGGGACAACACCGTCAGGTTCCCGGCGAGCGCCTTGGCGAAGCGCGGTTCCCGGTCCCCGCAGGAATAGCGGGCCCGTGCCAGATCGCCGATCCGGTCCAGCACCAGCTCGACGGCTCCGGCTGCCGGGGGCTCGGTGGCCCACAGCCCCAGCAGCGGAACTCTCCCGGCCGGCGACGCCGCATCGGCCCGGTAGGTGTCCACGAGCGAGAGACACAGCTCCGCGTGCAGGATGAGCAGCGCCGCGAGCTGGCGGCAGAAGTCCGCGTTGATCGTGGAACCGTTGAACAGCCGCAGCACCTCGCACACATCACGCAGCATCGCGAAGGTGATCCCCGGCGCCGCGCCCTCGCCCAGCCGCCGCCACAACCGGACGAAAACGATCAGCTTGCGCAGCGCGGTGCGCGGGTCCTGCTCGTCGGCGGGATCGGTGAACCTGATCCGCAGATCGTCGAGACAGCACGGCTCGCAGTCGGGAAAGTCCGGGGCCGCACCCTCCGGCACGGCGCGCTGGAACGCGACGAAGCCGCTGCGCCACAGTTCGAGGAACTCGCAGTAGCTCAGGCCGGTACGGTCCAGGAACTCGGGCACCCGCAACACAGTGCCGGTCCAGGACGATCCGCCGGCGGACTCCTTGGTGAACCCGTACACCTCGTACAGGGTCAGTCGGCCCCGCGCCTTGCGCAAAGCGATGTCGTGGGCATAGAGCAGGTCGTACTCCTCGGCGGAGATGCCCAGGTACTCGCAGGCGATCTCCAGCCGGACGGGGTAGCGCCACCGGTGGCTCTGGAACCCGGCGGGCTCGTGCGCCGGGTCCAGCACCGGCTCGGTGATCTCCTTGCGGAACCGGCGCATCGCGGCGTACCGGCTGGTCCCCAGGAAGCGCAGGTAGGACCTGTTCACGTCCAGGGGCTGGTGGTACGGCAGGGCGGGTGCGGTGAAGTCCTTGCGCAGCAGGGCGTACGCGTCGAGGTGAGCCTGGGGCAGGGCCTCGGTGGCCGGGGAGGAGTGCTCCGGCACCGCGGCGAACAGGGTCGCCGGATCGTGCGGCTGCCCCAGCGCGTGCCCGGCGAGCCGGTCCGCGGCGGTGTCGTGGACCGCGCCCTGCGCGCCGCCGCCCGCCAGCCTCTCCAGGCTCTCGTTCACCAGGTCGATCACCGGCAGGGGAGTGCCGAGGTTGGCGGCCGTCACCTGCAGATCGCCGAGCGGGCCACGGCGGTCGAGGAGCAGTTCGCCGACCGATGACACGTTGGCCGGTGTGCTGGGGTGCTCGCAGGTCGACGCGGACGAGATCCGCAGCAGGTCGTGCAGGTACTGCGGCGGGCCGAACGGTGAGAGGTGATCCGGCGGCACACAGTCGGTCAGTGTGCCGTCCGGGTTGACCGGCGCGAAGCACTCGTCCGGCGGGCCGGCCGGATCGGCGGGTCCCCCCGCGGCCTGTTGGATCTGTGCGGCGAAGGGGTGCGCGACGGTGCCGGCGAGCGCCGCGGCGAAATCGGCCGCCGGCAGCGCGGCGGGCTGCGACGTGCTGGTGAAGCCGACCGAGTACAGCGCCTCCATCAGCGAGAACCGCAGTTCGTCACCGGCCGCGAACGCGGTCAGTTCGTGCAGCGCATCGAGCACCGCGACCGCCTGCTCCAGCCACCGCTGCGCCGCGATGTCCGCGCCGAAGGTGTCGGCCAGCGCGGCCGCGAAGGCGGCCTCGTCCCGGGGTGCTCCGAAGGTGAAGGCGCCACCGCCGTGGTCGCCGTATGCCGCGACCATGCGGGCGAACACGTCCGAGGCGGACACGCCAAGCGTCGGAAGGCTGCCGGCGGTGGGCCCCTTGGCGGTCGCGGGCTTGACGGGGACGGTGAAGAACTTGCGCAGGTGCCGGACGAAGGCCTGGGCCCGCTCCGAAACCGTGCCCGGCTCGGTGAACGGCGGCAACAGCGCGGGATTGCCCCGCAGGACGGTGCGCCACTGCTCATCGGTGACCGCCACCAGCCCGGATACCGTGGTGACCGAGAGCGGCGGCTGCCCCACCGCGACCACCAGCGGCTCGTGGTTTCCGGTGACTGCTCGCAGCACCAGCTCCAGGTACGGTCCGGGCGACGCGGCCGCGGTCGGGGCCCAGAACCCCGCGTCGATGGCCTCCGTGGCCCCGGAATGCGTGCTCCACGACCGCACCATCGTGGAGACCGGCGGTGCCAGCGCGACGGTCGGCTCCGAGGTGGTGACCGAGCCCAGCGCGCGCAGTCGGCGAGCCGCGGCCTGCGGGCCGATCGCCGGTTCGGCGGGCCTGGTGAGCAGCGGCTCGGACGCGGCGACCACGCCGTTCTCGATCGCGATGCGCAGTTGCGCCAGGGACTGCGTCTCGACGCCGAAACGGGCCGCGTCGTAGCGGTGTTCGGGATCGACCGTCATCGGCAGTGTCGCGCCGAGCGCGTACAGGTACGCCGCCGGAACGGCGAACGTCGGGTCCAGTGTGGTCGAGCCGCCCTGGGGAACGAAGGTGACCGCGGCGTGCCCGGTCTCCGCGCCGGTCAGGACCGGGAAGGTGAGCCTCGCCCGGGCGGCGTCCGCGGCCAGCCGTTCGCCCTGCACGGCCGCCGAGGCGGCGAAGACGAAGGTGGCCAGCAGAGACGCCTTCGCGTCGACGGTGGCGTGATAGCCGGCCAGTTCCGCCTCGAACCGCTGCCGGTCGTTCTCCGCCCGCTGCGCGTCGAGCCCGGGGTCCACCGGCGGCTTGGTGTACATCTCGCCGAGCGGGCGCGGCAGGTCCGGGGGCGGATACACCAGCCGGTCCCAGGTCAGTTCGGCTGCCACATACCGGCTCTGCGCCGGGCTGAGCGGCGGACGCTGCCGGAGGGAGCCACCCGTGCCGGGATCCTTCGCCAGTACCTTGTCGATCTTCGCGACCAGGTCGGCGAAGTGCGGCGGGGTGCCGTCCCTGGGCAGCTCGACCTGGTCCCCTCCGGGCGACGTCGCCGGCACCGCCGCGTGGGCGCCGGCGGGCATCGCGAAGTACGCCGGCTGGAGCACCGGCAGCGTGCCCACGCTGGTGACCTTGACGTTGAAGTCCAGCTCCCCGTCACCGATGGGGACGCCGTCGCGGGTCAGCTCCAGCCGGAGGTCGTACGAGGAGCCGGTCGGGTACTCCGGATGGCCCGACGGCGGTGTCACCACGATCACCGCGGTGGCGACCGCCTCCTGGTGCCGTGTGGTCACCGGCGGCAGGCCGCCGCCGACGATGTCCAGGTAGTGCTGGATGATCGCCGTGTTGGCCACGTTCACGTCGTGCTTGGTGACATCGACGGGCGTGACGGCGAGCCCCTTCGCCGAGCCGATCTGTACGCCCTTCCTGGGCTCGGCGAAGGTCAGGTCGAAGGCCGTCACGGTCAGCTTGTCCAGGGCTGCCCGGAAATCCGTCGCGGACATGGGTTTCGTCGGGTGCAACCGAACGATGATCAACTCCGGCATATCGATCTGCGCCCTTCTGCCCTGATTCCGGCTGCTTCCTGTACGACTACTTCCAGTACGACTTGACGAATCCGATGCCGGCTCCGACGACCGCGCCCACCCCGGCGCCGACAGCGGTGCCCACCCCGGGCACGATGCTTCCCACCACTGCGCCGACCCCGGCCCCTGCCGCCGCTCCGGTCAACGTGGCCGCGGCCACCCCGGCGGTCTCGCTGCCGGTCTTCTCGGTGACGACTTCGCCCACCTTGCCGCTGACGTACGCGGTCCCCTGAACGCCGACCGCGGCGATGGCCCCCGGCGCGCCCGCGAAACCGACGGCCGTCGACACGACGCCGATCCCCGCGTCGACCTTCTCAGCCGTGGTCTTCGCGGTGGCCACTTGGAGCGCGGTGGCGCCCACCGCCAGCGGGGCCGCCACCTTCCCGACCACCTTGAGCACCGGCGCGACAGCCCGCAGGGCTCGCGCTCCCGTACCCAGCGCCCTGCCGACGGTTCCGGTCTCGGAGGCCACCTGCGCGGTCGTCGAAACGCTCTTGGCGACGGACGCGGTCTCCGTCGCGACCGAGGCGGTCTCCGACGCCGCCGGCGCGGCGGCCGCCGCGGTGCCGGCCACGCTCTGCTCTGCCAGGTTGAAGGTCTGGGCGAACGACTGCTCCACCTCGGCGCCGACAGACGCCGCCGATGCGGAGGCCGATCCGCCCCCGCCGAGCGCCTGCACCTCACTCACCGTGTCGCCGAGCGACCGGTGGATCGCCGCCTGGTTGGTCAGGATGGCCGTGTCCAGGGCCTGCCAGTTGACCGCGGTGTTCGTGGCCTGGCCCGCGGTCCGGTAGGCGTCACGGGTGGCCTCGATCAGCGCACTCTCGCTCGCGAGGGCGCCGCTCTTCACCTGCTGGGTGATGACCTTTTGGAGTTTGCCGACTTCGGTATGGAAAAGGCCCTTGCCCGTCTCGACCAGGACGCCCAGCTCCTGGCTGGCTCTGGAGACCGCACGGGAATAGAACGAGGCTCCCGTCGGCGACGTGCGCTGGGCGATCCTGGCCGCGACCTGGATGGGATGGTCCACCTGGACATTGCGGCCGAGCTGCGCGCGGTCCGCGACCTTCACGCCGTACTGCCAGACGTCCATCAGCGACGGGGTCTGCGTCTGGCGGCCGTCGGGATCGACCAGGCGCACGGGATTGCCATGGGCGTACTCGTACGGGCTGGCCTGAGGTGTGTCGATCGGGTCGCAGCTGGTCCAGCGGCACAGCCACGGGGCGTAGTAGCGGGCGCCGTGGAAGTACAGACCGGTCTCGGCATCGCGCTCCCGGCCGGTGAAGCGGTAGCGCTTGGGCGTCTCGGTCTTGGCACGTACCGCCTGGTAGGCCGTGCCGCCGTAGGGGTAGTACTCCTCGTACGTGAGGATCCGGGCCCGCTCGTCCAGTTCCAGCGTGGCGGATCCGAGATGGTCCGCCAGCTGATAGCGGACCTGGTGTTCCGGACCTGAATCCGCGCCGCGGGTCCGCCGCTCCAGCAGCGCGACGCGCCGCGTGTCGTCCATCGCGTGCACCGTCTGGCGTTCCAGAGTCACCGCGCCGTCCGCGCCGTACTCCCGGTAGACCTCGAACGGGCCGATGTAACGGCGTTCGCTGCTTCTCCTCGCCGTTCCACCCTCGCTACAGGACGAGTCGGTGACCTTGCGGACGCGTTGTCCGGTGGCGTCGTAGGAGTAGTACGTCGTCTGCGGGGTTCCGGCGCCGCGGACCTGCCGGGCGGTGGCCTCCAACTGGTCCTCGGCATCCCAGCGCAGCAGCGGCAGGCCGGGCATCGCGGTGGTGTTCCCTCTGGCGTCGTACGCGAAGTCTCCGTCGGGCGCACCACTCAGCCGGTTGCCGGTCACCTCCGGTTCCAGTGCGCTGGGCTCGGCGTACCGGAACCGTCGGGTCCAGCCGGGAGCGGTGGATGCGCGGTGTTCCAGGGACAGCATGTTGCCGACCGGGTCATAGACATACCGCTGCAGGTAACGCCCCATTGCTGCACCGTCACCGGGGTGGGCGAGCCGCACCCTGGGCGCGTCGCCCGCGTCACCGGGATCGGCCTGGCCGAGGTGTTCCCGGCCGGTCGCCTCGACGAGCCGGTACACCGCGTCGTAGGTGTAGTCCGCGCCGGGCTCGACGACCCGGTTACGGAAGAACGTCCGCTGCTGCGCGCTGTCCCGGATCGAGACGATGTTGCCGACCGGGTCGTGGCAGTAGGCCAGGTGCTGCACCGTCCTGCGCTCGCGGCGGGAACGCGGCCGCTCACGGCGGGTCCGCAGCGCGGTGAGCCGGAAGGTCAGCGGGTCGTAGGCGTAGCGGGTCCGCGCACCGTTGCCGTAGTCGATCCGGGTGCGCTGCCCGCGGGCGTTGTACTCCACCGCCGCGACCAGCTCGGCATCCCTGCCGTCGGACGTGGCCACGAGACGCTCCAGCAGGTTCGCCTCGTTGTAGTACGGCCGGACCACGGTGCCGTCCGGGCTGGTGATGCTGATGGGGCGGTCCAGCGCGTCGAATCGGGTGCGGCCGGTATAGACCTCCTCCTCGAGCGCGACCTCCTCCCGCCAGTCGGGCGCTCGCCGGTAATCCACCGGGAACCGGCGCGTCGCCTCCAGCAGGTTGCCGCGGAAGTCGTACGCCTCGTGGGTGCTGACACCGGAACCGTCGTGCCGCCGGAACACCCGGGTCCGCAGGTTGCGGGCCGGATCCTCGCCGTATTCGGTCTTCTGGTGCAGAACCTCACCGGCGAGGCCCGGTCCACTGACGTAGGCGCGCACCGGACGGTGGCCGGCGTCGTACTCGGTGCGGAACCGCAAACCCCTGCTGTTCCAGGTGCAGCGCGGGTTGCCGAGCACGTCCGGCAGCAGTGCCCCGGCCCCGTAGTCGATGCCCGCCCGGCTCACCTGCATGCCCACCATCGCGTAGTCGTGGCGGATCGCGACGCGGCCGAGCGGGTCGCGCACCTCGCGGACGTTGCCCTCGACATCCGTGCTCGTCCGGGTCACCAGACGCTCCTCGACGAGCGTCCCGTCCTTGGCGTGCCGGTTGTGCGCAATGGTGCGGAAGGGGCGGGCGAGGGAGTCGAGATGGGTGTCGGTGGGCGTGTGCGCGTGGAGTGCGGCCTTCTCGGCGGCCTGCTGCTGCTCGGGGCCGAGGGCCCCGTCGGCCCTCGCGGCATGCCATGTGGTCCACCCGGGCTCCGTGGCCAGCAGTTGGCGGACCTGGCCGCCGATGTCCGGATCCTGCCGGGGATCGGTCAGCACGGTGTCGTTGCCGTCCCACACCCGCTGCCGCCACGGGTCGAACACCGTTTTCGCATAGGTGTGGTCGGGATGCAGGCTGCCGACCACCCGCTCCAGCGGGTCGTAGAGGAGCACCGTGCTCACCCCGGCCATGACCGCGAACTCGAAGGCGTGGGTCGCGGTGAAGAACGGTTCGAAGGTACGAACCGGGTTGCCCTTGTTGTTGAAGATCGTCCATCCGGTGCCGGCCCAGCGGGGCTCGACGACTGGGCCGCCCTCGGACAGAGGCCCGGGTTCGGCCTGGACCTTGGACTGGACCTCGCGTCCGAAGCCGTCTCCGTAGGCGATCGTGTGGGTGATCCTGCTCTGCTCACCAGGGGCGAGGTCGGACTGGTGGGTGTGCCGGGCGAGGGTCGCGACCACGGCCGGTTCCCCGCGCAGCCAGAACGCCGACTCGTCGTAGCAGAACCTGGTCCCCGCCGACTTCAGCAACGCATGTCCGGCCGCGAGCGGATCGGCGAGGTATCGGGCCACCAGCGCGGGTGACGGGTCGGGGTCGAAGCCGTCCAGAGAGTCCCCGAGGGATTCCTCGCGCTTGGCCATGGTCGCGGTCCCGGCGACCCTGGCATGCACGTCGTAGGCCATGTGGACCCGGTTGCGGTTGGGGTCGGTGACGAGGGTCGGCCGCAGCACGCGGTAGTCGTTGTCCTGGGAGAGCGTCCTGCCGTCGGCGTCGCGTTCACCCACCGTGTAGCGGTTGCCGAGCTGGTCGGTGCTGTCGACGAGGAGCAGGTCGTAGTCGTCGTAGGCGACCGTCGAGGTGCCACCGAGCGGATCGGTGAACCGGCGGGGCAGGAAGAAGTGGCGTTCGGCGTAGTCCAGTTCGCTCGTCTCCGGTGGCGCGTACGCGGTCCGCGCCGAGGGAATCCACCATCCCCCCTCGTGCCACAGATATCCGGCGGCCCGCAGCATCGGTTCGTCGACCCGGTCTCCATACAGCGCAGTGACCAGCCCGTCGGGGAAGGCGAGTCGGTACTCCTGGTAGGGCAGCGCGCGGGACTGGAGCGTGCCGAGGGGCAGCGGCCCTGAGAGGTCGTCGCTCCGGTACAGGGTGCGTACGTGCTCGGTGAGCCGGAGTGCCGGTTTCGCCGGCAGCGCGTCCCAGTCCTGGTAGGCAATCGTCTGATCGATGCCGGTCAGCGCGCGGGTCAGCTCGGCGTGGGTGAACCGGTCCCCGGCGGGGCGGAGCGCCAGCACCTCGAAGGCGCGGGTCCGGCAGGGCAGGGGCGTCCGGTGGCTGTCGGGTTCCTCGACGGCGTTGGTGTAGTCGTGGTCGGTGAGCACCATATGCGTGCGCCGCTGCGGCCCCGCGTCCGGCTCATCGAGATCGGGGGAGGGGCGGGTACGGCCGTAGCCGATGGTCACCGACCGCAGCACATTGCCGTATGCGTCGACGGCGAGGGTCAGCTCATGGCCGACCCGCGGGTCCACGGTGCGCTCGTAGTGACCGGTCAGGGTTTCCCTGGGATGTACGTCGAAAACCGCATGCGGCACGCCGGTCGAGTCGGCGTGGCCGGCGGCCGGTTGGAGCATCCGGATCAGATGGTTGTGCTCGGTGACGCGGTACGGGCGGCTTTCGGCGTCACTGCCGTCGAGCGCGTACACCTCGGTGCGGAGCACCGACCCCTTCAGGGAACGACATGCCTGCCGGGCCTCGTCGGCGGTCAGGCCGTCCGGCAGCACCGTGTCGGGGAGTAACAGGTCATCGCTGTGGTATTCGCTTGCGAACTGCCGCGAGATCCGCTGTCCGGGGAGAAAGGCACCCGTGTGGAACCAGGTCCGGGTGAGCGTGGGTGGCCGGTACGTGGCCTCGTCCACATTGCCGGCCTCGGCCAGTGCCTCCAACGCTTCGGTATCGGTCTGCTCGACCATGCCGAAACCCCGGAACTCACGCTCCGGCCCGTCGAAATGGCCATGGTGGTAGGCGTACCGGCTGACGAATCGGTGACGACCGATCGCGTCCACCGTCTCCACGCGCTCGACCAGGTGAACGACGAACGGCAACCGGGTCAGCCAGGGGCGCCCGGCGGCGGCGTCATCCGCGGAGAAGCGGGTCGAGGGGGCGTAGCGGATATGTGTTTCGGCGCCCAGGTTGTTGCGTACCCCGGTGAGCAGATGGGGTTTGCCGCCGCGCATCAGATCCAGATAACGCAGCTGCCGGCCGGATTCGGCGGGCAGCGGCGAGGACCACACCAGGCAGCCGGTCCCGGAGCCGAGCAGGTCGATCGCGGCGACCTTGGACGCGTTCTCGATCCGGGGAAAGGCCACGGGCAGGGCGTGCGGAGCGCTCCACGCGTTGCCCGAACGGTTCAGGTAGAGCCGGACCCCGTCGCGGTGCAGGTAGATCAGGTCCGCCGGGCCGGAACCATCGACATCGGCCAGCCGGATCCTGGCCGGGTCGAACTGGTCCGGACTGTCGAGCCGGGGAGCGCCGTCCATGCCGACCTTGGCGCCGAACCGGCCGTGGCCCAGGTTCGGCCAGTAGCAGATCTCGCCGTTGCGGATCCGGACCAGGTCGGCGAGCCCGTCGCCGGACAGGTCCGCCAAGTGGATCGACGAGGTGCGGTCGGCGAAGACCAGTTGCGGCCCGGATTCCTCGTCCTGTGCCGGCCAGGTCCGGCGGCCGGTGTCGAATCCCTCCTCGCCCAGCGATCGATACCAGGTCCAGCCCGGCTCGCCGGTGACAAGCACGTCGGCCCGGCCGTCGCCGCTGAGGTCCACGAAGCGCAGGTTCGGGTCGTCCCAGGCCAGGTTCGGTCGGGACCGGAACGGCCGGAACACCTCCCAGTCCTGGTCGGAGCGTTCGGTGAACCCCGGTGTGGTGCCACCGAAATCCACCACGGCCGGGCGACCGTCGCCGTCCAGGTCCAGCAGCTCGGTCCGGCCGCCGTTCGGGCGGCTGCGTACCACGCGCATCGGTCCGAGGTGGCCACCGCCGAGGTTGGGCTTGTAGAACCAGGTCCCGGCCTGCTCGGTGAGCAGCCCGGCCAGCCCGTCGCCCTCCAAGTCCGTCCATCGGTAGGCCGATCCGTCCACGCCGATCGGCGCGTTCTCCAGGTCGGCCGTGTCGAGCGTGCGTACCTCGGTGTCGATCTCGGCCTGGGAATAGGAGAATTCCAGTGACGGCAACGACCTGGTGAGGTATCCACCGGAAGCCCGCCGCCATCCGCTGTGTGATACCGACTCCAAAAACGCGCCCGTCACCTCGCCCCGCGCGGCATCACCGCGATACACCAGCTCGGTGGAGCGCACCAGGCAGTCACGACCGACCTCGGGCTCGTCCGGGAAATGATGGAACATCAGCACCCGGCGGCAGAGCCGGTAGCCGCGAATCTCGAATCCGGCCCGGTAGGAGGAGAACGGGTCCAGTCGACAGGCCCACGGCCGGACTTCGGCCGTACTCTCGTCGTGTTCGCCATAGTCGAACACGATCTCGAACATATGGTCCGAATCATCGGAGACCAGCCGGGAAACCGTGTTTCCGTAGCGGATTCGCTTCAGATACCGGTTCGCGGCGCGATCGGCGGCGGTGCGGTTGCGCTCGCAGCAGGCAGCGAGATCGACGCCGCTGCCGTCCTCGGTCTTGTACTCGTAGCGGACCGCGTTGCCGACATCGTCATGGCTTTCACAGATCAGCCAACTGAAAACCCGACGCGCGTCGTTGGGGTCGGCGATGCGGCTGGCGTCGTCACGTCCATAGACGGTGGTGACATTGTCCCGGCTGATCGAGCGCCAATGGACGTCGCCGGACCGTACGTCGGTCCACCGCTCGATGCGCGCATAGAGGCCTTCCACGCGCGGCCGATATCGGCACACCACATATTCCGAGCCGTCCACCCTGCACGACCGGCGATTTCGGATCAACTCCCCACCGCGCTCCACCAGGACGGGGACAAGGTCCTCCGTGCCGGACAGGATGAAGGTGTCTTCGAATTCCTCGCCGTCGTCGACATAGCCCGGGATGCCCTTGTCGATCTTGCGGGTGATCGCCGGAAGCCCGATCCCCCAGCCGATCCCGAACGGGCCGTTGCCGGCACCGGAGTCGTAACCGAGTGTCAGAGACGGGCCGAACCCGGACCGCCCCGGACTGATCGCGAGGGGAACCGAGAGCCCGCCGGTGCCGGTCACCAGGTTCGCGGTGAACTTCTCCCCGATCCCGCGGATGGCGCCGCCACCCTTCGGCAGCGAGATCGCCGGCGCGTGGGGAGTGCCCGGGGCGGTGTCGCCGGAGGGCGCGACGGGTGCGGAACCGGTCGATCCAGCCCCACTGGGCACGTTCGCCTCCCTGGGTGACGCGATGCAGCGGGCCCGGGTACTTGGGCATACGACCGGGACGGCCGGACAGGCCGGATCGCCCGCACTGGCGCGATGCCGTACACCACGTCCGTACGTCCGTGGACGCGACCGGGGCGGCTCCAGAGTAGGGTGTCGTGGTCGCCGTTAGATACCCCTTCGGCAGTGAATGCCTGAAAGGGAAGAACTTCCTTCCGTTCGGCGGGATCTGACCACACCGGCGCGACAGCCCGCCCCACCCACTCGCCGAGAAGCGTGGCGTCTCGATGAGTTCCTGACGCTTTCGCACTCGTGTCGTATTGCCAGGGCCCGTCCGCAATCTCGCGCCGTTCGCCCCGAGGGCGGCCTCACGGCTCGCCGCTTCGGCGGCCGCCCGCCGGCCCTCGACCGCGAGACCTACAAACAGCGGAACACCGTCGAGCGGCGCATCAACGAACTCAAGGCTGTGGCTGCAGGTACCGCCTCTGCAGTCGGCCTGAGGTCGCGTCTGCGTTCTCATCGAATGGAGCGGTCAGGCCACAGAGCCGAGACGCTGTCCACCTCGGCGAAAACCCTTCTCCCTTGCGGATACGGGAGCGTTCTCGGCGTTGCGCGGCGAGAACGTCGGGGTGGCGAGTGTCGGCGTTGCGCCAGCGCAGGTAACGGTGCAAGGCCTGAGTCTGAGCCGGATGGCTGCGATGGATCGAGTTCGCCAGAGTGAACTGATGACCTTACCCGCGAGCAACTGCCATGGAGTGCTGCCAGCCTGTTGCCAGAGAAACTGCAAGGACGAAGCGCGGCCTCGCCCGTCGTACCAGCGGGGGCAGCGGGGGCCTCGACGGCAACTTGCTCGGTCAGCTGCGCACGCCGGACGACCACAAGGTCTTCCGGCGGGGCCTTTGGACCGCAGGTGCCCCGCCCCACAGCGACCGGAACGGGCAGGGCGCTCCGCAGGCGCGCAACCCACCACTCCCGCCCGCTTCGTGTGGCACATCGCTTGTGCGACGCATGCCGTGCCAGATCATTTAGTGATCGTTTATCGAGGCTCGGCAGGATGTGAAGTGTCGAGAAGGATCCTTCACAGGGGACGGTATGGCCAAGCTGTATCTGGAGAAGCTCAAGTGCGTCACGACTGAGGGCTGGAGCGGCTTCGATGAGCCGAGGCTTGTTCTCCAGGATCGCGGCACTGTGTGGAATGGAACGGTGCTGGGAGATCGGATGTACACCGTGAAGTACGACTGCGACTTCACGGGGACGATTGCGGTATCCCTCGGGGAGGCCGGCGCCTCGGGTAGGGATGGCAAGCTCGGGGAGCAGTGGATTACGGATACGCCTGGTGAGCGCAGTCTGCGCTTCAGGGCGGATGGTGCTGAGTACAGGCTGCTGTATGCGGTGGAGTAGGCAGCTCGATCGGTAGCAGGTGAAACGCCCGCCGACCTCGGACGGAGCCGCCCTGGCGTGCAGAACGCAGAGCGTCCCGCCCAGTCCCGGGCGTCCGCCGCCATCTCCAAGAGCACCACCCGGACCCGATTCCCGTCGCGCACCCGTCGCTGGGCGATGGCGCGCACGGTCTCCTTCGTCAGCCACCGCGCCACGGTGAACAGGGGGAACTGTCCGGGCGTCAACGGCTCCAGTGCACACCGCTGCCCGCCGACGCCGGCGTGTCGCCTCTTCCGCTGCACACGCCTGGGAGCCCACTATCCTCCTGGGGAGCAGCCGCCGAACCGTAGGGACGCGAGATGGACGACGAACCGTTGTCGGAATGGGCGGAGCGCCGTGACGCGAAGGTCGGGCGGCTCCGCGCAATTCCCCTCGTCTCCGGCGACGGGCCCAAAGGCTCGCATCTGAATCCAGACGCGCCTCGCGTCATCCAGCGGTGGAACGGATACTCCTGGGAGCCGCACGGGTTCGCGTCCAACCTCGACGAGGCGAAACGCATCCTGTACCCCGAGGCCGCTGAACCCCCATCGGTGTCGGGGCCGGCGCCCAAGCTCGGCGCCGGCACCGGTAAGCACCGGAAGCCCCAAGCACCGAGGTCGGACCTGCGCTGACCGGTCAGGAGGGATCTGTGGGTCAGTGTCCGGGTGTCTCGTCGGTCGCGTCGTTCTCCGGTGCGTAACTCGCCGGCGGGTCGAACCTTCTCAGCAGTTCCTCTGCCGTCTCGTGCCGGTCCTGCGTCTTGATGATGTCGGCGATCTGCTTGGCCAGCATCCCCCGCCGGACATCTCCGTCCGAGAAGCCCATGCCGGTGAGGAAGCCTTCGAAGTGGTCGGCGGCCGTCGGCTCGCGTTCGAAGGAAGCGGGTGGCCCGTCCACGGCTTCCGGGACGGGGCGCCCGATGTGCGGCTGGGGCAGGAAATCCCGCAGTCGCTCAGGCACGTCGGTGTCGTTGGCGGCGGACGTGAGCTGGGTGAGTAGTCCGAGGTCCGCCACGGTCTTTTCCACGTGATCGTCGTTCTTCGCAAGCCACCAGACCACCGCGCTGCCGGTGTCCTTGAGCACGGCTCGGGCCGGTTCCAGCCCGTGGGCCGCGCTGCCGCTCGAAAGACTGCGGCAACCCCGGCCGGACGGACAAGGCGAATGGTGCTGTTTCCCGTTTCCTTCTCCGCAGGTGAGGCGCGGTATTCCCGGGAGCGCGGAGTTGCGTTGCGAGCGCGTCGCCATCGTCGGCGGTAGGCCAGGGCGGATACGCGCATCGAACCGTGATCTGGAGGAACCAACTCCTCTTCCAGGAGCACAGGTTGTGGCGCGACGTGCGTGAGGGCTGTGAAGAGTTCGGGCATGACTCTCGGGATTCGGTCATGGGAGCGGAAAACTCGGAGGGCTCACTCGGCGCTTTCGGACAGGTCGGGCGCCGACCTACGCGATGGGAGACCGATCGATGATGTTCACTCTGGTACGGAGCAGAGTGCGGATGGCCGCGCTCGCGCTCTTGGCCGTCGCGGCCCTTGCCTTAGGCGTGACCGCCACGACCGGCGCAGCAGCGGCCCCCGCACCCGCGAAACAGGGGCCGACCTCGGTGGCGTACGTCGAGGTGAACAACAACAGCATGCTGAACGTCGGCAAGTACACCCTCGCCAACGGCGGCGGCAACGTCTTCGACGTAGCCGTGATCTTCGCGGCGAACATCAACTACGACACGGGCACGAAGGCGGCGCATCTGTACTTCAACGAGAACGTGCAGCGCGTCCTCGACCGCGCCGCCACGGAAATACGGCCGCTGCAGCAGAAGGGCATCAAAGTCGTGCTCTCGGTGCTCGGCAACCACCAGGGCGCGGGCTTCGCCAACTTCCCGTCACAGCAAGCGGCGTCGGCCTTCGCGAAACAACTGTCGGACACCGTGGCCAAGTACGGCCTCGACGGCATCGACTTCGACGACGAGTACGCCGAGTACGGCAACAACGGCACCGGCCAGCCCAACGACAGCTCGTTCGTGTACCTGGTGTCGGCGCTGCGCGCGAACATGCCGGGCAAGATCATCAGCCTCTACAACATCGGCCCGGCCGCGTCGCGTCTCTCCTACGGTGGCGTCGACGTCTCGTCCAAGTTCGACTACGCCTGGAACCCGTACTACGGCACCTGGCAGGTCCCCGGCATCGCCCTGCCCAAGTCGAAGCTGTCGCCGGCGGCCGTCGAGATCGGCCGGACCTCGAAGAGCACGGTTGCCGACCTCGCCCGCCGCACCGTCAGCGAGGGGTACGG
Organism: Streptomyces sp. NPDC033270; assembly: GCF_055576575.1. Classification (NCBI taxonomy): domain Bacteria; kingdom Bacillati; phylum Actinomycetota; class Actinomycetes; order Kitasatosporales; family Streptomycetaceae; genus Streptomyces; species Streptomyces sp. NPDC033270. Next base: position 33,053 of record NZ_JBVIRA010000047.1, read on the forward strand.
CGTCTATCTGACGTACAACCTCGACGGAGCCGATCGCAGCGCCGACGTCTCCGCGTTCACCAGGGAGCTGCACGGCAGTGACGCCGTCTACACGCCGTAAGGCGATCGCACGCCCCAGTGCGCGGCGTTCCCCCCGGGCTTGCCGCATCCCGTAGGGCCGCGATCCGTGCAGGCCGCGCCTTCGACAACGATATCGGGGGCGCGGTGCGGGGTGACCAATCACTTTCGTGCGCACCCCCGACCGGCTGCTGTGCCGGGGCCATGGGTAAATGCTGTCTCGGGCCGGGGCCTGACTCCTGAGAGCTGAGAGCGCGCTGACCGGCTTGTCTTGCTCACGCCGTGCCGACCGCTGGCCGGGCTGGTGTGTTGCCGGTGCCGGACCGGGCCCAGGAGTTCTCGGCCGAAATACTCGCCGAGGCCAGTGCGGGCACGGGACCCGTCGTGGGGTAGGAAAGCGGTGGCCGGGGGACTGGCTGATGCAAGGGCGAGTTGAGGGGCCCCTCGGAACAGACTGGCCAGAGCACCAGGAGGACGGCGGGCTGAGGGCCGTTGCGGCTGCGGGCGGGCTGCACCGATACCAGTTACGCCTGCACGAGGCGCACGGAGGCGTCGAGCGCTTCCAACTACCGGGCGCGGGCACGGCCGTGTCGGTCACCGATCCCGTGCTTCTGGAGGCCACGGCGCACATCGACACGCGGCCCGAGGAAGGAACTGTTCGCGGATGACCCGAGAATTGGTGGCGGCGGTTGGGACCTGTTCCGGCGAATCATGCCTGGGACGCGGCGGTCCGGCACACCCATTTGCAGTGTCGCCGTCGGGCGAAGGAGGAGAATGAGTGGCATGGTCATGGTGAAAGACGTCGATACCCGCGGTATGCAGCACTGCGAGACGACGGCGCTGGGCGTGCTGCTGCGGCATGAGGGCCTCGACTTGTCCGAGCCCATGATGTTCGGGCTCGGCTCCGGACTGTCCTTCATCTACTGGGACAGCAAAGCCATGGATTTTCCCTTCCTGGGAGGCCGGGTCAAGCCGTTCGAACTCACCAGGAACCTGGCCGCCACACTCGGGCTTGAGCTGCTGAGCAAGGAGACCACCTCCCCGCGCAAGGCATGGCAGAACGTGGCGGTACCCATCGAGGCCGGTCGGCCGGTCGGCCTGCAACTCGACAGCTACCACCTGGACTACTTCACCACCAAGGTGCACTTCGGCGGGCACATCGTGGCCATGTACGGCTACGACGAACAGGACGCCTACCTGGTGGACACCGAACCGCAGGGCGGAGCCGTCTCCACCAGCCTCGCCGGCCTGGCCAGAGCCAGGGCCGAGCGCGGCCCCATGACCGCCAAGCATCGCTCCTTCACCATCCCAGAGCCCAGCAGCCTGACGTCACCGCAGGACGGGATCATCCCCGCGATCAAGACCTGCGCCGACGCCTTCCTGAACCCGCCCATCGCGAACCTGGGCCACCGGGGCATAGAGAAGGCCGCCAGGCAGGTGCCGAAGTGGCTGCAGCGCAGCGACAATCCGCTGGAGGACCTGCCACGGGCCGCCGTCCTCATGGAGAGGGCCGGCACCGGCGGCGCCCTGTTCCGCAATCTCTATCGGGACTTCCTCGCCGAGTGCGCCCAGCTGATCGACAGCAGTCGCCTGCGCACCGGCCACACCCTGTATACCGAGGCCGCCACCCTCTGGACACAGGTGGCCGCACTCGTCGCAACAGCAGGCGAATCCGGCGACGCGAAGAACCTCGTGCAGGCCGGCTCCATCCTCCACGAACTCTCGCGCATCGAACGCGAAGCGATGCAGGCACTCAGCCTGCTCTAGGTGTAGTGACCTGGAGCGTTGTTCACACAGATGGGTTCTCCTGTCATGTGCAGGTGTGGTTGAGTGCAACCCGTTCTGGCAGGGTTCTTACTGACCTGACGCTGACTTTCCTGATGCTTACTCAGCTTGGTCACTTGACCGCCGATGTGGCCGGCTGCTCCTGCTGGTCGGGTGGCGGAGGGGACGAGGCTTCGGCGGGCGGGACTGTTGTTGTCGGGGTGGCCCCCGCTGAGGAGTCGCCTTCCGCAGCGGGGCTGCGGTCCGTCCGCCGTGCCCCTGGGCTGAGATGCGAGCCATCCCGCCCCCGAGACGGTACCCACACCGCACGCACTCCTCGACGAGAACGGTATCGACGAGCCACTTCAGTGGACGCCCCGGCTCCCCGCGCGCGCCCTGCGCCACCTCGCTCTACCCGGCCCTGACCCGGACAGCATCACCGTCGCTCAGCTCCACCAAGCCGTGCCGGCGGCGACTTGTCCATCGCCCACTTCGCGCGCACCCTGAACGGCACCGCAGCCCACGTCGTCCACCTGCTGTCCCAGCACCCCGCAGACTGGAGCCCGCCGCGATTCCGCCGCCCCAGCACACTGCTACGCGCCTGGACCAGTGGCGCACCTGGTACGAACATGACCACCTGTCCCTGCAGGACATCGCCAACCGGGAGGGGCTGGCCTCGCCACCGTCCAACCTGCATTCCTCAAGAACGGCATCCGCCTGCGCCCGGATGTTTCCTACCCGGGTCGTCCGAGGAGAAGGTGACGGCGGCGACGCTGCCGACCGGCCCGTGGCCACGTTCCGGAGACAGGACCTGACCATCGGCGTCAGACCAGCTGGAGAACTACAGGTCACGGTCCCGCGGTAGGACACGGGGCCCGAGATCCCACACAGGCTGTGAGATCTCAGATCGCGTGGCCAAAGCTCACGACCATTGGCCACCTCGTGGCCAATCGGTCACGCGTCTGAGACGTCCCGGCTGTTCTGTCGCAATGAAGCTGTCGGATTCTCACCCGTTCTCATCCGTGCTGTCGGTTTCCCACTGCGTCGCGTGCTGAGTGGCTGTCCCTTCTACTGAAGTCAGTCGTCGTGCGGGTGAGGAAGCCTTGGCGGGGGAGGCGTCCGAGGCGACTGCGGGTCAGGTTCATGTCTGGGCCGTCGGTGGGCAGGCCGCATAGTCGTGGCCGTTCGCATTCTCTGAGTGCCTGGTCGAGGTGAGGGTAGAAGGCGTACGCGACCTGCTGGCAGGTGATGCTTGGTCCTGAGGACCGGACCGGGGTCGGATATTCGGTGGTCTGCCCGCCCCATGAGGACACAAGATGGCGCGCATGACTTTGGCCACCCCCGTACTGCACACCGATCGCCTGCGACTGCGCCCCTTCACCGACGCCGACGCGGGCCCCCTCTTCGCGCTGCACAGCAGCACCTACGTGATGCGCTACTGGGACTCCCCGCCGTGGACCGAGCGGGCCCGTGCCGAGTGCTTCATCGCGATGTGCCGGAAGATGGCGGACGAAGGCGCCGGGGCGCGGGTGGCCATCGACCGTGCTTCTGATGGGGCCTTCGTCGGCTGGTGCGGTCTGACCGGATGGAACCCGGACTACCGCAGCGCGTCGTTGGGCTACGTGTTCGACGAGGCGGTGTGGGGTCACGGCTACGCGACGGAGGCCGCACACGCCTTGCTGCAGTGGGCATTCGACACACTGAACCTGAATCGAGTTCAGGCCGAGACCGATACGCGCAACGTGGCATCTGCCCGGGTGCTGGAGAAAATCGGATTCGTGCGTGAAGGGACGTTGCGGGAGGACTGCGTCGTGAACGGCGAGGTATCAGACTCGTGGGTGTTCGGGTTGATCAGGCGAGAGTGGCAGCCGTCGGCCGTGCCGATTCCAGCCCGCTAAGAGATCATCTCAATTGGCTTGATCACTAGGCTGTCTGCCACGGTGACTTGGGTGGGGCGTCTGAATGAGGGCCTGCGGCATCCCACCTATACGGTCACGCTGTGGACCGTGCCGGCGCCGTCCCGCCAAGCTCCATGGCGATAAAGGGTACGACTGCGACTACCTGTGGCGATGGCTGTGCTCCCGGAGCATTACTCCACGTATCGCACGTAAAGGCATCGAAAGCTCCAGCGCCGGGGCCACCACCGTTGGACCGTGGAGCGAACGGTGGCCTGGCTGGCCGGGTGCCGCCGTCTGCACCGCCGTTACGAGCGCAAGGCCGAACACCTCCTCGCCTTCGCGGGCGTCGCCGCCACCCTCATCTGCTACAGACGTCTGGTCCGGTGACACCGTCCGATATCCCTGGTCGACTGGGGAAAAGTGCTTGCCCGCTCCGGCCGGTGGTGGAACAGTTTGCCGCGCTCTACGACCTTGCAGACACGCTCACGGTGAGGAACGAAGCCAATGTTCTCGGCGTCCCCCAGCGGCCGCCGTCGGC
>NZ_JBVIRA010000048.1:0-33438 GCF_055576575.1 Streptomyces sp. NPDC033270
CCCCCCCCCCCCACCCCCCCCCCCCCCCCCCCCCCCCCCCCCCCCCCCCCCCCCCCCCCCCCCCCCCCCCCCCCCCCCCCCCCCCCCCCCCCCCCGCCGCCGTATGCGCCTGCCCCGCGGCTCACTGCGCGCCCGGGCGCACCAGACCGCTCTCGTACGCGTACACCGCCGCCTGCACCCGGTCGCGCAGCCCCAGCTTCGTCAGTACGTGGCCCACATGCGTCTTGACCGTCGTCTCGCTGACGAACAGGTCCGCGGCGATCTCCGCGTTCGACAGCCCGCGCGCCACCAGCTTGAGCACCTCCACCTCGCGCTCGGTGAGGGTGTGCAGGGTGTCCGGCACCGGCTCCTCGCCCGACGGCAGATGCCCGGCGTACTTGTCCAGCAGCCGGCGGGTGATGCTCGGCGCCAGCATCGCCTCGCCCGCCGCCACCACCCGGATCGCCTGCACCAGCTCATGGGCCGGTGCGTCCTTCAGCAGAAAGCCGCTGGCCCCGGCCCGCAGCGCCTCGACGACGTACTCGTCCAGGTCGAACGTCGTCAGCACCAGCACCTTGGCCGGGCCGTCCTTGGCCGGACCGGTGATCTGCCGGGTCGCCTCGACACCGTCCATCCGGGGCATCCGGATGTCCATCAGCACCACGTCGGGCTGCAGCGCCCGCACCTGCTCCAGTGCCTGCAGACCGTCACCGGCCTCCCCGACGACCGCCAGATCCTGCTCCGCCTCCAGAATCATCCGGAATCCCGTACGCAGCAGGGGCTGGTCGTCGACCAGCAGGACGCGGATGGCCACGAGCTCTCCTTCGTTGTGCCCGGACTGGGCCCAGGGTCTGTCCGACGGGTCACGGCCGGGCCCGCGACGCCTGGCCCGGCTTTCCGGCCCCGACCCATGGCAGACCTAGATCGTCTCCATTCTGCCCTGCGGCCCCCCGGCGCCGTCCGCCGGGCGCACCTGCAGCGGGTACACCGGGGGAGTGCCGCCGAATTCCGGACAGTGCGCCTGGTGGTCGCACCAGCCGCACAGCTTCGTCGGACGCGGCCGCCAGTCGCCGGTCTCCGTCGCCAGCCGGATCGCCTCCCACAGCGCCAGCAACTTCCGCTCCACGCCCCGCAGATCGGCCTCACTCGGGTCGTACGTCAGCACATCGCCGCTGCCCAGATAGACCAGCTGCAGCCGCTTCGGCACCACCCCGCGCAGCCGCCACACCACCAGCGCGTAGAACTTCATCTGGAACAGCGCGCCCTCGGCGAACTGCGGCCGCGGCGCCTTGCCGGTCTTGTAGTCGACGATCCGCACCTCACCCGTCGGCGCGACATCCACCCGGTCGATGAACCCCCGCAGCCGCAGCCCCGAATCCAGCTCCGTCTCCACATACAGCTCGCGGTCGGCCGGCTCCAGCCGCGTCGGATCCTCCAGCGAGAACCACCGCTCCACCAGCGCCTCGGCCTCCGCCAGCCACCCCGCCAGCCGCTCACCCTCCGCGTCGTCCGCGAACAGCTCCGCCAGCTCCGGCCGCTTCGCCAGCAGCCGCTCCCACTCGCCCGGCACCATCGCCCGCGCCCCGGCCGCCGTACGCTCCGCCGCCGGCGCGTCGAAGAGCCGCTCCAGCACCGCATGCACGACCGTGCCCCGGGTCGCCGCCGCGCTCGGCTTCTCCGGCAGCTTGTCGATCACCCGGAAGCGGTACAGCAGCGGGCACTGCATGAAATCGCCGGCCCGCGACGGCGACAGCGCCATCGGCGGCCGTGCCTGCCGGCCCTCGTCCGACCCCGCCGCGGCCGCCTCGGCGTCCTGCGTCCCCGCCCCGGCCTGCTCCGTGCTCCATCCCATGCCACCAAACCCTACGGCCCGCCACTGACAAGCGCCGAACGGCCACGAGCGGTAAGGGCCCCGCAGCGGAGCGGGCCCGAACGCTCCGCATACCATCGACGCCGGACCCTTTCGCCCTGCATGATCGAGATATCAGGCCGAGCAGGGGCGAATGCCGTATTCGATGAGGGGACGCCACACCGTGGACGACAGCGGGAAGCCGCAGGATCCCGAGGAGTCCGTGCGGCCCCGGCCGCCCGAACCGTCCAAGGGGGCCGACGGGCCGAAGGTGCCGCCGCCGGGCAAGAAGCCCGGCGGAGGCGGCATCCTGATGGGCCGTCCCTTCGGCGTGCCGGTCTACGTGGCCCCCAGCTGGTTCCTCGTCGCGGCCCTGATCACCTGGGTCTTCGGCGGCCAGCTGGAGCGGGTGCTGCCCGAACTCGGCGCCGCCCGCTACCTCGTCTCGCTCTTCTTCGCCGTCGCCTTCTACGCCTCGGTGCTCGTCCACGAGCTGGCGCACACCGTCGCCGCGCTCCGCTTCAAACTCCCCGTACGCCGCATCCAGCTGCAGTTCTTCGGCGGCGTCTCGGAGATCGAGAAGGAGACCGAGACGCCCGGCAGGGAGTTCGTCCTCGCCTTCGTCGGCCCGCTGCTCTCCCTCGCCCTCGCCGGCGTCTTCTACGCCGGGATGCAGGTGGTCGAGCCCGGCACGGTCCCCGGCGTCCTGCTCGCCGGCCTGATGATCTCCAACCTCATCGTCGCGATCTTCAACCTGCTGCCCGGCCTTCCCCTGGACGGCGGCCGGATGCTGCGCGCCGTCGTGTGGAAGATCACCGGCAATCCCATGCGCGGCACCGTGGCCGCCGCCTGGGTCGGCCGCGCGCTCGCCGTCACCGTCCTCATCGGGCTGCCGCTGCTCACGCACACCGGGGCCCTGGGCAACGACCGGCCCGAGCTCGGCGGCGCCGACTCGCTCACCGACGCCCTGCTCGCCGCGATCCTCGCCGCCATCATCTGGACCGGCGCCGGCAACAGCCTGCGCATGGCCCGGCTGCGCGAGCGCCTCCCGGACCTCACCGCCCGCACCCTGACCCGGCGCGCGGTGCCCGTCGAGACCGCCACGCCGCTCTCCGAGGCGCTGCGCCGCGCCAACGACGCCGGCGCCCGCGCCCTGGTCGTCGTCGACCCGCAGGGCACGCCCACCGCGCTCGTCCGGGAGGCGGCCATCGTCGGCGTCCCCGACCACCGCCGCCCCTGGGTGCCCGTCGGCACCCTCGCCCAGGACCTCAGGGACGGTATGCGGGTCTCCGCCGAGCTCGCCGGCGAGGACCTCCTGGACTACCTGCGCGCCACCCCCGCCACCGAGTACCTCGTCGTCGAGGAGACCGGCGAGATCTACGGCGTCCTGTCCACCGCCGACGTCGAGCGCGCCTTCGTCTCCGCCATGGCCCGCAAGGCGGCTTGACGGGGCTCGGTTCGCCTCCGGGCGCGGCTCACCCGCCCTGAGCCGCGCCCGGCCCCGCCCACTGGTCCGCGGCGCCCCAACGGGCCGGTAGGCTGGTCACATGTCCGAACCGACCGGTGCCGCCCGCCGTCGCGGGCCCTTCAAGGTCGGGGACCAGGTCCAGCTCACCGACCCCAAGGGACGCCACTACACCTTCACGCTCGAAGAGGGCAAGAGCTTCCACACCCACAAGGGAGCCTTCCCCCACGACGAGCTGATCGGTGCTCCCGAGGGCAGTGTTGTCCGTACCACCGGGAACGTCGCCTACCTTGCGCTGCGCCCGCTGCTCCCCGACTACGTCCTGTCCATGCCCCGCGGCGCCGCCGTGGTCTACCCCAAGGACGCGGGGCAGATCCTGGCGATGGCCGACATCTTCCCCGGCGCCCGCGTCGTCGAGGCCGGTGTGGGCTCCGGGTCGCTCAGCAGCTTCCTGCTGCGCGCCATCGGCGACGACGGCATGCTGCACTCCTACGAGCGCCGCGCCGACTTCGCCGAGATCGCCACCCAGAACGTCGAGCGCTACTTCGGGGGCCCGCACCCCGCATGGACGCTCACCGTCGGTGACCTCCAGGACAACCTCTCCGACACCGACGTCGACCGCGTCATCCTCGACATGCTCGCCCCCTGGGAGTGCCTGGAGGCCGTCTCCAAGGCCCTGGTCCCCGGCGGCATCCTCTGCGCCTACGTCGCCACGACCACGCAGATGGCCCGCACCGTCGAGGCGATCCGCGAGCACGGCACCTTCAACGAGCCGTCGGCCTGGGAGACCATGGTCCGCACCTGGCACGTCGAGGGCCTCGCCGTCCGCCCCGACCACCGCATGATCGGCCACACCGGCTTCCTGCTGACCGCCCGGCGCCTCGCCGACGGCGTCGAGCCCCCGCTGCGCCGCCGCCGCCCCGCCAAGGGCGCGTACGGCGAGGACTACACCGGCCCCGGTGGGCGGGAGACCGCCGCCTCCGGGAAGGACCGGGCCGCCGCCGACGGGCGCGACTGACCCCCCGCGACAACCGGCCGGATCCGGCCACCGAACCCACAGGCGCCGCCGACGAGTTCCCCCCACCCGGGAACCGCCGGCGGCGCCCCCGCGTTCACCGGCCAGGGGCCTGCCGGACCCCTACGGGACGCCCGCGCGACGCCCTACGGGACGCCCCCGTGACGCCCCGCGGGAGGCCTCATGGGTAACCCGTAAAACTCCGGCCCAGCTGGTTCCTTGCCGCCGCCTCCTGTGGAACGATGCTGGGCACTCCCACCGGCACAGCACTTCACAGGAGTTACCCCGCGTGCAGCCCATGGCAGGCCAGGACCTCTTGCACACCCAGCCGCGCCCCATGCACTGGCTCGCCACCGCCACCGCCGTCTCGGCGGTCGTCGCGGCCGCGTCCCTCGTCCAGCCCCCCGATGCCACCGCCACGCCCGCCCGCGACGCCCGCTCCGGCAAGCCCTCCGCGGCCGCCCCCGACCCGAGCCGGGTGTCCTTCCCCGTCGACTGCGGACCCACCCGCCTCGACGTGGTGAAGAAGGCCTCCGGCGACCTCGACGGAGACGGTACGACCGAGACCGTCGCGGTGGTCCGCTGCCACAGCGAGACCGGCACCCCGCCCAGCGGCGTCTTCGTCCTGGCCCAGCCCACCGACACGAAGGCCGCACCACGGGTCGTGGCGACCCTCCTCGCGCCCTCGCAGCGGCTCAGCGTCCAGACCCTCGCCATCAAGGGCGGCGCGGTCTCCACGGAGCTCCTGGGCTACTCCGACCTCGACGTACCGCGCTGCTGCCCGGACGTGCACAGGAACGTCAAGTGGCAATGGCGAGGCGGGAAGTTCGTTCAGAGCGAACTCCCCGCCGCCATGGGTGCCCAGAGTGTCTGACCGGTCACCTGGTGTGCCCGAGGGGAGCGTTCCGCTCCCTGAGGGCTACTCCGCGTCCGGCCCGTAGACCTCGACGAGGTCGTTGACGCGGCGGACGTGGATGCAGTCCCCCGGGCACTCCTTCGCGGAGTCCCGCACGTCGGTGAGCAGCTTCAGCGGGACGGGCGTTGTGGCCCCCTTCTCCTGCAGCAGCTCGTCGTCGGCGCTCTTCACATAGGCCAGACCGTCGATGTCGAGCTCGAAGACCTCCGGCGCGTACTGCGCGCAGATACCGTCTCCGGTGCACAGGTCCTGGTCGATCCAGACTTCCAGCTCCGGGGCTTCGTCCTGTGCGGTCATCTCGCCTGCCGTTCCTGCGTACGTGAACCGTTTTTGTCTAAGTGGCGCCAGCCCTGACGGGTGTTGACCGACTCGACGATACAACCGCTCGCTTTCCGATGTTGATGGGTGGGTATTCCCTTGGCGTGAGGACGTGCGCAAGGGTGAAGATCGGACACACCCCGACAGTCTTTTCGATCTAGGGGTTTCAACCTGCACCGGCCCAGGTAGGGTCAGGAAGCGTCCAGCTCCTTGGAGGAGGTGAGGACCGTGGCAGCCCACGACGACGACATCAACCGCGGCATCCGGCCGGGGCGGGGGTCTGAAGATCCCGCCGGTCAGGTTGCCTATCTCGAGCAGGAGATCGCCGTCCTGCGACGCAAGCTCGCCGACTCTCCGCGTCACACGAGGATTCTCGAAGAGCGGATCGTCGAGCTGCAGACCAACCTGGCCGGCGTCTCGGCGCAGAACGAGCGTCTCGCCAATACTCTCCGCGAGGCCCGCGACCAGATCGTCGCCCTCAAGGAAGAGGTCGACCGGCTGGCGCAGCCGCCCGCCGGCTTCGGTGTCTTCCTGCAGGCGAACGACGACGGCACGGTCGACATTTTCACCGGAGGCAGAAAACTCCGGGTCAATGTCAGCCCGAGCGTGGAGTCCGAGGACCTCAGGCGCGGCCAGGAGGTCATGCTCAACGAAGCGCTCAACGTGGTCGAGGCCATGGAGTACGAGAGCGCCGGCGACATCGTCACCCTCAAGGAGATCCTCGAGGACGGCGAGCGCGCCCTGGTCATCGGGCACACCGACGAGGAGCGGGTGGTGAGGCTCGCCGAGCCGCTGCTGGACACCACCATCCGCCCCGGCGACGCCCTGCTTCTCGAATCCCGCTCCGGCTACGTCTACGAAGTCATCCCCAAGAGCGAGGTCGAGGAACTGGTCCTCGAAGAGGTCCCGGACATCGACTACACCAAGATCGGTGGTCTGGGCGGCCAGATCGAGCTGATCCGGGACGCGGTCGAGCTCCCGTACCTCTACCCCGACCTCTTCAAGGAGCACGAACTCCGCCCACCCAAGGGTGTCTTGCTCTACGGCCCGCCCGGCTGCGGCAAGACGCTCATCGCCAAGGCGGTCGCCAACTCCCTTGCCAAGAAGGTCGCCGAGGTGACCGGGCAGCCCGCGGGGAAGAGCTTCTTCCTCAACATCAAGGGCCCCGAGCTGCTCAACAAGTACGTCGGTGAGACCGAGCGGCACATCCGGCTGATCTTCCAGCGCGCCAGGGAGAAGGCCAGCGAGGGCACCCCCGTCATCGTCTTCTTCGACGAGATGGACTCCCTCTTCCGTACCCGGGGGTCCGGAGTCAGCTCGGACGTGGAGAACACCATCGTCCCCCAGCTGCTCTCCGAGATCGACGGTGTCGAAGGCCTCGAAAACGTGATCGTGATCGGCGCCTCGAACCGCGAGGACATGATCGACCCTGCGATCCTGCGCCCCGGCCGCCTCGACGTGAAGATCAAGATCGAGCGTCCGGACGCGGAGGCCGCCAAGGACATCTTCTCGAAGTACCTCACGGAGAATCTCCCGCTGCACGCCGACGACCTCGCCGAACACGGCGACTCGCGCAAGGCGGCGGTCAGCGGAATGATTCAGTCCGTCGTCGAGCAGATGTACGCGGAATCCGAGGAGAACCGCTTCCTGGAGGTCACCTACGCCAATGGTGACAAGGAAGTCCTCTATTTCAAGGACTTCAACTCCGGTGCGATGATCGAAAACATCGTAGGACGCGCAAAGAAGATGGCCATCAAGGCCTTCCTCGAACACAACCAGAAGGGTCTGCGGGTCTCCCACCTCCTCCAGGCATGCGTGGACGAGTTCAAGGAGAACGAGGACCTGCCCAACACCACCAACCCGGACGACTGGGCCCGGATCTCCGGAAAGAAGGGCGAGCGGATCGTATACATCCGCACCCTGGTCACCGGAAAGCAGGGCGCCGACACCGGCCGTTCCATCGACACGGTGGCGAATACCGGCCAATACCTGTAACACCGCTCTCCGGCTGCGGATGTCCTGCACGGGGCGTCCGCAGCCGGACGCATTTCCGGGAGCATCGCCGTCGCTCCCGAAAAAGAGCGCGATGGACCAGGGAAAACCGGACTGGAGCAATGACTGTAATGATCTCCCCAGCGCCGCAAAGGCGTTCTAGGCTCTTCGGTACCGCTGCGTCACGCTGTGCGGGCGTGGGGCACGCACACGGAACGCAGACTCAGCGGTACTTGAGCGCCGACCCCATCCGGGGGCGCCGCCGGGCAAGGAGGGCCGCATGACCGTACGGCGAGTAATGGGAATCGAGACGGAGTACGGGATCTCCGTGCCCGGCCACCCGAACGCCAATGCCATGCTCACCTCATCCCAGGTAGTCAACGCCTACGCGGCCGCGATGCACCGGGCACGCCGTGCCCGCTGGGATTTCGAGGAGGAGAACCCGCTGCGGGACGCCCGCGGCTTCGACCTCGCACGCGAGAACGCCGACGCCAGCCAGCTCACCGACGAGGACATCGGCCTGGCCAATGTGATCCTCACGAACGGTGCCAGGCTCTACGTCGACCACGCACACCCCGAATACAGCGCCCCCGAGGTCACCAACCCCCGCGACGCCGTCCTGTGGGACAAGGCCGGCGAGCGGATCATGGCCGAGGCCGCCGAGCGGGCCGCCCAGGTGCCCGGCGCCCAGCCCATCCACCTCTACAAGAACAACACCGACAACAAGGGCGCCTCCTACGGCACGCACGAGAACTACCTGATGAAGCGGGACACCCCCTTCTCGGACATCGTGCGTCACCTGACGCCGTTCTTCGTCTGCCGCCAGGTGGTCACCGGCGCCGGCCGGGTCGGTATCGGCCAGGACGGCCACGAGCACGGCTTCCAGATCAGCCAGCGCGCCGACTACTTCGAGGTGGAGGTCGGCCTGGAGACGACCCTCAAGCGGCCCATCATCAACACCCGCGACGAACCGCACGCCGACGCGGAGAAGTACCGCCGGCTCCACGTGATCATCGGCGACGCGAACCTCTCCGAGATCTCCACCTATCTCAAGCTGGGCACCACCGCCCTGGTGCTGTCCATGATCGAGGACGGCTTCATCGCCGTCGACCTCGCCGTCGAGCAGCCCGTGCGCACCCTCCATCAGGTCTCGCACGACCCCACCCTGCAACACCTGATCACGCTCCGCAGCGGCCGTACGCTCACCGCCGTACAGCTCCAGATGGAGTACTTCGAGCTGGCCCGCAAATACGTCGAGGACCGCTACGGAGCGGATGCGGACGAGCAGACCAAGGACGTCCTCACCCGGTGGGAGGACGTGCTCGGCCGACTGGAGAACGATCCGATGAGCCTGTCCGGCGAGCTCGACTGGGTCGCCAAGCGCGAGCTCATGGAGGGCTACCGCCGCCGCGACGGCCTGGACTGGGACGCGGCCCGGCTCCACCTCATCGACCTGCAGTACGCCGACGTACGCCCCGAGAAGGGCCTGTACAACCGTCTGGCGGCCCGCGGGAAGATGAAGCGGCTCCTGGACGAGCCCGACGTCCAGCGCGCCCAGCAGAAGCCCCCAGAGGACACCAGGGCGTATTTCCGCGGCCGCTGCCTGGAGCAGTACGCGGACGACGTCGCGGCCGCCTCGTGGGATTCGGTCATTTTCGATCTGCCCGGTCGTGACTCCCTCCAGCGGGTTCCCACGCTGGAGCCGCTGCGCGGGACCCGCAGGCACGTCAAGGAGCTCCTGGACCGCTGCCGTACCGCAGAGGAGCTGGTGAGGACGCTTTCCGGCCGCTGATGCACGGCAGGTGCACGACAGATTTCGCGGCGATCCACAGCTGCTTCGCGGCTGAAATCGCCGCGATGCGGGAATCATCGAGGTGACTCCCGGGCGTTGCAAGAACTGCAGGGCCGATGTCGGACCCTGCTTGTAGGGTCGGATCTTGAAGGTCACATCGAGCGGGGCGAACCGAGCGGGGTGAGGGATATGGCGACCAAGGACAGCGGCGGCGGACAGGCCAAGGCCACGCGTTCCACGGAAGAGGTCGAGGAGCAGACACAGGACGCGCAGGCCTCGGAGGACCTCAAGGAACGCCAGGAGAAGCTGAGCGACGACGTGGACTCCGTCCTGGACGAGATCGACGACGTGCTCGAGGAGAACGCCGAGGACTTCGTTCGGTCGTTCGTGCAAAAGGGCGGACAGTAGTCACGTATGTGAATGAGAGGGGCGGGGTGCCGGACCGGACGTGAGCGAGTGCTGCCACTCGCTCCGTTCGCGGCGGCGGATCGCCATCGGCGTGACGGGCTTCAGGGGTGATGCCGGCAGCGGGTGGCCGGGCGTTCGGCCGCCACTGCCGGCATCACCGAAGCCGAGCGCGACGCGCCGCATCACGCAGCGGCGCCGGATGTACGTGATCCGCCTGGATGCCGACCCCGTACATGTGGATCACGATCACGAGGCGGGTAAGGTCCGAGGCGTACCGTGCTTCAGTTGCAACGCAGCCTTGGGCCAATTCAAGGATCGGCCGGACGTCTTGAGGCGGGCGGCCGAGTATCTGGAAGGAATCGTGTGGAAGCCAACACTCGAAGCACCGGGCGTCTACCAGCTGCCTTCCTGACGCCTGGATCCTCGTCGTTCATGGACTTTCTCGGGGCGCACTCGCCCGAGCTGCTGCCGGGCAACCGCCCGTTGCCGCCGGTGCAGGGCGCCATCGAGGCACCGCACGGCACGACGATCGTGGCCGTGACGTTCTCCGGCGGCGTGGTGCTCGCCGGTGACCGGCGGGCCACGATGGGCAACGTCATCGCGCAGCGGGACATCGAGAAGGTCTTCCCGGCCGACGAGTACAGCGCGGTGGGCATCGCCGGCACGGCCGGCCTCGCGGTCGAGATGGTCAAGCTCTTCCAGCTGGAGCTGGAGCACTTCGAGAAGGTCGAGGGTGCCCAACTCTCCTTGGAGGGCAAGGCGAATCGTCTGTCGACGATGATTCGCAGCAACCTCGGGATGGCCATGCAGGGCCTGGCCGTGGTGCCGCTCTTCGCCGGCTTCGACCTCGACCGCGAGAAGGGCCGGATCTTCTCGTACGACGTGACCGGCGGGCGCTCGGAGGAGCGGGGATTCGCGGCGACGGGGTCCGGCTCGGTCTTCGCGCGCAGTGCGCTGAAGAAGCTCTTCCAGGAGGACTTCACGGAGGATCAGGCCGCCACCGCCGTCGTCCAGGCGCTGTACGACGCCGCCGACGACGACTCGGCGACCGGCGGGCCCGACATGGCCCGGCGGATCTACCCGATCGTCACGGTGATCACCGATGAGGGCTTCAAGAAGCTGGCCGATTCCGAGGTCTCGGAGATCGTCCGTGCGATTCACGAGCGCCGCCTCGACCAGCCCGACGGCCCGCGCGCCGCGCTGCTCTGACGGGACGGATGTTCCGCTATGCATTCGCCACTGAACGAGCTCTTGACAGGAAGGGACGGATAGCCGGTGTCGACGCCGTTCTATGTCTCACCCCAGCAGGCCATGGCCGATCGCGCCGAGTACGCCCGCAAGGGCATCGCGCGCGGCCGCAGTGTCGTGGTGCTGCAGTACACCGACGGCGTGGTCTTCGTCGCCGAGAATCCTTCCCGGGCCCTGCACAAGGTCAGCGAGATCTATGACCGGATCGCCTTCGCGGCGGTCGGGAAGTACAACGAGTTCGAGAACCTGCGGATCGGCGGGGTGCGCTACGCCGATCTGCGGGGCTACACCTACGACCGCGAGGACGTCACCGCGCGCGGCCTCGCCAACGTCTACGCCCAGACGCTCGGCACGATCTTCTCCAGCGCCGCCGAGAAGCCCTACGAGGTCGAGCTGATCGTCGCCGAGGTCGGCAGTGCCCCCGAGGACGACCAGATCTACCGGCTGCCGCACGACGGCTCGATCGTCGACGAACACGGCTCGGTGGCGGTCGGCGGCAACGCGGACCAGATCAGCAGCTACCTCGACCAGCGCCACCGCGACGGCATGACGCTGTCCGAGGCGCTGAAGCTGGCCGTGGAGTCGCTCTCGCGCGACACCAACGGCGGTGAGCGCACGCTGACCGCCGAGCAGCTGGAGGTCGCCACCCTGGACCGTACGCGGCCCCAGCAGCGCAAGTTCAAGCGGATCCTGGGCCGTCAGCTGTCCCGTCTGCTGGAGGACGGCGGCGAGGCGGGTGCCGAGGAGCCGGCGGCGGACGCCGACGCGGCGGCCGGCGAGCCCGGGGCCGCCCCGGAGGAGAGCGGCACCAAGGGCGCCAAGGGCACCAAGGGCAAGGGCGCCAAGGACCAGGACGGTACGGACAGGGACGGTCCCGAAGGGGAGCCGCTGCTCTGACGTACCGCTTCCGGGCCGGTTTGCCCGGATCGCGCGCCCCGGTGGGTCATCGCCCGCCGGGGCGCGCGGCGTTGTCGCCGCCGGCCGCCGCCGGGGCGGTGGAGCCGCGGGTGACCAGCTCCACCGGCAGGGTGGGGGCCGGTTCGGGGCGGCCGTCGAGCACGGCCATCAGGGCCCGCATACCGGCCTCGCCGAACTCCTCGGCGGGCAGCCGTACGGTCGTCAGCTCCGGCTCGACGGCGAGCGCGAGGGCGAGATCGTCGAATCCGGTGACGGAGACGTCCTCGGGGACCCGTAGGCCGAGGCGTCGGACGGCCTTGCAGGCGCCCGCGGCGATGATGTCGTCGTCGCAGAGCAGGGCCGTGGGGCGGGGGCCGGGGCCGGTCAGGGCGGCATGCGCGGCGCGCAGTCCGGCGTCGACGCCGAGGGCGGCCGGTTCGCGGCGCAGCAGCGCGCCGGGGACGCCGTCGAGGGCCGCGGCCACGGCGCGGGCGCGTACGTCGAAGGTCCAGGAGTCCACCGCGGCCGCGAGGTGGGTGATGCGGCGGTGGCCGAGGGCGAGCAGATGGCCGGTCAACTGCCGTACGCCGTCGGCGATATCGAGGTTGACGGTGGCCGAGGCCCGGTCGTCTCCGGGGTCGCTGTCGAGCATGACCAGCGGCAGGCCGGCGGTGCGCAGGGCGGTGAGCGCCTCGGCGGCCATGGAGGAGGCGAGCACGCCGTCGAGGGTGGCCGCGGCGGAGTCGAAGGGGTCGCGCGCGGGGCCCACGCCCTCGGGCGAGGGGTACAGCACGACGCCGAAGCCGTGGTCGGCGGCGATCCGGGCCGCGCCGGTGTAGACCCGGGCGAAGAATTCGGTGGTCAGCGCGGGAACGACGAGGAGGACCGTACGGGTGCGGCCCATCCGCAGGCTGCGGGCGGCGAGGTTGGGGCGGTAGCCCAGTTCACGGGCGGCGGCGCGGACCGCCTCGGCCTTGCCGGGGGAGACCCGGCCCTGCCACTTGTCGCCGAGGACGAGGGAGACGGCGGCCTGGGAGACCCCGGCGGCGCGGGCCACATCCCGGCTGGTGGCCGGGCGACCGGGGCGCTCGGCGCCGGCCGCTCCAGTGGAGCCGGTGCTGGTACCGGGGGGCGGCGTGGCCTCGTTGCTGGTCACCGGGTGTTTCACTCCTCGCTTTCGGCCGCTGCGGGGTGGACCGCGGGGTGTCGCCATGGTACGTATAACGGCGAAGGTTATACGTAACACGTGCGCGCGTTCGATTGGTCCGGACGGAAAGGAGCGGCCATGGCCGCGGGATATGCGGAGCTGCTCAGGACCCGTCACGCGGTCCGGCTGCTGACGGGGACCCTTGTCGGCAGGCTGCCGAACGCCACCGCGGCGCTGGCGGTGGTGCTGTTCGTACGCGCCGAGGGCGGCGGCTACGCGCTGGCCGGTGCGCTCTCCGCGGTCTACGGAGTGTGTACCGCCATCGGCCAGCCGCTGCTCGGCCGGGCCGTGGACGTCTACGGCCAGCCCCGGGTGATGCTGCCCGCCGCGGTGCTCTCCGCCCTCGGGATGGCGCTGCTGGCGGTCGTCGGCCTGGAGGTGCTGTGGCTGTCCTACGCCGCCATGGTGATCGCCGGAGTCTTCACCCCGCCCCTGGAGGGCGGTCTGCGGGCGCTGTGGCCGGGGGTGCTCCGGCGCGCGGACCAGGTGCACGCCGCGTACGCGCTGGACGCGGTGGCGCAGGAAGTCATGTACGCGGTGGGCCCGTTGCTGGTGACGCTGTGCGTGGCGGTCTGGTCGGCGGGGGCCGCGCTGCTGGTCATCAACGCGGTCGGGGTGCTCGGCGCGCTCTCCGTCGTGGTCTCCGCGCCGTCCCGGCGGTGGCGCAGCGCGCCGCGGGAGGCGCACTGGCTGGGGGCCCTGCGCTCGGCCGGGATGCTGGTGCTGATCGGGGCGTTCTTGTTCGTGGGGCTGGCACTGGGGTCGATAGCGGTCGCGGCGGTGGCGTACGCCGACGAGCGCGGCGGCGGGATGATCTCCAGCTGGCTGCTCTCCGCGCTGGGCGCGGGCGCACTGCTCGGGGGCATCGTCTACGGAGCGCGGCAGTGGCCGGGACGGCCGGAGGGGCGGCTGCGGCTGCTCGTCGCGCTGCTGGCGCTGGGGTATCTGCCGCTGGCGCTGGTGCCCGGGGTGGTCGGGATGACGGCCCTGACGGGTGTGGCCGGGGTGTTTCTGGCGCCTGCGTTGGCCTGCGCGTTCGTGGTCGTGGACCGGCATGCGCCCAAGGGGACGGTGACGGAGGCGTTTTCGTGGCTGGTGACGACGTTCGGTGTCGGCTCGGCGGT
This sequence comes from Streptomyces sp. NPDC033270, assembly GCF_055576575.1. NCBI lineage: Bacteria > Bacillati > Actinomycetota > Actinomycetes > Kitasatosporales > Streptomycetaceae > Streptomyces > Streptomyces sp. NPDC033270. The sequence goes on from NZ_JBVIRA010000048.1 coordinate 14,211, forward strand.
GGGCGCCTCGGTGGCCGGTCCGGCGGTGGAGGCCGGCGGTGCGGCGGCGGGTTTCGCGGTGGCCGGTGCGGGTGGTCTTGCCGCGTTGGCCGTCCTTTTGTCGACGAAGCGATTTCTCGGGGAGCCCGAGCGGCGTACGACGGAGGCGGCCCCGGCGGAAAATGATCGAAACGGGGCCGTCGAACCCGGTTTCAGAGCAGGCCGTCAGGCGTAATGTTCAGTCATGGACCGCCGCATTTTCGGGCTGGAGAACGAGTACGGCGTCACGTGCACGTTCAGGGGACAGCGCCGACTGTCGCCTGACGAAGTGGCGCGGTACCTCTTCCGCCGTGTCGTGTCATGGGGCCGCAGCAGCAATGTCTTCCTGCGGAACGGCGCCCGCCTGTACTTGGACGTGGGTTCGCACCCGGAATACGCAACTCCCGAGTGCGACAACGTGACCGAGCTGGTCACCCACGACAAGGCCGGCGAGCGCATTCTCGAGGGCCTGCTCGTCGACGCCGAGCGCCGCCTGCATGAGGAGGGAATCGCGGGCGACGTCTATCTCTTCAAGAACAACACCGATTCGGCGGGAAACTCCTACGGCTGCCACGAGAATTATCTCGTCGCCCGCCATGGTGAGTTCTCCCGGCTCGCGGACATCCTCATTCCGTTCCTCGTCACCCGTCAGCTGCTGTGCGGCGCGGGCAAGGTGCTGCAGACTCCGCGGGGCGCCGTCTACTGCGTCAGCCAGCGCGCGGAGCACATCTGGGAGGGCGTCTCCTCGGCGACCACCCGCTCCCGTCCGATCATCAACACCCGCGACGAGCCGCACGCGGACGCCGAGCGCTACCGCCGGCTGCATGTCATCGTCGGCGACTCCAACATGTCCGAGACGACGATGATGCTCAAGGTGGGCGCCACGGATCTCGTCCTGCGCATGATCGAGGCGGGCACGGTCATGCGGGATCTGACGCTGGAGAACCCGATCCGGGCCATCCGCGAGGTCAGCCACGACATCACCGGCCAGCGCAAGGTGCGGCTGGCCAGCGGGCGCGAGGCGTCGGCGCTCGAAGTCCAGCAGGAGTACTACGAAAAGGCCGTGGATTTCTGCGACCGCCGCGGAATCCGTACGGGTCTCGTCGAGCGGGTCCTTGAGCTGTGGGGCCGGACGCTGGAGGCGATCCGGGAGGAGGATCTCGACCGGATCTCCACCGAGATCGACTGGGTGATGAAACATCATCTCATCGAGCGGTACCGCACAAAGAACAACATCACCATGTCCCATCCGCGCGTGGCGCAGATAGACCTCGCGTATCACGACATTCACCGTCGCCGGGGGCTTTACTACCTCCTGGAGCGGAAGGGCCAAGCGGCGCGGATCTGCAATGACTTGAAGATCTTCGAGGGCAAGTCGGTGCCGCCGCAGACGACTCGGGCCCGGTTGCGCGGTGACTTCATTCGCCGGGCTCAGGAACAGCGGCGCGATTTCACCGTCGACTGGGTGCACCTCAAGCTCAATGATCAGGCGCAGCGCACGGTCCTGTGCAAGGACCCGTTCCGTTCGGTGGACGACCGGGTGGAGAAGCTGATCGCCGGGATGTGACCCGCGGGGAAGGGGTGGTGTGCCGGGAGCGGGCAGCTCCCGGCACATCGCTGTGTTGTACCGGGGGAGGTCTACGGGGACAGGTCGTAGAGTGGCTGGCATTGCCCACCTTCCCCACGAGCCCCGAGTTGGACACATGAACCTCACGAAGAACACCTGTCGCGCCGCAGCTGCTGCGCTGACCGTGCCCGTCCTGCTGTTCACCGCCGCCTGCGGGTCCGACGACGGCAAGGGCTCGTCCGGCGAAGCCGTCGTCAAGGTTGAGGGCAAGGCGGGGGCGCAGCCCGAGATCACCGTGCCCAAGGGCGCCAAGCCGTCCGACACGGCCGTCACCAAGACCCTGATCAAGGGGGACGGCGCGGTCGTCAAGAAGGGGGACCTGGTCCGGCTGGACTTCTCCGCGGAGTCGATGAAGGGCCAGAAGCTCGGCAGCACCTGGACGCCGCAGCCCGGTGGCAAGAAGGGGGCGCCGCGCACCCAGGTCGTCAGCGAGGTCACCGACCAGATGACCCAGCAGATGCTGCCGCCGAAGGTGCTGTCCGCGGTCGCCGGGCAGAAGGTCGGCAGCCGCTTCGAGGTCGAGGGCACCGCCAAGGCGCTGATCGGGGAGGGCCTCAACCCCCAGTCCGGCATCAAGCCGGGGGACGGCCTGGTGTGGGTCGTCGATGTGGTCGGCGCCCAGAAGGTCGACAAGAAGGCGCATGCCGAGGGCGAGCAGGAGTCGCCGGAGAGCGGGATGCCCGAGGTGAAGGCGCCCGACGGCAAGGCCGCGACGATCACCGTCCCCAAGGGGGAGAAGGCTCCCAAGGACCTCAAGGAGCAGGTCCTGATCAAGGGCAAGGGCCGCGAGGTGAAGGCCGGCGACGGGCTGATCGCGCAGTACACCGGGGTGAAGTGGGAGGACGGCAAGAAGTTCGACTCGTCCTGGGACCACGGTGGCGCGACCGCGTTCCAGATCGGCACCGGGCAGGTCGTCCAGGGCTGGGACAAGGCCCTGGTGGGCAAGCACGTCGGTGACCGGGTGGAGATCGTGATCCCGCCGAAGCTGGGTTACGGCGCGAGCCCGCAGCACGAGCTGGCCAAGAACACCCTGGTCTTCTCGGTCGACATCGTCGGCACGGTCTGATCGCGCCCTCGGCGAGATCTGCGAGACTGACCCGGCAATCGTAAAGATTCGTAAGTAGGAGCACATTCGTGAACATCGACAAGCCCGAGATCGACTTTCCTGAGGGCCCGGCTCCCACCGAGCTGGAGATCGTGGACCTGTGGGAGGGCGACGGGGCGGTCGCCAAGGCCGGGGACTTCGTCAAGGTCCACTACGTCGGCGTCGCCTTCAGCTCGGGCGAGGAGTTCGACGCGAGCTGGAACCGCGGCAATCCGCTGGAGTTCCAGCTGGGCGCCGGACAGGTCATCGCCGGCTGGGACCAGGGCGTGCAGGGCATGAAGGTCGGTGGCCGTCGCCGGCTGACCATCCCCGCGCACCTCGCCTACGGCGAGCGCGGCGCCGGCGGCGGCCGCATCGCCCCGGGTGAGACGCTGATCTTCGTCTGCGACCTGATCGCCGTCTGAGACCGCCGCCGGTCCCGGCCCGGGACCGCGCGCCTGTGAGGTATCCGAGGGCCCGTGCCATCCCTGGCGCGGGCCCTCGGCTTTTACCTGGACCACCCCGAGCGGTACGGTCAACGATCGGGAGTTCAACGAGAAAGGGCGTCGATGGCGATTGCCAAGGCCGAGCGGCTGATGAACCTGGCGCTGTGCCTGCTGGGGACGCGACGCCCGCTGACCAAGCGCGAGCTGAGATCGTCCATCGAGGCCTACATCGAGGCGAGCGGCGACGACTCCTTCAACCGCATGTTCGAGCGGGACAAGGACGATCTGCGCGAGCTCGGCCTGGTCATCGAGACCGTCGAGGGCATCGAGGGCGACATCGGTTACCTCGCCCGCCGCGACAGCAACCGCCTCCCCCCGATCACCCTGGACGCCGAGGAGGCCGCAGCCCTCGGGCTCGCCGCCAAGATCTGGCAGCAGGCCCGGTTGGCCGGCGCCGCCAGTGGCGCGCTGCAGAAGCTGCGCGCGGCCGGGATGCCGCTGGCCGGCGACGGCGAGGACTACGACGCCGGGCAGCCGCACAGCGCCCTGGAACCCCGCATCCCCGCCCACGAGGCCGCCTTCGAGCCGCTGATGCTGGCGTGCCGCGACCGCCGCCCGGTCGTCTTCGACTACCGCAAGTCCACCGCCGCCCACCCCGAGCAGCGGCAGGTCGAACCGTGGATCCTGGAGTGCTGGCGCGGCCACTGGTACCTCGCCGGCTGGGACCGCGACCGCAGGGCCGAGCGGGTCTTCCGGCTCTCCCGGATCACCGGCAAGGTCCGTTCGCGGCAAGGGAAGTTCACCGCTCCGGTGCCCGATCACGTCACGGTCCGCGAGACCGTGGAGAGCTGGGCGGGGGAGACCGCCACCGGCACCGCCAGGATCAGGCTCCGCGCCGAGCACGGCTATCCGCTGCGGGCCCGTGCGCTGACCGTCCGCGACCTGGGCGACGGCTGGGACGAGCTGAAGATCCCCAGCGGCCATGGACTCGACGCCTGGCTCGTGGAGTTCGGGCCCGATGTGGTCGTACTGGAACCCGCCGAGCTGCGCGCCGAGGTCATCGACCGGCTGCGCGCCGTGGCCAAGGGCTGAGAGGGACGAACGACTCCATGGCTACGAACGCGATCGACCAGACCCGCCGGATGCTGTCGCTGGTGACGTATCTCCGCGAGCGCCCCGGCGCCCGCGTCGGCGACGTCGCCCGCGCCTTCGGCATCACCGAGGACGAGCTGATCGCCGACCTCGACGTACTGCCGATGTGCGGGACGAGCTTCCGCGGCGGCGACCTGCTGGACATCGACACCGACGGCGACCGCATCTGGTGGCACAACCCCGACGATGTCGCCGAGCCGCTGCGGCTGGCCGCCGACGAGGCCACCGCCCTGCTGGTCGCGGCCCGCGCGGTGGCCACCCTGCCCGGACTGCGCGAGGGCGATCGGCAGGCGCTGCTGCGCGCCACCGCCAAGCTGGAGGCGGCGGCCGGCGAGGCGGCCGGTGCCAGCTCCCGGCTCTCGGTGACCTTCGAGTCCGAAGGCGGGGTCTTCGCCGACGTCGACCGCGCCATCGCCGAGCGGCGCCGGCTGTGGCTGCGCTACTACTCCCCGGCCCGCGACGAGCTGACCGAGCGCGAGGTGGACCCGATCCGGCTCTTCGCGGTCGGCCACACGTACATGGAGGCCTGGTGCCGGCTCTCGGAGGCCCGGCGCACCTTCCGGCTCGACCGGGTCGCCGAGATCAAGCTGCTCGACGCGCCCGCCGATCCGCCTCCGGTCGAACTGCGCGACCTCTCGGAGGGCCTGGTGCAGCCGGCCGCCGAGGACCCCGAGGTGTCCATCGAGGTCGGCCCCGGCGGCCGCTGGGTCGCCGAGTACTACCCGCACGACAGCGCCGAGGAGCTCCCCGACGGCGGGCTGCGCATCACCCTGCGCACCCCCGACCCGGCCTCGCTGCGGCGGCTGGCGCTGCGGCTGGGCAGGGACGGCCGGATCGTGGCGCCGCAGGCGCTCGCGGACAGCGCGCGGCGCGCGGCGGACCAGGCGCTCGCGGCGTACGGCGAGTGAGCGCGCGGCGCACCGGGACCGCCCGGGGCGCCGGGCTGACCGCGGACGGCGTGCACGGCAGGGAGAAGGAGGAGGCAGCGAAGGATGACGACCATGATGGCGGGCGCAACCGCTCCGGTGCTCTTCAAGGCGGCCTGCCCGGACTGCCGGGGCCGCTTCGAGCTGGCCTCGGACGCCTTCCGGCTGGCGATCGGCGCCAGCAGCCGCACCACCTTCTACTCCTTCACCTGCCCCGACTGCGGACGGGCGGTGCGCAAACCGGCCGGCGAGCGGATCGTGGAGCTGCTCACCGGCGGTGGGGTGCGCACGCTGCGGCTGCACATCGGCTGACCGATAGGCTCGCTCCATGCTCTGGCCCATGATCGCTGTCGCCCTCGGCTTCGCCGGGATCGCCGTGCTCGGCGTCCTCGCCGTCCGCGTCTTCGTCGAGGTACGGCGGCTGGCCCGCCAGGTCGGGGCGACGTCGGAGCGGATCCAGCGGGCCGCCCAGGACCTGGAGCGCGCCGCCACGCCGCTCGCGTCCCGGATGCACGAGGTCGGGCGGGACACGCCCTAGTGGGTGTGCCCCGGCCGGGTGCTCCGGACGTCGCTGCGGGCGTCGGCGCTCTGCTGTCGCGTGGCGCGGAGAGGTAGGCTGCGTGCGCGGTTCAGACAGCGCGGCGATCGAGGCAATCACACGTATGCAAGGGGATTGCCCGGCGTTCACCACCGAACGTTACGATCGATGCAGCACCAGCACGCCAGTCCGACCCATCGGCAGGCAACCAGCAGACGCCGCCCCGGCGAGAAGGTAGTCGCACATGCTCAGCAACCTGAGGGCCCCCGAGATCATTCTGATCCTCGTTGTCATTGTGCTGCTGTTCGGCGCGAAGAAGCTGCCGGACATGGCGCGTTCGCTCGGCAAGTCCGCTCGCATCCTCAAGAGCGAGGCCAAGGCGATGAAGAAGGACGGCGATGCGGAGGGCGGTGCCGCTACCGGTACGACGCCGGAGGCTTCCTCCGAGGCCGCACAGCCGGCCCCTCGTACGATCCAGGCGGCTCCCGGTGATGTGAGCAGCTCGCGCCCCGTGGCCGAGCCGAACGCCACCAAGCAGAGCTGACCGAACCGATCCAGTCGCACCGGCCCGGGGTCGGCAACGGCTGATGCACGAGACGAGGACGTGGGTTGCTCAAGTCTGCCCGCAAGCAGGAGAAGGACCCCGAGGGGCGGATGCCGCTCGCGGCGCACCTGCGTGAGCTGCGCAACAGGCTGCTGAAGTCGGTGCTGGCGATGGGCGTGGTCACCGCCGTTGCGATGTGGCAGTACGAGTGGATCGCCCACTTCATCACGGGCCCGGTGATCGACACGGTGGGCTGCCCCAAGGGCACGACTGCGGCCGCGCCGCGGGAGCACCCGTGCGTCGTGGTCACCGCGAACGGTCTGCTGGCACCGTTCACCATCATGCTCAAGCTGGCCCTCACGACAGGAGTCGTCCTCGCGAGCCCGGTGTGGCTCTACCAGCTGTGGGCGTTCCTCGCGCCGGGGCTGCACAAGCATGAGAAGAAGTACGCGCTGAGCTTCGTAGCCGCCGGTGTGCCGCTGTTCCTCGGCGGTGCCTACCTGGCCTACGCGGTGCTGCCGACCACCGCGGGTGCGCTGGTCGGGCTGACCCCCAGCGACTGGGCCAACCAGTTTCCGGCCGACGAGTTCTTCGACATCGTCACGCGTATGGTGCTGGTCTTCGGCCTCGCCTTCGAACTACCGCTGGTGCTGGTGCTGCTCAACTTCGGCGGGGTGCTCACCGGCCGCCGGATCGTGGGCTGGTGGCGGTTCATGGTGCTGGGCATCACCATCTTCGCGGCGCTGGCCACGCCGACCGGTGATCCGCTGACCATGGGGCTGCTGGCCACCCCGATCGTGGTGCTGTACTTCGGCGCCGCCGGGGTCTGCCTCCTCAACGACCGCCGCCGCAGGCTGGGCAACCCGGACGCGGGGCTGAGCGACGACGAGGCCTCCGAGCTGGACCTGACGCCGTCGGAGGTCGACGAGATCGAGCCGGTGCCGTCCGGGCGGATGCTTCCCGAGCAGGCGAGCGGGGACGCGGGCGAGGGCGGCGCGCCGCGGCGCGGCGGCTACGACGACGTGACGTAACGGTTCATGACATGCAGTGACGGCCCCGTGCTCGACGAGCCGGGGCCGTCGCGCTGTGCGGACCCGGGCGTCACCCCGCTCGGTAAAGCCCGCACATAAAGATCGGGTCGTTGTCAGAGGTGGCCGGTAGTCTCGTAAGCACGATGACCGAGGACATGTCCCCTGCTGAGCGCTATGCCGCCGCCAAGCTCCGGGCGGCCGAGCAGGCCACCGCACTCGCCCCGTTCCGAGAGATGTACGACTTCGATCTGGATCCGTTCCAGGTCGAGGCATGCCAGGCCCTGGAGGCCGGCAAAGGCGTGCTGGTCGCGGCCCCCACCGGGTCCGGCAAGACGATCGTCGGCGAATTCGCCGTCCATCTGGCCCTGGAGCAGGGCCGCAAATGCTTCTACACCACGCCCATCAAGGCGCTGTCCAACCAGAAGTACCAGGATCTGGTCAAGCGGTACGGCGCGGACAAGGTCGGTCTGCTGACCGGCGACAACAGCGTCAACTCCGAGGCGCCGGTGATCGTGATGACCACCGAGGTGCTGCGGAACATGCTGTACTCCGGCTCCCAGTCGCTGATCGGCCTCGGCTATGTGGTCATGGACGAGGTCCACTACCTCTCCGACCGCTTCCGCGGCGCCGTATGGGAAGAGGTGATCATCCATCTCCCGGAGTCGGTGACGCTGGTGTCACTGTCGGCGACGGTCTCCAACGCCGAGGAGTTCGGCGACTGGCTGGACACGGTCCGTGGCGACACCGCCGTGATCGTCTCCGAGCACCGCCCGGTGCCGCTGTGGCAGCACGTCCTGGCCGGCCGGCGGATCTACGACCTGTTCGAGGAGCGGGACGGCCGGAGCGGCGGTGGCCGTCGCGAGGTCAACCCCGACCTGGAGCGGCTGGCGCGGATGGAGAACAGCCGGCCGACCTTCGGCCGGGACAAGCGCCGGGGCCGCAATCTGCGCGAGGCCGACCGGGAGCGGGAGCGGCGCCAGCGCGCCCGGATCTGGACACCGAGCCGGCCCGAGGTGATCGACCGCCTGGACATCGAGGGCCTGCTGCCCGCGATCACGTTCATCTTCAGCCGGGCCGGCTGTGAGGCCGCCGTCCAGCAGTGCCTCTATTCGGGCCTGCGGCTCAACGACCAGGAGGGCCGTGAGCAGGTCCGCCGCATAGTGGAGGCGCGGACGGCCGGAATCCCGGACACCGATCTCCATGTGCTGGGCTACTACGAGTGGTTGGAGGGCCTGGAGCGGGGCATCGCGGCGCACCACGCCGGCATGCTGCCGACCTTCAAGGAGGTCGTCGAGGAGCTGTTCGTCAAGGGCCTGGTCAAGGCCGTCTTCGCGACCGAGACACTGGCCCTGGGCATCAACATGCCCGCGCGGTCGGTGGTGTTGGAAAAGCTCGTGAAGTGGAACGGCGAGCAGCACGCCGACATCACCCCCGGCGAGTACACCCAGCTGACGGGCCGGGCCGGCCGCCGCGGCATCGACGTCGAGGGCCATGCGGTGGTGCTGTGGCAGCGGGGGATGGACCCCGGTGCGCTGGCCGGCCTCGCCGGGACGCGTACGTATCCGCTGCGTTCCTCCTTCAAGCCGTCGTACAACATGGCGGTCAACCTCGTCTCCCAGTTCGGCCGGCACCGCTCGCGGGAGCTGCTGGAGATGTCCTTCGCGCAGTTCCAGGCCGACAAGTCGGTGGTCGGGATATCGCGCCAGGTGCAGAAGAACGAGGAGGGGCTGGCCGGCTACCGCGGCTCGATGACCTGCCATCTCGGCGACTTCGAGGAGTACTCCCGGCTGCGGCGGGAGCTGAAGGACCGGGAGACGGAGCTGGCCAAGCAGGGCGCGGCGCAGCGGCGGGTGGCCGCCGCGGCCGCCCTGGAGAAGCTCAAGCCCGGCGATGTCATCCATGTGCCCACCGGAAAGTACGCGGGCCTGGCGTTGGTCCTGGACCCCGGGATGCCCTCGGGACGGACGAACGGCCACCGCGGCTTCGACGCGCAGGACGGCCCGCGGCCGCTGGTGCTGACCGCCGAGCGGCAGGTCAAGCGGCTGGCCTCGATCGACTTCCCGGTGCCCGTCGCGGCCCTGGACCGGATGCGGATCCCCAAGTCGTTCAACGCCCGCAGCCCGCAGTCGCGCCGCGATCTGGCGTCCGCGCTGCGGACGAAGGCGGGCCATATCGTGCCGTCGCGGCATCGCAAGGCCCGTTCGGAGGCGGCCGACGACCGCGAGATCGCCCGGCTCCGTACGGAGCTGCGCGCGCACCCCTGCCATGGCTGCGACGAGCGTGAGGACCACGCCCGCTGGGCGCAGCGCTACCACCGGCTGCTGCGCGACACCCGCCAGTTGGAGCGCCGGATCGAGGGCCGGACGAACACCATCGCCCGTACCTTCGACCGGATCTGCGCGCTGCTGACCGAGCTGGACTACCTCGAAGGCGACACGGTCACCGACGAGGGACGACGGCTGGCCCGGCTCTACGGCGAGCTGGATCTGCTGGCGAGCGAGTGCCTGCGCGACGGTGTCTGGGAGGGACTCGGCCCGGCGGAGCTGGCGGCCTGCGCCTCGGCGCTGGTGTACGAGGCGCGGCAGGCGGACGACGCGGTGGCGCCCAAGCTGCCGTCCGGCAAGGCCCGGGACGCCCTGGGGGAGATGGTCCGCATCTGGGGCCGGCTGGACGCCCTGGAGGAGGACCACAAGATCAGCCAGGCGGAGGGCGTCGGCCAGCGCGAGCCGGACCTCGGCTTCGCCTGGGCGGCGTACCGCTGGGCCTCCGGCTTCGGCCTCGACGAGGTGCTCCGCGAGGCCGAGATGCCGGCCGGCGACTTCGTCCGCTGGTGCAAGCAGCTGGTCGACATCCTCGGCCAGATAGCGGCGGCCGCCCCGCCCGAGGGCTCGGTGGCGCGGACGGCCCGCCGGGCGATGGACGGTGTACTGCGAGGCGTGGTGGCGTACTCGTCCGTGGGCTGACCGATAGGGCCCGGCCCCGGCACTGCGGCGGCGCCGCGTCCCCGTACGTGGGGGGCGCGGCGCCGTTGCGTGCACCGGCGACCCAGGCCTGCCAGGCCCGTGCGGGCTCGTCGGCGGGGCGGGTGAGCGCTACGTCGATCACGCCACCTGAGCGCGACCGAGAACTTTTGTTGTCAGGGAGCGGAAAGTCGTCCGTGCGGCGCGGGGTGCCGCGCTCCGGCGGCGCGGCGCCCGCGGAGGCGGACGGCCGTGCGCAGGCCGAGGAAGAGCAGTACGCCGATGGGGGAGAGCAGCACGGTCAGCACCAGCAGCGGCCCCATCACCAGCGCAGGGATCCCCAGGGCGCGGGCCTCGCGGTACATCCACTGCCCCAGGAACAGATCCCAGGCGATCACCTGCGCCCAGATCGCACCGGCGCCGCCGCCCAGCCGCAGCAGTTCCTGGAACGCCGCGAGGCCGGGGTGGCTGACGGCGGCCCACAGCTGCGGGAAGACCGGGACGGCCAGGGCGAGATAGACCGCGAGGACCGGCACCATCGGCAGCGGCGAGGCGGCGATCCGGTCGGTCCAGCGCCATCCGGGGGCCAGGACCAGCAGCGCCCAGAACGGTGCCGCGAGAAGGAAGGCCAGATCGAAGAGGGTGCGGTCGCTCATGCGGTCAACTCCGGTGCGGGGGTGGGGGATTCCGCGGTGCGGTCGTCCTGGGTGTGGGCGTCCGCGGGCCGCCGCAGTGCCGCGTACGCCCCGATCGCGGTGGCCGCCCCGACGGCACCCAGCGCGCCCAGCGTCACCGCGTCCGGATGGATCAGCGCCTGGCCGCGCAGCGCCTGCCAGGTCACCAGTGCCAGCAGCGCGGTGAGGAAGCCGGCCGCGACCAGCACCAGCCGCAGCCGCACCCGCTCGTGCCGCAGTCGGGCGAACCGGCCGGCCAGTGCCTCGATCCCGTACAGGAACAGGGGCAGCGCCTGGAGGGCGTGCATGCCGACGAAGTGCGGGATGCGCAGATCGCCGCCGGTGGTGTTCCAGCCGGTGAGCGGCATGGCCGGGCCGCCGTCGGGGACGCCGACGCTGTGTGCGCCGATGACGGTGCTCAGCTCGCCCGCGGCCTGTTGCTGCGGTGTGGGCGCCAGCATCAGCCCGCCGAGCAGCAGCCCAGCCAGCGCGATCAGCAGGCCGAGCCGGATCGCCCAGGTCGCGGCCCGGTCGCCGAGGCGGGCCCGGAAGAGCAGCAGCGCGATGACCAGGGTGGCCGCCCACAGGACCACGATGGTGAGGCCCATGACGGCGAACAGGCCCTGGTCCAGGGGGGTTTCGATGTTGAAGTGGCTGCGCCGGCCGCGGATCGCCTGTCCGGTGATGATCGCCATCTCGACGGTCCCGGCGGCCACGACGGTGTGTGCGGCCCATGGGGCGACCCGGCTTCGGACCGGGCGTCGGGACAGCATCCAGGCGAGCGTCAGTCCGTAGGCCACGAACGACACCGCGAACTTCAGCGGCTTGAACCAGATCGGTGCCCCGGCCAGGACCCGGTCGTCGACGACCAGGCCGACCGCCGCGACGACCGCGAGCGCGGCCATCGCCCAGGAGAAGGCGAGCAGCGAACGATATCTGGACATACGGGTCCCCCTGAACCGAAGAATGGATAGTGGTGCTTACCGCTATCTGATAGCTGGACTATCTATGATGGGGACCGGATTGGCAAGGCCGGGAGCGGGCGGGGCGCCCCGGGAGGCAAGGAGCGCCGGGCGGTGGCCGGGCGCGGGAAAGGGCGGCATGCGCATCGGGGAGTTGAGTCGCGCGACCGGCGTCGCGGTCCCGACGATCAAGTACTACGTCCGGGAGGGGTTGCTGCCGGCGGGCCGGCTGACCAGCCCCAACCAGGCCAGTTACGACGAGGGCCACGTCCGCAGGCTGCGGCTGATCCGCGGGCTGATGGACGTCGGCGGGCTCTCGGTCTCGGTCGTCCGCGAGGTGCTGGCCGCCGTCGACTCGCCCGGCGAGTCGGTGCACAAGGTGCTCGGCGCGGCCCAGCTGGCGATCACCCCGCCGCCGACCGCCACCCCGGACGGCATGGAGGAGGCGCGGGGCAAGGTCGCGGAGCTGATCCGCCGGCGCGGCTGGCGGGTGGAGCCGGAGAATCCGGCGGTCGAGGCGCTGGCCGTCGCGCTCGCCACCTTCCAGGGCATCGGGCGCGGCGAGTTCGAGGAGATCGTCGACGACTACGCCGACGCCTGCGAACGGGTCGCGGCCGCCGATCTCGACTGGGTGGGCCGCAACGCGGAGGTCGACGGCATGGTGGAGACCGTCGTGGTGGGGACGGTGCTGGGGGACGCGGTCCTCATGGCGATGCGGCGGCTGGCGCATGTGGAGGCGTCGGCGCGCAGGTACGAGCAGGGGGAGGGCCGGGGCGGTCCGGACCAGGGCTGAGGTGCGCTACCTGGCCTGGTGTCGGTCGTTGTGAGGGGTGGTCAGGCGGCCGGGGGCGTCCCCGGTCGCCCACGCGCGAACAGCAGGAGGACCCGCCCATGTTGACCGGCGATGCTCTCACCAGCCACACCTTCACGATCGAACTCGGCGAGTTCCAGGTCGAGACCCTCCAGGACGTCTCCGGACTGACCATGGGGCAGGACGTGGTCGAAACACGGCAGGCCTCGTCCACCGGCGAACTGATCGTGCGCAAGCAGCCGGGTGCCCCCCAGGCCGGCGAGGTCACGCTCACCCGTGGCATGGACAAGAGCACGGCCTTCACCGACTGGATCAGGGCCAGTCTGGAGGGCGACCACGACGGCGCACGGCAGAACGTCACCATCACCGTGTCCGACGCCGCCGAGCAGCCGGTCCGGCGGTTCCGTCTCGCCCACGCCTGGGCCTCGTCCTGGACGGGCCCGGACCTGGACGCGACCGCCTCCGGGCCCGCCACCGAGACGGTGACCCTCACCTTCGAGGACATCTCCGTGGAGTAGCGGGGCGCCGTGGCGGCGGCGTCCGGTGACGCCGGGTCAGGCCGCCGCGGGCGACTCCTGTTCGGCCTCCACCTGCTGGTTCCAGTCGCGCTTGGAGGCCTGCCAGCCGTCCTCGTCGTGGCCGGCGCGCCAGTAGCCGGAGATGGAGAGGGACTCGCGGGGCACGCCGCGCTCGACGCGCAGCAGGCGGCGGAGTTCCTTGACGAAGCCGGCCTCGCCGTGGACGAAGGCCTGGACCCGGCCGGCCGGGAAGTCCAGGGCCCGTACGGCGGCGACGAGTTCGCGGCCGACGGGGGCGCCGCCGCGGTGGAGCCAGGTGATCTCGGCGCCGGCCGGGGCGGCGAGGTCCTGGTGCTCCTCCGGGTCGGCGACCTCGATGAACGCGTGCACCGGCACGCCCGCGGGCATGCGGGCCAGGGAAGCGGCGATGGCGGGCAGCGCGCTCTCGTCGCCGGCGAGGAGGTGCCAGTCGGCGCCGGACTCGGGGGCGTAGGCGCCGCCGGGGCCGAGCAGGAAGATCTCCTCGCCGGGCTTCGCGGCGGCGGCCCAGGGGCCGGCCAGGCCCTCGTCGCCGTGCACCACGAAGTCCACGGTCAGCTCGCGGGCGTCGCCGTCCCAGGCGCGCACGGTGTACGTACGGGTCCGGGGCCAGCGGTCGCGCGGGAACTCGGCGCGGATCTGCGCGATGTCGAACGGCTCGGGGTACGCCACGCCGGGCAGCGGGAAGACCAGCTTGACGTAGTGGTCGGAGTACTCGCCCGCGGTGAACTCCGCCAGCCCCTCACCGCCCAGCACCACGCGGACCATGTGCGGGGTGAGCCGCTCGGTGCGCTGTACCCGGGCGCGGTGCACGACGGGCTTCTTGCGGGACGGACGCTCTGCTGCCACGGCGGTCTCCCCTGTTAGGTTAGGTATACCTAACCTAACAGGTCATCGGTGGAGAGTGACGAGCAATCGGTGCAAGGCGCCGCCCAGACCCCACCGCGTGGCGAGCGCTTCCAGCCACTCGGGGTCGGCCGGCTCGGTGGGCAGGGTGTGATCGACGTCGGGGACGGCGACGTCGCCGGCCACCTTGACGACCTTCGGGGCGACGGCGAGGTACGGGCGCGCCTCCAGCAGGCGCTTGCGCTGGGCGGGGGTCACCTTAGAGGCGGGGTCCTCGGCGGCGGCCATGATGCCCGCGAGGTCGCCGTAGGTCGCGAGCAGCTTGGCGGCGGTCTTCTCGCCGATCCCCGGGACGCCGGGCAGACCGTCGCTGGGGTCGCCGCGCAGCAGCGCCAGATCGGCGTAGCCGGGGCCGTCCACGCCGTACTTCTCACGCAGCAGCGCCTCGTCGGTGATCTGGAGCGTGCCGACGCCCTTGAGGGGGTACAGCACGCGGATCCCGCGCCGGTCGTCGACGAGCTGGAACAGGTCGCGGTCGCCGGTGACGATGTCCACCGGGCCCTTCGCCCGTGCGGTCAGGGTGCCGATGATGTCGTCGGCCTCGTAGCCGGCCGCACCGATACGGGCGATGCCGAGCGCGTCCAGGACGTCCTCGATGACCGGGACCTGCGGCGAGAGGGTGTCGGGGATCTCCTCCTCGTCGGGCTCCGCGGACCCAGCCGGAGCCTCTTCGGCGACCCGGTGCGCCTTGTAGGTGGGGATCAGATCGACCCGCCACTGGGGGCGCCAGTCGAAGTCCATGCAGGCGACCAGGTCGTCGGGGTGGTGGTCCTGGACGAGCCGGGCGATGAAGTCCAGCAGGCCGCGTACCGCGTTCACCGGCGTACCGTCCGGCGCCTTGACCGATTCCGGTACCCCGAAATAGGCGCGGAAGTAGAGAGAGGCGGTATCGAGGAGCATCAGGCGTCGAGTCACACCCCGCATGATGCCGTATGCCCCATACGTCGCAGCGTTGTGATCTAGAACACCGTCGTGTTTGAGCCGCATAAGGACGGGCAGGCGCGCAGCCGGAGCGGACCCGGTGGAGATCCAAACCTTTCACTGGTGAAGACGGGCCGAACCCGTCCCGCACCACGACCTGCCTGCGGGGGTGGCAGGTCGTTTCTCGTGCGACAAGAGAGGTTTATGTGTCCAGGCTGCAAGCCGAGCACCTGTACAAGGTGTTCGGCAGACGACCCGAGGACGCGGTCCGCTCCCTCGAAGCCGGCGCGAGCCGGGACGAGCTGCGGGCCGAAGGCACCACCGCCGCCGTGATCGACGCGTCGATCGAGGTGGACGAGGGCCAGATCTTCGTCGTCATGGGTCTGTCCGGATCCGGTAAGTCCACGCTGCTGCGCATGCTCAACGGGCTGCTGGAGCCGACCGCAGGCACCGTCCGCTTCGACGGCCAGGACCTCACCTCGCTCAGCGACAAGGAGCTGCGCAGGGTCCGCTCCGAGAAGATCTCCATGGTCTTCCAGCACTTCGCGCTCTTCCCGCACCGCAGTGTGCTGGAGAACGCCGCCTACGGGCTGGAGGTGCAGGGCGTGCCGCGCGCCGAGCGCGAGCGGCGCGCCACCGAGGCGCTGGCCCTGACCGGGCTGGAGGGCTGGGAGAAGTCCTGGCCCGACGAGCTGTCCGGCGGTATGCAGCAGCGCGTGGGCCTGGCCCGGGCGCTGGCCACCGACGCCGACCTGCTGCTGATGGACGAGTCCTTCAGCGCGCTCGACCCGCTGATCCGCCGCGATATGCAGGACCAGCTGCTCCAGCTGCAGAAGACCCTGAAGAAGACCATCGTCTTCATCACCCACGACCTCAACGAGGCGATGCGCCTCGGCGACCGGATCGCGGTGATGCGGGACGGGCGGATCGTCCAGACCGGCAGCGCCGAGGACATCCTCGTCCGGCCCGCCAACGACTATGTCGCGTCCTTCATCCAGGACGTGGACCGCAGCCGGGTGCTGACCGCCGGCGCGATCATGACCGAGACCGGCACGGTGCTGGGCACCACGGCGCCGGACGGGCGTGAACTCGCCACCGCGGCGGATTTCCGGGCCGCCGCGCCCGCGACCGTCGGCGTCGACACCCCGCTGGCCGAACTGTTCGCCCCCTGCTCCACCAGCACCGTTCCGGTCGCCGTGACCGACGACGAGGGAGCGCTGGTCGGTGCCGTGCCGGCGGAGCGGCTGCTGGCCGCGCTCGGCGAGTCCGGCGAGGCCCGGGACGAGGCCCCCGCCACCGTCCCCGCCCGGCCCGCGGCGAGGACCGCCGCGAAGGCCGAGGACGGCGAGCCCAAGGGCAAGGTGATCGCCGGTGCCTAGGATCCAGATAGGCAGCTGGGCCAATGACGCCGTCAACTGGCTGCGCGACAACCTCGACTGGCTCTTCACCCTGATCACGAAGGTCCTGAACGGCCTCTACGACGGGATCCACACCGTCCTCGCCGGGCCCGAACCGCTGCTGCTGGCCGGCATCCTCGCGGTGCTCGCCTGGTGGCTGCGCGGTCTGCCGGCCGCCCTGCTCACCTTCCTCGGGTTCGCGCTGATCGACTCGATCGAGCAGTGGGGCCCGACCATCGAGTCGCTCTCCCTGGTCCTGGTGGCCTGCCTGATCACCGTCGTGGTCGCCGTGCCGCTCGGCATCTGGGCGGCCCGCAGCCGGGTCGTCGGCGGTGCGCTGCGCCCGGTCCTGGACCTGATGCAGACCATGCCGGCGATGGTCTACCTCATCCCCGGCATCCTCTTCTTCGGCCTCGGTGTGGTCCCCGGCATCGTCGCCACCATCGTCTTCTCCATGCCGCCCGCGGTCCGGATGACCGAACTCGGCATCCGGCAGGTCGACCCGGAACTGGTCGAGGCCGCCGAGGCGTTCGGCACCCACCCGCGGCGCACTCTCTTCCGCGTCCAGCTGCCGCTGGCGCTGCCCACGATCATGGCCGGCATCAACCAGGTCATCATGCTGGCGCTGTCCATGGTCGTCATCGCCGGCATGGTCGGCGGCGGCGGACTGGGCTCGTCCGTCTACAACGCGATCAGCTCGGTCAACGTGGCGCTGGGCGCCGAGGCCGGCCTCGCGGTCGTCATCCTCGCCATGTACCTGGACCGGATGACCGGCGCGCTCAACCAGCGGGTCTCCCCGCTCGGCCGGCGGGCGCTGGCCAAGGCGCAGGCGGCGCTCGGCGGGCTGAAGTTCCTGCAGTGGCGGCCCGCCACGTCCGTGGCGACGGTCGGTGTGGTCGTCCTCGCGCTGGTCGCCGGCGGGATGGGCGTGTTCGGCAAGGGCGGCGGCCAGGGCGGCGGCAACGGCCGTCCGATCAGCCTCGGCTACGTCAACTGGGACGAGGGCAAGGCCACCACGTACCTGTGGAAGGAGATCCTGGAGCAGCGCGGGTACCGGCCCAAGGTGCAGGCCCTGGAGGCCGGCCCGCTGTTCGCCGGGCAGGCCCGCGGTGACGTCGACGTCCAGACCAACGCCTGGCTGCCGACCACGCACGCCTCGTACTGGAAGAAGTACGCGGACCAGCTGGAGGACCTCGGCGCCTGGTACGACAAGACGTCGCTGGAGATCGCGGTGCCGTCGTACGTCAAGGGCGTCAAGACCCTCGACGATCTCAAGGGCAGGGGCGGCGAGTTCGGCGGCAAGATCACCGGCATTGAGCCGGGCGCCGGCGAGATGAAGATCCTCAAGGAGAAGGTCCTCAAGGACTACGGCCTGGGCGGCGAGTACCGGGTCCAGGAGTCCAGCACCGCCTCCATGCTCAGCGAGCTGGACCGCGCCGTCCACCAGAAGAAGCCGATCGCGGTCACGCTGTGGTCGCCGCACTGGGCCTACGACAAGTACCCGCTCACCAAGCTCAAGGACCCCAAGGGGTCGTTCGGCTCCGGTGACAGCCTGCACCTGCTGGGCCGCAAGGGCTTCGCGAAGGACGAGCCCGAGGTCGCCCGGTGGATGAAGAACTTCCACCTGGACGAGAAGCAGCTCACCAGCCTCGAGAACGACATCAAGAGCGCCGGCGAGGGCCATGAGCAGGACGGTGTCCGTACCTGGCTGAAGAAGCACCCCGGCCTGGTCGACAAGGTCGCGCCGGGCGGCAAGGCCACCTACGCCAAGGGCAGGGACGCGGGCCGGGCGCCGAACATCGGCTACCCCGCCTGGGACGAGGGCATCGCCACCACCTACCTGTGGAAGAACGTCCTGGAGAAGCGCGGTTATCGGCCGAACATCCGCAACCTCGACATCGGGCCGATGTGGACCGGGCTGTCCACGGGGCAGATCGACGTGGAGACCGACGCCTGGCTGCCGGTCGCGCAGAAGCAGTACTGGGACAAGTACCAGAAGGATCTCGTCGACGTCGGACCGTGGTACGACAAGACCTCGCTGGAGATCGCGGTGCCGTCCTACGTCAAGGGCGTCAAGACCCTCGACGACCTGCGCGCCCACAAGGACGAGTTCAAGGGCAAGATCATCGGAATCGAGCCCGGAACCGGCGAGATGAAGCGGCTCAAGGACACCGTCGCGCCGGCCTACGGGTTGGAGGACTTCGAGGTCACCTCGGCCGGTACCAGCGCGATGCTCGCCGAGCTGGACCGGGCGTACCAGAAGAAGGAGCCCGTCGCGGTCGTCCTGTGGTCGCCGCACTGGGCGTACAGCAAGTACAAGCTCACCAAGCTCGCCGACCCCAAGGGCACCTGGGGCGCCGACAACCAGATCAAGACGGTCGGCAACAAGAGCTTCCCCGAGAAGTTCCCGGAGTTCCACGGCTGGCTGAAGAACTGGAAGATGAGCGCCGACGAGCTCGGCAGCCTGGAGAAGGCGATCCAGGACGCCGGCAAGGGCAACGAGGACAAGGGCGTCGAGAAGTGGATCGACAACCACCCGGGCATCGTCGACGAGATGGCGCCGGTGAAGTAGGCGCCCTGGACGCGTAGTTCACCTGTGGGGGGGGGGGGGGCGGGGGGGGGGGGGGGGGGGGGGGGGGGAACCCCACCCCTCCCACGACCCCCCGCAGATGTG
>NZ_JBVIRA010000049.1:0-28200 GCF_055576575.1 Streptomyces sp. NPDC033270
TACATTTCGAACCCGGAAGCTAAGCCTTTCAGCGCCGATGGTACTGCAGGGGGGACCCTGTGGGAGAGTAGGACGCCGCCGAACAAATTTTGAAAAAAATAGCCTCGTTCCCCGAGTTTCGACTCGGGGAACGAGGCTATTTTGCGTTCCGGGACCATACGTAGAGTCCGGCATTTCCGGGATCCGGGAGGGGAGAGACGGAATGGGTGGTGTCGCTCGTGTCCCGTTTGGCTGGCCGGCTACCTCGTCCGCTCCCCGATGCATTGCTATCAGGGCATCCGTTCTATCCGGCATCCGTTGCGTAGGCCCAGGGGCCGGCCTCAGGAAACAAGCGCGATAGCTCTGATCTCCCGGCGCTTGTCCCCATAGTCTCTGCCGTGACATCAGTACACGCCGTGCCCTAGCGACGGGGGATCTCATGCCTGCTTATGTCAATCGAGCTTCCTGACATGGACCGGGTCCGGAAGTGGTACGACTCCCCGGAGTACCGCCGTGCCCGGGCGATACGAGAAGGCAAGGTTCGGGTGGGGATGTTGTTCGTCGAGGGCACGCTGCCCGAGGGCTTTCCCCTCCGGCCTAGGTAGTTGTGATGGCCCTTGGATGAGGTCGCGGAGCCGAAGAGCTATCGGAATTGCCCTAGGGGAGTGGGGGAGGCCGGGGCGGCCTTACAACCGGCCGGTGGACTTCAGGGTGAGGTAGGCGTCTGCCAGTTCGGGGGCCAGGCGGTCCGGGGTGGCGTCGATGACGGTGATGCCGTGGTGGCGCAGGCGGTCCGCGGTGCGACGGCGGGCGGCGCGAGTCTGTTCTGCGGCTGCGGCGGCGTAAACGGACTGGGGGGTGTGGCGGCCGGTTGCCATTTCCTCGATGCGGGGGTCGGCTACGGCCGCGACGATGAGTTCGTTGCGCTGGGTGAGGCTGGGGAGGACGGGGAGGAGGGCTTCCTCTACGGGGGCCGCATCCAGGCCGGTGAAGAGCACGATGAGGGACCGGCGCGGGGTGCGGCGGTGGATCGTGGCGGCCAGGCCGCGGGCGTCCGCTTCGACAAGTTCGGATTCGAGCGGGGCGAGCGCCTCGGTCAGGGCCGGGAGGACGTCGCGGGCGGCGTGTCCTTGGACGGAGGCGCGTACGCGGCGGTCGTAGGCCAGGAGGTCCACGCGGTCGCCGGCACGGGCGGCGAGGGCGCCGAGCAGCAGGGCGGCGTCCATGGATGCGTCGAGGCGCGGGACGTCGCCGACGCGGCCTGCCGAGGTGCGACCGGTTTCCAGGACGAGCAGGATGCGGCGATCGCGTTCGGGGCGCCAGGTGCGTACGGCGAGGTCTTGGCGGCGGGCGGTGGCGCGCCAGTCGATGGACCGGGTGTCGTCGCCGGGGGTGTAGTCGCGGAGGCTGTCGAATTCGGTGCCTTCGCCACGGGTGAGGATGCTGGTACGGCCGTCGAGTTCGCGGAGCCTGGCGAGCTTGGCGGGCAGGTGCTTGCGGCTGGTGAAGGGCGGCAGCACACGCAGTGTCCAGGGGACGTGGTGGTTTCCCTGACGGGCTGCCAGGCCGAGCGGGCCGTAGGAGCGGACGGTGACGCGGACCGCATGGTGGTCGCCGCGGCGGGTGGGGCGCAGCGCGGTGGTGAGCCGGCGCCGCTCGGAGCCGGGGATGCGCACCGTGTGACGGGACGCGGGGATGCCCGAGCCGGGGTGGAAGGAGCTCGGGGGCCAGGCGTCGCGGATCGTGGCCCGCAGGGTGCGGCGGCTCGGGTTGGTGAGGGTGAGGTGTGTGTGGGCTTCGCCTGTTAGTCGAACGGTTGTGTCACCTGTGCGGGTGAAATGAAGCTTTCGCACTGGCGCGGCGAGTGCGAGGTCGAACAAAATAGCTATCAGCAGGGCGAGTTGGACGATGAGGATGCCGAGCCAGCTGGGCAGCACGAAGCCGACGAAGAGGGCTCCGACTGCGGAGATGAGGGCGGTGCGTCCGGTGAGGGCCACGGTGTCGTCTTAACGGGGGACGGGGAGATGCGCGAGTACGGCGTTGATCACGGAGTCTGCGGTGACTCCCTCCATCTCCGCTTCGGGGCGGAGCTGGACACGGTGTCGGAGCGTGGGAAGAGCAAGCGCCTTCACGTCGTCAGGGGTCACATAGTCGCGACCGGTCAGCCAGGCCCAGGCGCGTGACGTGGAGAGCAGGGCGGTGGCTCCTCGGGGGGAGACGCCGAATGCAAGCGAGGGGGATTCGCGGGTGGCACGGCAGATATCGACGATATAGCCGGTGACTTCGGGGGATACCGAGGTCTTGGCGACCGCGTCTCGGGCCGCGTCGAGGTCGGCGGCGGAGGCAACGGGGCGCAAACCTGCGGCGCCCAGGTCGCGGGGGCTGAAGCCGGCCGCATGACGGGTGAGGATGTCGATCTCGTCGTTGCGGGCGGGGAGTGGGACCGTCAGCTTCAGCAGGAACCGGTCGAGTTGGGCCTCGGGCAGCGGATAGGTGCCCTCGTACTCCACGGGGTTCTGCGTGGCGGCCACGAGGAACGGCTCGGGGAGGGGACGGGCGGTGCCGTCGACGGTCACCTGACGCTCTTCCATCGCCTCAAGCAAAGACGCCTGGGTCTTGGGAGGTGTGCGGTTGATCTCGTCGGCGAGCAGCAGGTTGGTGAAGACGGGGCCGGGCTGGAAGGAGAACTCCGCGCTGCGGGCGTCGTAGACCAGCGAACCGGTGACATCGCTCGGCATCAGGTCGGGGGTGAACTGGACGCGCTTGGTGTCGAGTTCGAGAGCGGTCGACAGGGCGCGTACGAGAAGGGTCTTGGCGACGCCGGGGGAGCCCTCGAGGAGCACATGACCGCGGCAGAGGAGTGCGACGACCAGGCCGGTGACGGCGGGGTCCTGGCCGACGACGGCCTTGGCTATCTCGGTGCGCAGGTCCTCGAGGGAGGCTCGGGCGCGGTCAGCGGTCGGGGTGCTCACGGGGGGCGTGCCTCTCTTGGGAAACGAGCGAGGATTCGAGTTCGTCGAGTTGGTCCGCGAGGCGGACCAGGGCCCGGTCGTCCACGGGAGCCGGGCCGAACAGGAGGGTGTGGAGAGCTGTTCCAGCGTCAGGGGGTGGAGCCATGTGGGCTTGTACGGCGGGGACGAGGACGTCAGGGGTGTGGGCGTGAGCCGGGGACACGCCTGCAAGGGGGGCGAGTCGCGTGCGGGTCGCGGAGCGCAGTACGGCTGAGGCCCGGTCACGGGCGTTGGCCTGTTCGTAGAGACGTGCGTGGCCCTCGGTGGTCTCGGCGGCCGGGACGGTGACGGGGAGCTTTTCCGGCACCAGGGGGCCGAGGCGGCGTGCGCGCCAGACAGCTGCGAGTACGGCGGCGAAGGCGAGTTGGAGCAGGGCCCAGCGCCAGCCAGAGGGGATGAGGTCGAGGAAGCTGCGCTGGTCATCCTGGGCGGACGACGGGTCGCTGACGGAGGGGAGGTACCAGACCAGATGCTTGTGGGAACCGAGGAGTTGAAGTGCCAGCGAGGCGTTGCCGTCCTCGGCGAGGTGCTGGTTGGAGAGGAGATCGGCGGAGCCGAGGAGCACGGTGTCGCGGCCGGCGCCGGCCGCCGGCAGGCGCAGCAGGGTGGGCCGGCCGCCGACGGGGTAGCAACGGTCGACGCCGTCGGCGGGCGTGGCGTAACGCAGACCACCGAGGAGGGCGTTGCCGGCGCGGCGGGCTTCGGGCAGGGAACAGGCCGGCGGGTTCGGGGAGTTGCCGACCGGGGTGTTGACCTCGACGTGGGGGGCGAAAGTCTCCAGTGCCGAGGTGCCGGGGGCGATCAGCACGGTGCGTCCGGGGCTGGGGGCGGTTGCGGCGTACAGGCTCGTCAGCTGGCGCCTCGTCAGGACGTCGGGGTCGGTGACGAGCAGGGTGGTGCCGGGGCCCGACGCGGCGGCGGCCTCCTCGGAGGTCGTCACGACCTGGGTGGAGACACCGCGGGCGGCGAGGAGTTGGGCCAGTGCCCGGCTGCCCGACCGGTCCGCCGAGCGGGGGTCGAGTCGGCCGTACTGCTCCCCGGACTGCAAGGCCGCGAGGACGATGCCGCTGATGACGAGCAGGAGGATCGCGAGGAGGGGGCCACGCGAGCGGGTCCACAGCCGGCGGGTGGTGGGGGAGAGCGCGAGGCGGTCCGTGGTGGCCGTGGTCATCCGCGGCTCCTGGTCGCAGTGGCGGCCAGAGTGGGCTTGGCGCGCTGGAGGTCGGTGTCGAGGCCGGTCAGGAGGGTGTATGCCTGCTCCGTGCCGGGGCGGCCGCCGTATGTGACGTCGTCGAAGATGCGGGCTGCGGTGCGCAGTTGGTCGGCGTACGGGGGGAGTGCCCGTCCGGCCTCGGTGGCGGCCTCGTCGGCGGTGCGGCCGGGGCCGGGCGTGAGCAGGGCGCGTTCTTCGAGGGAGAGGACGATGGCGCGCATGCGGTCCTGGATGGCCTGGTTCCAGTGGCCCGCGGCGGCGTGGCGGTCGGCGGCTGCCCGGTGTTCCGCGGCCGTGCGGGGGGTGTCGGCGAAGAGTGCGCCGCCAGTGGTGGGCGTGCGACGTACCGCGCCGAGCCGGAGCCGGAGGGCGACGACCAGCAGCAGGACGAATGCGGCGATGGCGAGGAGCCCGATCCAGCCGCCCGGTGTGGTGCCGGCGGCCGCGCCGAACAACTCGTTGACGCGGTCCCAGAGCCAATTGAGGGCTCGCTGGATCGGGTTGGGGTCGTGCTGGTGGTACCGAGGGTCGGACAGCTCGCGCTCGGCCGCCTCGCGGGCGGGGAGGCGAGGAGTCCGCACGGGTATGTCGTCGTCGGTACGCGCCATGAATCGTCCGAGCGCGGCCATGTTCCCCCCTGTGGTCACCGCATCAGCTTCCGGGAGCGGTGTCGGTGGGGTGCTGTCCGGACTCGTCGGCGGGTGTCGTCGTGGCCGTCGGCGTCTCGTTGGCGGGGGCGTCGGTGGCGTAGCCGGGGAGGCCTGCGGCGCGGGCGAGTTCGAGGTCGAGGGCCTCGCGGCGGATCCGCTGGTCCATGTAGAGGAGCGCGGTGACGCCGGCGCTGATCGGGAAGGTGATGGTGGAACTGATGATCGCGCCGATGCCCAGCACGATCAGGAACGACCAGCCGGTGCCGTTGCTGGTGCCGTTCGCCCACGACATGAGGCTCTCGCCGCCGATGAGGAAGGCGATGAGGGTGGCCGGGATCTGGATGATGAACTCGACGATGCCGATCAGGAGGTAGGCCAGCAGCTGGGCGCCCAGAACCCGCCACCAGGAGCCCCGTACGAGCTTGGCGGAACGGCGCATCGACGCGATGACGCCCTGCTTCTCCAGCATCAGCGCGGGGGAGGCGAGGCTGTAGCGGACCCACAGCCAGATGCTCACGACGGTGGCGGCCAGGCCACCGAACATGGCGAGGAGCAGGCCGATGTCGAGCGTGCCCGTGGCGGCGACGATGACGCCGGGAGCCACGCCGACCGCGAATATCGCGGTGACGATCGCCGGGAGCAGGACGAGCAGGCCGAGCAGGCGGGGGAGTTGGGCGCGGGCGTCGCGCCAGGCTTCCCCGGCGGTCACCTCGCGGCCCAGGACGGCACGGCTGACGACCATGGTGAGCAGACCGGTGGCGATGATCGTGGCGAGCAGTCCGATCGCCGAGGTGATGGCGCTGCCGGCGAGTGTGTCGCCGAGCTGTCGCATGGTGTCGCGGAGCGGCGGGACGTTGTCGCTCGAGATGGTGGTCGCACGGCCGCCGTCCCGGAACCACACTCCGGTGACGATGGTGACGGCGGTCTGCGCGACGACCGCGACGATCAGGGAGATGCCGAGGACGGTGCGCCAGTGGGCGCGCATGGTGGAGACCGCGCCGTCGAGGATCTCGCCGATGCCGAGCGGGCGCAGCGGGATGACGCCCGGTTTGGCCGCCGGCGGCGTCGCGGCCCAGGCGCCGCCCCAGGGAGGCTGCTGGCCGGGGGCCGGTCGGCTGCCCCAGCCGGGCTTGCCCGAACTCGACGACGAGGCGCGGGTGCGGTCGTCGGCCGTGCCCTGACCGCCGCTGCCGTGGGGGCCGCCCTGGCTGGGGATGCCGGCGGGGGCCGACCACTGGCCGGCGGGCGGCTGTTCCTTGGACCAGTTCGGCGGGGTGGGCTGCTCCGCGGGCTCGGGCCGGTCTTCCGACGCCGGCTGGGTGGGCTGCTCCTGTGTGCCGCGGGCCGGCTCGTCGGAGGGCGTGGATCCGGGCGAGGCCCAGCCCGGAGAGTTGTTCATCGTCGCTCCTTCTTACTGTCCGTCCGCCGGGACGGCCGGGGTCCGGGGTCCGCGGTGCCAGTCATCGTGTCATGGCGCCCGGCGTTGTGTACCCGCGCCCTGAGAGTGAGGGGACCTTATGTTCGAGGGTGGGTCGGCGGCAGACTGAGTGGATGGGCGATCAGTACGAGGTATCCGAGGCGGGCGCCGGGGCGCCCGCGATCCCGTCGTTGCGCTGGGAGGAGCCACCGGAGGGGCCCGTATTGGTCCTCCTTGACCAGACCCGCCTGCCGGCGGAGGAGGTCGAGCTGGTGTGTACGGACGTACCGGCGTTGGTCCAGGCGATCCGGACGCTGGCTGTGCGCGGGGCGCCGCTGCTGGGCATCGCGGGTGCGTATGGCGTCGCGCTGGCCGCGGCGCGGGGCTTCGACGTGGACGAGGCCGTGGAGGCGCTGGCGCAGGCCCGGCCGACGGCGGTCAATCTGGGGTACGGCGTGCGTCGGGCGGCCGGCGCCTATCGCGCGGCGCTGGCCGGCGGGGCCGATGCCCCGGCGGCGGCGCTGGCGGAGGCCCGGGCCGTACACGCGGAGGACATCGAGGCCAGCGTGGGGATGGCGGAGCACGGTCTGGCGCTGCTGGGCGAGCTGCTGCCGGGCGGCGGTCACCGGATCCTCACGCACTGCAATACGGGCGCGCTGGTGTCCGGGGGCGAGGGCACCGCCCTGGCGGTGGTGCTCGCGGCGCATCGGGCCGGTGAGCTGCGCCGGCTGTGGGTGGACGAGACGCGGCCGCTGCTGCAGGGGGCGCGGCTGACCGCCTATGAGGCGGCGCGGGCGGGCATGGCGTACACGGTGCTGGCGGACGGTGCGGCGGGGTCGCTGTTCGCCGGCGGTGAGGTGGATGCGGTGCTGATCGGGGCGGATCGGATCGCGGCGGACGGTTCGGTGGCCAACAAGGTCGGTAGTTATCCGCTGGCGGTGCTGGCGCGGTACCACCACGTTCCGTTCGTGGTGGTGGCGCCGACCAGCACGGTGGATCTGGAGACCGAGGAGGGGGCGGATATCGAGGTGGAGCAGCGGCCGGGGCAGGAAGTGACGGAGTTCTCGTTGCCCTGCGTGCAGGGGTCCGCGGCGGTTACGGGCGGCGCCATATCGGTGGCTCCGTTGGGCGCGCAGGCCTACAACCCGGCCTTCGACGTCACTCCGCCGGAGCTGGTGACGGCGATCGTGACGGAGGCCGGAGTGGTGTCGCCGGTGACCCGGGAAGCGCTCGCCGAGGTGTGTTCCACATCACGATGGAGAAAGTCACGATCAGGTAATGGGATGATGGCCAAATGAAGGGACGCGTCCTGGTCGTCGACGACGACACCGCACTGGCAGAGATGCTCGGCATCGTGCTGCGCGGCGAAGGCTTTGAACCGTCGTTCGTGTCGGACGGTGACAAGGCCCTGGCTGCCTTCCGCGAGACCAAGCCCGATCTTGTGCTGCTCGACCTGATGCTGCCCGGGCGGGACGGTATCGAGGTGTGCCGGCTGATCCGGGCGGAGTCCGGCGTGCCGATCGTCATGCTGACGGCCAAGAGCGACACGGTGGATGTGGTGGTCGGGCTCGAATCGGGCGCGGACGACTACATCGTCAAGCCGTTCAAGCCCAAGGAGCTGGTGGCCCGGATCAGGGCGCGGCTGCGGCGTTCGGAGGAGCCTGCCCCCGAGCAGCTGGCCATCGGTGACCTGGTCATCGATGTGGCCGGCCACTCGGTCAAGCGGGACGGCCAGTCGATCGCGCTGACCCCGTTGGAGTTCGATCTGCTGGTGGCGCTGGCGCGCAAGCCGTGGCAGGTGTTCACGCGTGAGGTGCTGCTCGAGCAGGTCTGGGGCTATCGGCACGCCGCCGACACCCGGCTGGTCAATGTCCATGTGCAGCGGCTGCGCTCCAAGGTCGAGCGGGATCCGGAGCGTCCGGAGATCGTGGTGACCGTTCGCGGTGTCGGCTACAAGGCGGGGCCCAGCTGAGATGGTCCGGGACGGTTCGGCCCCGGAGGGAAAGCGGGGGCGCACCGTCGGTCCGGCGGGTGATATGTCCTTTTCGGGTAAGTTGTCTGCTCGATTGCTGCGTGGTGGGCAGTTGCTGCCCGACGGCGCCGTGAGCGGGCCGGTCCACCCCCTGCTGCGGCTCTTCAGCCGCTGGGTGCGCCGGCCGCTGCTGCCCGCCCTGCGGCTGTGGCGCCGCAACATCCAGCTGCGCGTGGTGGCGACCACGCTGCTGATGTCACTCGCCGTGGTCCTGCTGCTCGGCGTCGTGGTCGTCGGGCAGGTCCGCAACGGCCTGCTCACGGCCAAGGCGCAGGCCGCGCAGAGCCAGGCGGTGGGCGGCTTCGGCGTCGCCCAGAAGATGGCCGACGGCGCCGACGACACCCGTAGCGACGACGCCGCACGCACCGGCAACCGCGGCACCCAGGACTCCGCGACCTGGCTGACCGGCCTGGTCGAACAGCTCGCCAGCGGCGGCCAAGGGGTCTTCTCGGTCGTGGCGCTCAGCTCCGACTCCGACGAACCGTTCGGCGACTCCAGCCCCGGCACCCGCGGGCCGCGCGCCTCCGGAGACGTCGACCCCGAGCGCAGCGTGCCCGCCGAGCTGCGGCGAAAGCTGGACACCAAGTCCGGGACGTTCCGCCAGTACACCCAGATCAAGCGCATCGGGTCGGACGACGGCGTCCCGGCGCTGATCATCGGCAAGCGGCTCAACGACATCAACAGCAACCAGTACCAGCTCTACTACCTCTTCCCGTTCAGCCAGGAAGCGGAGTCGCTCAAGCTCGTGACGGGCACGCTCGCGACGGCCGGGGTGTTCGTCGTGATCCTGCTCGGCGCGATCGCCTGGCTGGTCGTCCGGCAGGTCGTCACGCCCGTACGGATGGCCGCGGGGATCTCCGAGCGGCTGGCCGCCGGCCTCCTCCAGGAGCGGATGAAGGTCACCGGTGAGGACGACATCGCCCGGCTCGGCGAGTCCTTCAACAAGATGGCGCAGAACCTCCAGGTCAAGATCCAGCAGCTGGAGGAGCTGTCCCGGATGCAGCGCCGCTTCGTCTCCGACGTCTCGCACGAGCTGCGCACGCCGCTGACGACCGTACGGATGGCGGCCGACGTCATCCACGAGGTGCGCGACGAGTTCGACCCCGCCACGGCACGCTCCGCCGAGCTGCTGCGCGGCCAGCTCGACCGCTTCGAATCACTGCTCGCCGAGCTGCTGGAGATCAGCCGGTTCGACGCGGGCGCGGCCGCGCTGGAGGCCGAGCCGATAGACCTGCGCGATGTGGTGCACCGCGTCATCGAGGGCGCCGAACCGCTCGCCGAGGCGAAGGGCACCCGCATCCTGGTGCGCGGCGCAGAGCAGCCCGTCATAGCCGAGGCCGACACCCGACGGGTGGAGCGGGTGCTGCGCAACCTCGTGGTCAACGCCGTCGAGCACGGCGAGGGCCGGGACGTCGTGGTGCGGCTGGCCTCCGCGGGCAGCCGCAGCGGCGGCGCGGTGGCCGTCGCGGTGCGCGACTACGGCGTCGGCCTCAAGCCCGGCGAGGCCACCAGGGTCTTCAACCGCTTCTGGCGCGCGGACCCGGCCCGGGCCCGGACGACCGGCGGTACGGGACTCGGCCTGTCCATCGCGGTCGAGGACGCCCGGCTGCACGGCGGCTGGCTCCAGGCCTGGGGCGAGCCGGGCGGCGGCTCGCAGTTCCGGCTGACCCTGCCCCGTACGGCCGGCGAGCCGCTGCGCGGCTCCCCGATACCCCTGGAGCCGGAGGACTCACGCCGCAACCGCGGGCTGGACGAGACGGGGCAGCCGCGCGCCGGGACGGGGCGCAAGGCATCCACGATCCCGGCCCAGGCGCGGTCCTCGCAGTCCGGAAGTGCCCAGCCGCTCGCCGCGGAACCGCGGGCGATGGCCCGTGCGACCGCCGACCCCACGGCGCTGCCCGGCAGTGGCGCCCGTGTGATGCCGCAGAGCGGGGGCGTACGAAACGGGGAGACGGCGCGCGACAAGGGTGCGCACACCGACGTGCCGGCCGGTGACGGTGGGGCGGAGCGGGAAACCGGGCGGGGCGTGGAATCGGAGGACGGGCTGCGTGGACACTGAGCGCGGAAGCGAGCGCGTAGTGGCGCCCACGTCCCGTACGCGCGCCCGCCGGGGAGCCGGGCGGGCGCGCAAGCTGACCCTGCTCGGCTGCGCGGCGGCGCTGCTGGCCGGGTGCGCGTCGATGCCGGACAGCGGGGAGGTCACGGCGGTCGACCAGTCGCCGCGCTCCGAAGGCGACTCGCAGGTGCGGGTCTACGGCGTACCTCCGCAGGACGGCGCGCAGCCGACCAACATCGTGCGCAGCTTCCTCGACGCGACGACCAGCGACGAGGCGGATTTCCGTACGGCCACGCAGTATCTGGCCAAGTCGGCGAGGCGGACCTGGCGGCCCTTCCAGGTCACCAAGGTGCTCCAGGAGCGGCCCAAGCCCGAGCCGAAGGTGCAGCCCAACCGCGAGGACGTCAACGGCTACACCGTCACGCTCTCCGGCAGCCAGGTGGCGTCGGTGGACGACCACCACGCCTACACCCCGCAGGAGAAGCCGTACCGCCAGACGATCCACCTCATCAAGGAGGAGGGCCAGTGGCGGATCGACCGGCTGCCCGACGGGCTGGTGCTGGGCCTGTCCGACTTCCAGCGCATCTACCGCTCCGTCAACAAGTACTACTTCGCCTCCTACAACTCGGAGTCCGAGGAGCCGAAGGCGAGCCGCAACGTGCTCGTCGCCGACCCGGTCTACCTGCGGCAGCGAATAAAGCCGATCACGGCCAGTGTGGAGGCGCTGCTGTCCGGGCCCACCGACTGGCTGAACCAGGTGACCACCTCGGAGTTCCCCCGCGGCACCCGGCTCGCGGCGCATGATCTGGCGCTGGACGACTCCAACGCGCTGCGGGTCAAGCTCAGCAAGGCGGCGGTGAACACCGACACCACCCAGTGCAAGCGGATGGCCGCTCAGCTCTTCTTCACCGTCCAGGACATGACACGCGCCTCGAAGATCAGCGAGGTGGAGCTCCAGGACGACGGCGGCAACTCGCTGTGTGTGCTGTCCCAGGACCAGGCCGAGCGCGACTTCGCGCCGCCGCAGCCCACCGGGCGCGCCCCCAAGGAGTACTTCATCGACGCCGACCACAAGGTTGTCGCCATGTCGGACTCGGCGACCGAACCGATGCCGGTGCGCGGTCCGTTCGGTACGGGCAGCACCCCCCTGCGCTCGGTCGCCATCTCGCGCGGCGAGAACACCGCGGCCGGGGTCTCCAACGACGGCCGGTCGCTGTACGTGGCCGCCATGGAGGACGGCGTCGAGCGCGGCGGAGCGCTGCTGACCAGCACCGGCTCGGCCAAGCATGCCGACGAGGGGCTGACCGCGCCGAGCTGGGACGGTCTGGGGGACCTGTGGATCGCGGACCGCGACGCCCACGGCTCCCGGCTGCTGCGGATACGCGAGGGCAAGGGCGACCCCGAAGAGGTCGCGGTGCCCGGTCTCGGCGGGCGGCGGATCAAGGCGATCAAGGTGGCCGCGGACGGTATCCGGATCGCGGTCCTGGTGGAGGACAAGGGGCGTACGACGCTCCAGCTCGGCCGGGTCGAGCGGGACGGCAGTTCGGCGCATCCGGTGCTGTCCGTGCAGGAACTGCGACCGATCGCCCCGCAGTTGGAGGACGTGGTGGCCGCGTCCTGGGCGGGCGGCAGCCGGCTGGTGGTCGTCGGGCGGGAGTCCGGCGGGGTGCAGCAGATGCAGTTCATGGAGACCGACGGCTCGGCGTCCAACGCGCAGACGCTGCCCGGCGTCAACGGCGTCAAGGCGGTCGCCGCCTCGGAGGACGAGACCAGGCCGCTGATCGCCGATGCCACCGAGGGCATCGTCCGGCTGCCTCCGGACGCGAACTGGAAGACCGTGGCGAAGGACGGGACGGCGCCGGTCTATCCCGGATGACGGGGTGGCCGGGTGACGTGGCGAGGCGACCGGGTGACCGGGTGCCCGAGCGGGCAGGTGCCGCCATGGCGGGCGGCTCGCGCGGAACGGGTGACACGGTCACCCGTTCCGCGGCCGGACGGTCTGCACGACGGGCGGCTCCCCGACACCACCGGCCGCCCCGGTCTGCCGGAGGTCCGGCTGCCGACGGGCTCGGCCCGCTCGACGGACCGTGTCCCGGGCCAGTGCCGCTGACCTGCGTCAACGCCTCGCCGGACCTGGGCCCCGGGGGAGCTTCACGAGGTTATCCACAGGGGTGGCGGCCGGACCCGGACGGCAGGAAAGTGGAGCCATGCAGGGGGTGTGGCGCGAACTGGCCGGTCTGATCCTGCCGGTCGCCTGCGCGGGGTGTGGTCGGCCGCGTACGGAGCTGTGTGGGGGATGCCGCCAGGCGCTCGCGCGGGACGGGCGCGGGGCGCGGCGGGTGCGGCCGAGGCCGGAGCCGGCGGGGCTGCCGCGGGTGTGGGCGGGTGCGCCGTACGCCGACGAGGTGCGGGCCGTGCTGCTGGCGCACAAGGAACGGGGCGCGTTGCGGCTGGCCGGGCCGCTGGGGGCGGTGCTGGCCGGGGCGGTACGGGGGCTGCGGCCCGGCGGCGGGCCGCTGCTGCTGGTGCCGGTGCCGTCGGCCCGCAGGTCGGTGGCCGGACGGGGGCATGATCCGGTGCGCCGGATCGCCCTGGCGGCGGCCGGTGCGCTCAGGAGGGCGGGGGTGGGGGAGGGGGCAGGGGCCCGGGTCCTCCCCGTACTGCGGCAGCGGCGCGCCGTGGCCGACCAGGCGGGCCTCAGCGCCCGGCAGCGGCTGGCGAACGTCACGGGTGCGCTGGAGGTGCGGCGCGGGGCCGGGAGGCTGCTGACGGGGCAGCCAGTGGTGCTGGTGGACGATCTGGTGACGACCGGGGCCACGCTGGCCGAGGCGGCGCGGGCGGTAGCGGCGGCCGGTGGCCGGGTGATCGGCGCGGCCGTGGTGGCGGCGCCGGGCAGTGCATTTGACATCGATGTGCACCGCGCGGTCGACCGGGGAAGGGAATTCCCACATGATCGGTAGTTGGCTGGGAAAAGTCACCCAAACGGAGCTGAGGGCTCCGAGGGGGTGCCGACATCCGCCCAGGAGAGCTATGTTCGGTTGTGAGGACTTGGCGGATGTTTTGCCTCGAATGTCGCGATGAATGCGTTCAGGGGCGTTTGCAGCGACCCTGAAAACGGGGGGCGTGGAGATCTTGTCGTCGGGGGAGGAGGAGGTGAAAGTCGCCAAGTCCGAGGCTTCGGCAACTACCGGAGCCTGGTGCAAGAAGGAATTGCTCCGCCGGATGAGCGGAGCGATCCGGGAACGGAGTTCTGCGTGGACATCGTCGTCAAAGGCCGCAAGACCGAGGTGCCCGAGCGGTTCCGCAAGCACGTGGCCGAGAAGCTGAAGCTGGACAAAGTCCAGAAGCTCGACGCCAAGGTGATCAGCCTGGACGTCGAGGTGTCCAAGGAGCCCAACCCGCGGCAGGCCGACCGTTCCGACCGAGTGGAGATCACGCTCCGCTCCCGTGGCCCGGTGGTCCGGGCCGAGGCGGCCGCAGCCGATCCGTACGCCGCGCTGGACCTGGCAACCGCCAAGCTGGAGGCACGGCTGCGCAAGCAGCACGACAAGCGCTTCTCGCGTCGCGGCAACGGCCGCATTCCGGCGAGTGAGGTCGCCGTCAGCGTGCCGGACGCCGCGAGCCTGAACACCAACGGCGAACTCGCCACCGAAGCCGATCAGACGGTGCCGACCACGAGGATGGGGTCGATCGACGTCCAGGGCGAGGGTCCCCTGGTCGTCCGGGAGAAGACCCACTCGGCCGCACCGATGACGCTCGACCAGGCGCTCAACGAGATGGAGTTGGTCGGACACGACTTCTATCTCTTCGTCGACGCCGACACCAAGCTGCCAAGTGTCGTCTACCGGCGGCATGCATACGACTACGGCGTCATCCACTTGAACCCCGACTCGTTCGGGGAGGAGGAGCCCGGCGGCGCAGGCGGCGCGCTGGGCGGCTGAACCCCACCCGCTCGGTGCCCCCGGCGTGCGCCGGGGGCACCATCGTGCCCGGAGAAAGCAGGAGTTGAAGCCGTATAGTGTTTGTGCCAGCCAGGGAGTTCGTGGACTCGAAACGGCGACACGCCGGGGAGACGGTCGTATGGCATTGATCGGGCTGGTCGCAGGGGGCTGTTGTCAACCAGCCTTATTTCCAAGCTCCGGCCTCTCGGCCGAGTAGTTGACGGGGAGGATCAATGGGGGACAGTTTCGGTCCCGTGCGCGGTGACGCGGACGACGACGAAAGCGGTGTCGGGGGCGAGGAGCGGGCCGTCAGCGCGCCGCGCAAGGAGCCGATCCGGGTCCTGGTGGTGGATGACCACGCGCTTTTCCGGCGAGGGCTGGAGATCGTGCTCGCCCAGGAAGAGGACATCCAGGTCGTCGGTGAGGCGGGGGACGGCGCGGAGGCGGTCGACAAGGCCGCGGATCTGCTGCCCGACATCGTGCTGATGGACGTACGGATGCCCAAGCGCGGGGGGATCGAGGCGTGCACCTCCATCAAGGAGGTGGCCCCCAGTGCCAAGATCATCATGCTGACGATCAGCGACGAAGAGGCCGATCTCTACGACGCGATCAAGGCCGGCGCCACCGGCTACCTCCTCAAGGAGATCTCCACCGACGAGGTGGCCACCGCGATCCGGGCCGTGGCGGACGGCCAGTCGCAGATCAGCCCGTCGATGGCGTCCAAGCTCCTGACGGAGTTCAAGTCGATGATCCAGCGGACGGACGAGCGCAGGCTGGTGCCCGCGCCCCGGCTCACCGACCGGGAGCTGGAGGTCCTCAAGCTGGTCGCCACGGGCATGAACAACCGCGATATCGCCAAGGAACTCTTCATCTCCGAGAACACGGTGAAGAACCACGTCCGCAACATCCTGGAGAAGCTCCAGCTGCACTCCCGGATGGAAGCGGTGGTCTACGCGATGCGGGAGAAGATCCTCGAGATCCGCTGAGCGGCGGCCGGCCGGCCAGCCGGGCCAGCCGGCCGACCAGCCGGGTGAGTTCCCGCGCGCCCGGCCGGGTCAGTCCTGCGCGATCAGCTCCGTGCGCAGGGCGGCGGCCAGCCGGGCGTCGTCGCAGCGCTCCACACGGACGGAATCGCAGCCGACCCACGTCGCGGCCTCGCGGAGCGCCTGGGCCATCGGGGCGACGGCCTTGTCGTTCTGCAGCGAGACCTGGCGGGCGACGAGGGTGGTGCCCTCACGGGCCGGGTCGACCCGGCCCACCAGTCGGCCGCCCGCCAGCAGGGGCATCGCGAAGTAGCCGTGTATCCGCTTGGGGCGGGGGACGTACGCCTCCAGGCGGTGGGTGAAATCGAAGATCCGCTCCGTGCGCGGCCGGTCCCAGATCAGGGAGTCGAAGGGCGAGAGCAGGGTGGTGCGGTGCCGGCCGCGGGGCGCCGAGGCCAGCGCGGCGGGATCGGCCCAGGCGGGCTTTCCCCAGCCCTCGACCTCGACGGAGACCAGACCGGAGTCCGCGAGGACGGCGTCGACCTGCTCGCCCTTGAGGCGGTGGTAGTCGGCGAGGTCGGCGCGGGTGGCCACGCCCATGGCGGCCCCGGCCTGGGCGACGAGGCGGCGCAGGCACTCGGCGTCGTCCAGATCGTCGTGGAGCAGGCTGTCCGGGACGGCGCGCTCGGCGAGGTCGTAGACGCGCTTCCAGGCGCGGCGCCGCGTACAGACCACGTCGCCGGTGTCCAGCAGCCACTCCACCGCGATCTTGGTCTCGGACCAGTCCCACCATTCGCCCCCGTTGCGGCCGCCGCCCAGCTCGGAGGTGGTCAGCGGGCCGTCGGCCCGCAGCCGCTCCAGGACGGCGGCGCAGGAGCGCTCGGAATCCTGCATGACATGCCAGCGGTGGCCCTTGGCGCGCCGGGCGCGGCGCCGGAAGGCGAAGTGCGGCCACTCCTCGATGGGCAGGATGCAGGCGGCGTGCGACCAGTACTCGAAGCTGTGGGGCCGGGCCGCCGACGCGCCGGCGGGAGCCTCGGCCCAGTAGGCGGCCTCGACGGCCGGGCGGCCGACGGCGCCGAGGCGGGCGTAGGGCACCAGCTCATGGGAGCGGGCCAGCACCGAGATCGTGTCCAGCTGCACCGCGCCCAGGGCCCGCAGCACTCCGCGCACCCCCGCCCGGCGGTCCGGGGCCCCCAGCAGGCCCTGGGCCCGCAGCGCCAGGCGGCGGGCGTCGTCGCGGGACAGGCTCGTCACGGGCTGCGGCAGAGGCGATGGCTGCGTCACGGCGGTCATGCGGCACAGCGTAGGGGCGGGCACTGACAGCGGGCGCCGCCGCGGCCCCGGGCCCGGGGGAGGGGCCGGGGCCGCGGTCGGCCGGCGCCGCGCGGCGTCTCAGCCGGAGTAGGGCAGGTACGGCGTGGCATCCGGCAGACCGGACGGTGCGGGCTCCGCGCCGCCCAGGTCGGAGGGGAGCAGCGAGCCGATCCAGACGTCCCGGCGGGTGCCCTCGTGCAGCAGCTTGGCGCGCAGGGTGCCCTCCCTGTGGAAGCCGAGTCTGCGGGCGACCGCCCAGGAGCCGTCGTTGCCGGCCTCCGCGAGCCACTCCATGCGCTCCACGCCCAGATCACGAAAGGCCCAGTGCAGCACCGCGCGGGCCGCCTCGACGGTGTACCCCCGGCCGCGCTGTTCCTTGGCGGTCCAGAAGCCCAGCTCGGCCTGCCGCTCCGGGGTGCGCAGATGGTCGAGGCGTACCAGGCCCATCGCGCCGACCAGCGAGCCGTCCGCCTTGGTGACGACGGCGAAGTTGTAGCTCGTGTCGTCGCGCCAGCCGTCGGGGGCGATCGTCCCGACGAACTGCTCCGCGTCCCGGTGGGTGTACGGCGAGGGGACGCTCGTCCAGCGCGGGATGTCGGGCTCCTGGCAGGCGGCGTGGACCGCGGGTGCGTCGGACGGCTCGAAGGGCCGCAGCACGAGGCGCTCGGTGGTGAGGGTGAGGGGCTTCATGAGGTGAGTCTGCTGGGTCGTGGAAAGGGCCGCTCAGGATTTTCGCGTGATTCCCGGCACCTGCCCGGCACCTTCTCGCGGCCTTGTGCGTTCACGTGGCGAGGGGATAGCGGGGTTCGCGGCGGCGGACCTCCCGGCCCGGCGGCGTCCTCCTTTACGATGGCCGTTGCGGCGGGGCCTGCCCCCTTGGAAATATGCCGCGCCCGCGCACTCGACCGTGCAGGCCCGACCGGCAAGGAGACCAGCCCAAGTGTCCGTCTTGACGAAGATCATGCGTGCAGGCGAAGGAAAGATCCTGCGCAAGCTGCACCGCATCGCGGGCCAGGTCAACTCCATCGAGGAGGACTTCGCGGCTCTCTCCGACGCTGAGCTGCGGGCGCTCACGGACGAGTACAAGGAGCGGTACGCGGACGGCGAGAGCCTCGACGACCTGCTGCCCGAGGCGTTCGCGACGGTCCGCGAGGCCGCCAAGCGAGTGCTCGGCCAGCGCCACTACGACGTCCAGCTGATGGGTGGCGCGGCCCTTCACATGGGGTACGTCGCGGAGATGAAGACCGGTGAGGGCAAGACCCTGGTCGGCACCCTCCCCACGTACCTCAACGCGCTGTCCGGCAAGGGCGTGCACCTGATCACGGTCAACGACTACCTGGCCGAGCGCGACTCCGAGATGATGGGCCGGGTCCACAAGTTCCTGGGCCTGACGGTCGGTTGCATCCTCGCCGACATGACGCCCGCCCAGCGCCGTGAGCAGTACAACTGCGACATCACCTACGGCACGAACAACGAGTTCGGCTTCGACTACCTGCGCGACAACATGGCCTGGTCGCAGGAGGAACTCGTCCAGCGCGGCCACAACTTCGCGGTCGTCGACGAGGTCGACTCGATCCTCGTCGACGAGGCCCGTACGCCGCTGATCATCTCCGGCCCGGCGGACTCGGCCACCAAGTGGTACGGCGACTTCGCCAAGCTGGTGCAGCGCCTCAAGAGGGGCGAGGCCGCCAACCCGCAGCGCGGCATTGAGGAGACCGGCGACTACGACGTCGACGAGAAGAAGCGCACGGTCGGCATCCACGAGTCCGGTGTCAGCAAGGTCGAGGACTGGCTGGGCATCGACAACCTGTACGAGTCGGTCAACACCCCGCTCGTCGGTTACCTCAACAACGCGATCAAGGCCAAGGAGCTGTTCAAGAACGACAAGGACTACGTCGTCATCGACGGCGAAGTCATGATCGTCGACGAGCACACCGGCCGTATCCTCGCCGGCCGCCGCTACAACGAGGGCATGCACCAGGCCATCGAGGCGAAGGAGGGGGTGGAGATCAAGGACGAGAACCAGACGCTCGCCACGATCACCCTGCAGAACTTCTTCCGCCTCTACAGCAAGCTCTCCGGCATGACCGGTACGGCCATGACCGAGGCCGCCGAGTTCCACCAGATCTACAAGCTCGGCGTGGTGCCGATCCCGACCAACCGCCCGATGGTCCGCCTGGACCAGGCGGACCTGATCTACCGCACCGAGCCGGCGAAGTTCGACGCGGTGGTCGAGGACATCGTCGAGAAGCACGCCAAGGGCCAGCCGATCCTGGTGGGCACGACCTCCGTGGAGAAGTCCGAGTACCTCTCCCAGCAGCTCAACAAGCGCGGGGTGCCGCACGAGGTCCTCAACGCCAAGCAGCACGACCGGGAGGCGTCGATCGTCGCCCAGGCCGGCCGCAAGGGCGCCGTGACGGTCGCCACCAACATGGCCGGCCGTGGTACCGACATCAAGCTCGGCGGCAACCCCGACGACCTGGCCGAGGCCGAGCTGCGCCAGATGGGCCTGGACCCGGTCGAGCACGTCGAGGAGTGGGCGGCCGCGCTGCCCGCCGCCCTGGAGCGCGCCGAGGCCGCGGTCAAGGCGGAGTTCGAGGAGGTCAAGGAGCTCGGCGGGCTGTATGTGCTCGGCACGGAGCGGCATGAGTCGCGCCGGATCGACAACCAGCTGCGCGGTCGCTCCGGCCGTCAGGGCGACCCCGGCGAGTCGCGGTTCTACCTCTCCCTGGGCGACGACCTGATGCGGCTGTTCAAGGCCCAGATGGTCGAGCGGGTCATGGCGATGGCCAACGTGCCGGACGACGTCCCGATCGAGAACAAGATGGTGACGCGGGCGATCGCCTCCGCCCAGTCGCAGGTCGAGCAGCAGAACTTCGAGACGCGCAAGAACGTCCTGAAGTACGACGAGGTGCTCAACCGCCAGCGCGAGGTCATCTACGGCGAGCGCCGCCGCGTCCTGAAGGGCGAGGACCTGCAGGAGCAGATCAAGCACTTCATGGACGACACCATCGACGCCTACATCCAGGCGGAGACCGTCGAGGGCTTCGCCGAGGAGTGGGACCTGGACCGGCTGTGGGGCGCGTTCAAGCAGCTCTACCCGGTGAAGGTGAGCGTCGAGGAGCTGGAGGAGGAGGCCGGCGACCGCGCGGGCATCACCGCCGAGTTCATCGCCGACGCCGTCAAGGACGACATCCACGAGCAGTACGCCGCCCGTGAGGAGCAGCTCGGCTCGGACATCATGCGCGAGCTGGAGCGCCGGGTCGTGCTGTCCGTCCTGGACCGCAAGTGGCGTGAGCACCTCTACGAGATGGACTACCTCCAGGAGGGCATCGGCCTGCGGGCGATGGCCCAGAAGGACCCGCTGGTCGAGTACCAGCGCGAGGGCTTCGACATGTTCACCGCGATGATGGAGGGCATCAAGGAGGAGTCCGTCGGCTACCTGTTCAACCTGGAGGTCCAGGTCGAGCAGCAGGTCGAGGAGGTCCCGGTGCAGGAGGCCGAGCAGGAGGCGGTGCCCGCCGGCGCGGGACGCCCCGAGATCCACGCCAAGGGCCTGGAGGCGCCGCAGCGGCCGGACCGGCTGCACTTCACCGCGCCGAAGGTGGACGGTGACGGCAGCGTCATCGAGGGCGACTTCATCAGCGACGAGGAGGCCGGCGGCCCGGCCCGCTCCGAGGCGGACGGGATGACCCGCGCGGAGCGGCGCAAGGCCCAGAAGAGCGGCGGTCGCCGCCGCAAGAAGTAGGCGCAGACGTGGCTCCGGCAGATCGTGCCGGGGCCGCGCAGCAGCGGGGCGCCCCGGCCGGAGCACGGCCGGGGCGCCTTTGCCGTGTGCGGTGGTCACGGTGCCGGGCTCGGCAGGGCCGGAGCCGGGCCGATGTCCAGCGCGGCGCACCGCCACCGCGCGTCGGCGCCCAGCTCCAGCCGGAAGGCGAGGGCCCGCAGCCGCTCACCCGCCGTGATCCGGGCGAACGCCTCGATGACCCCGCGACACGGCCGGCACAGTCCGCACCCGCGCACGGTCGGGACCGGGCCGCGCCGCCCCGGGCCGGGAAGGGGCCGCAGCGGCGCCAGCGGGGCCAGCTCCACCAGCCGGTCGTACGCGGCCGGCAGCGCGTGTCCCAGCAGCGCGTGGACGGGCTGCTGCCCGCTGAGCGTGCGCACCAGCTGATGCGCGAACCAGTGGTGCGGCCGGCTCTCGTGGGCCCGGCGCTGCGCCCCGACGGTCGGCAGCGGGGTGCCGGGCGCGGCGGGGCGGCTGCCGGCAGGGCCGGCAGGGCGTCGGCCCGCCGAGGAGCGCCGGGGCCGGGGAACGGTCGGGGCCGCGGGGCGGGTGCGGGGCGCGCGGGCAGTGGCGGTCCTCGTGGTGTCGGTGGTCTTCGCGGTGCTGGTGGTCGTCGTGGTGCCGGCGCCGGTCGCGGTGCGCGTGCTGGTCGTCGTGACGTGGTTTCCGGTCATGGTGGTGATCGCCCCCGTTGTGCCGGGCCCGGTGAATTACTGGGCGGTAGCTTTTGGTGGGGAACTTCGTATCGGCGGGCGCCGGGCCGCGGCAAGGCGCGCGGCGTCCGGGGCGAGGGGCGATCGGAGTTCACCCGTCCGTGGCACGGGCCCGGGCTGGAGCCGGTGCGGCGGGGTGCGGGAGGGGTCCACAGCGGGCGGCGCGGGGTCACTGGGGGCGGCACGATGGGGGACCCGCGCCCGTATGCTGGCGGGACGATCTTCAAAGTCGAGCGAATCGAGCGGAAGCGGCTGCCATGCGCGTCTATGTCCCCCTGACCCTCCCCGGTCTCGCAGAGGCGCACAAGAACGGCGAGCTGGGCCCCGGCGCCCTGGGGGCGTACGCCGTCACGCCCGCGCTGCGCGAGTGGTACGTCTCGGACGACATCGAGGAGCTGGAGTACGCGGCGCTGAACCGCGCGGCGCAGGCCTCGCTGCGGCTGCTCGCCGGGAACCCGCAGGTCACGCGGCGCCGGGTGGTGGTGGCTGTGGACGTCCCGGAGGGCGCGGCGGTGGCGGACCCCGACCGTGGGCTCGACCAGTCGGCGCTGGGCGAGGTGCGGATCGCCGGGCCGGTGCCGCTGTCGAAGGCCGCGGCGGTGCATGTGGACGCCGCCGACGCGGAGCCGGATGTCGCGGCGGCCGCGGACGCGCTCGGCGCGGCGGACCAGGGCGACGACGACGCGCAGTTCACCGTGGACGGTGCGGAGGACCACGATCTGATGTGGTTCGCCGTGCAGGAGATCCCCGAACTGATCCGCTGAGCCCCGCGCCGGCCGTTCCGGCCGCGTTGTCAGTGGCGCCGGGTACGTTTTCTGCATGGGGAAGGCGCGGCGAGCGCACGGGGCACGATCTGGGGAACCGCATGGGGAAGCACGCGACACACATCGTCTGGGACTGGAACGGCACGCTGTTCCACGACATCGACGCCGTCATCGGGGCGACCAACTCCGCGTTCGAGGAGATCGGGCTGGCGCCGATCACCCTGGAGATCTATCGGGAGCTGTACTGCGTGCCCATCCCCCGGTTCTACGAGCGGCTGATGGGGCGGCTGCCGACGGACGCGGAGTGGCTGGTGATGGACGAGGCGTTCCACCGGCATTACAGCGAGCACCGGCTGGGCTGCGCGCTCGCCGAGGGCGTGGATCT
This sequence comes from Streptomyces sp. NPDC033270, assembly GCF_055576575.1. Lineage (NCBI taxonomy): Bacteria > Bacillati > Actinomycetota > Actinomycetes > Kitasatosporales > Streptomycetaceae > Streptomyces > Streptomyces sp. NPDC033270. The sequence continues at coordinate 22,249 of NZ_JBVIRA010000049.1, forward strand.
GCTGCTGGAGAAGTGGCAGACGGCCGGGCGGAGCCAGTCGATCCTGAGCATGTTCGGGCACGACGAGCTGATACCCCTCGTCCGCGGCTTCGGGATCGAGTCGCGGTTCGTGCTGGTGGAGGGCCGGACCGGACCGTCCGGGGGCACGAAGAGCGCGCAGATGGTGCGGCATTTCGCGGCGCTGGAGCAGGTGGACCCGCAGCGCACGGTCGTGATCGGTGACGCTGTGGACGACGCGGTGGCCGCGCGGGACGCGGGGGCGTACGCGGTGCTCTACACGGGCGGGTCGCACAGCCGTGTGAGCCTTCAGGCCGCCGGGGTGCCGGTGGTGGACAGCCTCGCCGAGGCCGTGGAGCTGGCGGAGACCCTGGTCCGCTAGGGCATGGCCACACGGGCCCCTGCGGGCCCGGTCGCCGAGAGGGCGCCACGTCCGGCCCTTCCGCTCCCGGCCCCGGGGTACCCGCCTCCCGCGCGCACGCATACGCCGGCCCGGCGTAGCGTTGTCCAGAAGGTCTAAGTTCGGACCGCGGATTTGTACGTGGACGGCCCATGACGGCACCCGTGGAGGGAGCGATAGCCTTGCACCGTGATCAGCGCGATAACCCGCGGGGGCATCGAGGCCCCTGCCGTGCGCCCGGGGCACCACCGTGACCGGGCGGTCGCTGGTCTTTGCGGCCAACACTCCACGTCGACATTGTCAAAAATTGTCGATTGCGGCACGGCCCTCTCCCCTTGCGGCATAGCGTCGACAGCGACAGGACACCTCGCGTCGTGGCGGCGTTGTGCGGCTTCCGCAGTTCTTCCCACGTATATCCACAACGTCACGCAACGGCGCGCGACAGGAGCCAGAGGACATGCAGACCAAGCTGGACGAAGCCAAGACCGAGCTGCTCGCCAGGGCGACCCGGGTCATTGAAACAAGCCAGGCCGGGGGGAAGCACCCGGTACGCGGCCTCGACCCGGACACCCTTGCGGGATACCTCCAGCGCTACTACCTGCACACCGCCCCTGAGGACCTGATCGACCGCCATCCGGACGACATCTTCGGTGCCGCGCTCTCGCACTACCGCCTCGCGGAGACGCGACCGCAGGGCACCGCCAACGTCCGGGTGCACACGCCGACCGTCGAGGAGAACGGCTGGACCAGCAGCCACTCCGTCGTCGAGGTCGTCACCGACGACATGCCCTTCCTGGTCGACTCGGTCACCAACGAGCTCTCGCGGCAGGGCCGCGGCATCCACCTGGTGATCCACCCGCAGGTGATCGTCCGCCGCGATGTCACCGGCAAGCTCATCGAGCTCCTCGACTCCAACGGCGACCCCCGCGCCACCACCGGCAAGGCCCGGACCGCCGACCTGCCGCACGACGCGCTGACCGAGTCCTGGATCCATGTCGAGATGGACCGCGAGACCGACCGCGAGGACCTCAAGCAGATCACCGCGGACCTGCTGCGGGTGCTGTCCGACGTCCGCGAGGCCGTCGAGGACTGGGAGAAGATGCGCGGCGCCGCGCTGCGCATCGCCGAGCAGCTGCCCGCCGAGCCGGTCGCCGACGACCTGCGCGAGATGGAGATCGAAGAGGCCCAGGAGCTGCTGCGGTGGCTGTCCGACGACCACTTCACCTTCCTCGGCTACCGCGAGTACGAGCTCACCTCCGCGCCCGGTGAGGGCGGCACCCAGGAGGACGTGCTGACCGCCGTGCCCGGCACGGGCCTGGGCATACTGCGCGCCGACCCGCCGCACCGCGAGACCGCCGACGGCCACCCCGTCTCGCCGTCCTTCAACCGGCTGCCCGCGGACGCCCGCGCCAAGGCCCGTGAGCACAAGCTGCTGATCCTGACCAAGGCCAACAGCCGAGCCACCGTGCACCGCCCCTCCTACCTCGACTACGTCGGGGTCAAGAAGTTCGACGAGCAGGGCAACGTCATCGGGGAGCGGCGCTTCCTGGGCCTGTTCTCCTCGGCCGCGTACACCGAGTCGGTGCGCCGGGTCCCGGTCATCCGCCGCAAGGTCGCCGAGGTCCTCGAAGGCGCGGGCTTCAGCCCGGACAGCCACGACGGCCGCGACCTGCTGCAGATCCTGGAGACCTACCCGCGCGACGAGCTCTTCCAGACGCCCGTCGACGAGCTGCGGTCCATCGCCACGAGCGTGCTCTACCTCCAAGAGCGCCGCCGGCTGCGGCTCTTCCTGCGCCAGGACGAGTACGGCCGCTACTACTCCGCGCTGGTCTACCTCCCGCGCGACCGCTACACCACCAACGTCCGGCTGCGCCTGATCGACATCCTCAAGGAGGAGCTCGGCGGCACCAGCGTCGACTTCACGGCCTGGAACACCGAGTCGGTCCTCTCCCGGCTGCACTTCGTCATCCGCGTCCAGCCCGGCTCCGCCCTGCCCGACCTCACCGACGCCGATGTGGACCGCATCGAGGGCCGGCTGGTGGAGGCCGCCCGCTCCTGGGCCGACGGCTTCGCCGAGGCGCTGATCGCGGAGGTCGGCGAGGAGCGCGGCGCCGAGCTGCTGCGCCAGTACGGCCACGCCTTCCCCGAGGGCTACAAGGCCGACAACAACCCGCGCAGCGCGGTCGCCGACCTCCAGCACCTGGAGAAGCTCACCGGCGAGCCGGGCAAGGACTTCTCGGTCAGCCTCTCCGAGCCGGTCGGCGCCGGCCCCGGCGAGCGCCGCTTCAAGATCTACCGCAGGGGCGAGCCGGTCTCGCTGTCCCGGGTGCTGCCCGGCCTGAACCGCCTGGGCGTCGAGGTCATCGACGAGCGCCCGCACGAGCTGCGCTGCGCCGACGCCACCGTCGCCTGGGTCTACGACTTCGGGCTGCGGATGCCGGAGCACGTCAAGGGCGACGACGCCCGCGAGCGCTTCCAGGAAGCCTTCAACGCCGTGTGGACCGGCGCGGCCGAGAGCGACAACTTCAACAAGCTGGTGCTGCGGGCCGGACTCAACTGGCGCCAGGCGATGGTCCTGCGGGCGTACGCCAAGTACCTGCGGCAGGCCGGATCGACCTTCAGCCAGACGTACATGGAGGACACCCTCTCCAACAACGTCCACACCACCCGGCTGCTGGTCTCGCTCTTCGAGGCGCGGATGTCCCCCGAGCGCCAGAGCGCGGGCACCGAGCTGACCGACGGGCTGCTCGAGGAGCTGGACGGGGCGCTGGACCAGGTCGCCTCCCTGGACGAGGACCGGATCCTGCGGTCCTTCCTGACCGTCATCAAGGCGACGCTGCGCACCAACCACTACCAGAAGAACAGCCAGGGCCAGCCGCACGGCTACCTGTCCGTGAAGCTGGACCCGCAGGCCATGCCGGACCTGCCGGCGCCCCGCCCGGCCTACGAGATCTGGGTGTACTCCCCGAAGGTCGAGGGCGTCCACCTGCGGTTCGGCAAGGTCGCCCGCGGCGGTCTGCGCTGGTCGGACCGCCGGGAGGACTTCCGTACGGAGATCCTCGGCCTGGTCAAGGCACAGATGGTCAAGAACACCGTCATCGTGCCGGTCGGCGCCAAGGGCGGCTTCGTCGGCAAGCAGCTGCCGGACCCCTCGCAGGACCGGGACGCCTGGCTGGCCGAGGGCATCGCCAGCTACAAGACCTTCATCTCCGGTCTGCTGGACATCACCGACAACCTCGTCGGCGGCGAGGTCGTCCCCCCCAAGGACGTCGTCCGCCACGACGAGGACGACACCTACCTGGTCGTCGCCGCCGACAAGGGCACCGCGACGTTCTCCGACATCGCCAACGAGGTCGCCCAGTCGTACGGCTTCTGGCTCGGTGACGCCTTCGCCTCCGGCGGCAGCGCCGGCTACGACCACAAGGGCATGGGCATCACCGCCCGCGGCGCCTGGGAGTCGGTCAAGCGGCACTTCCGCGAGCTGGGCCACGACACCCAGAACCAGGACTTCACCGTGGTCGGCGTCGGCGACATGTCCGGCGACGTCTTCGGCAACGGCATGCTGCTCAGCGAGCACATCCGGCTGGTCGCCGCCTTCGACCACCGGCACATCTTCCTCGACCCGAACCCGGACGCGGCGACCTCCTACGCCGAGCGCCGGCGGCTGTTCGAACTGCCCCGCTCGTCCTGGGCGGACTACAACACCGAGCTGCTCTCGCAGGGCGGCGGCATCCACCCGCGCTCGGCCAAGTCGATCCCGATCAACGCGCAGGTGCGGGCCGCCCTCGGCATCGAGGCCGGCGTGAAGAAGATGACCCCGGCCGATCTGATGCGGGCCATCCTCAAGGCACCGGTCGACCTGCTGTGGAACGGCGGCATCGGCACGTATGTGAAGTCCTCGACGGAGTCCCACGCCGACGTGGGCGACAAGGCCAACGACGCCATCCGCGTCGACGGCGAGGAGCTGCGGGTCAAGGTCGTCGGCGAGGGCGGCAACCTGGGCCTGACCCAGCTGGGCCGGATCGAGTTCGCCATGGCCGGCGGGAAGATCAACACCGACGCGATCGACAACAGCGCCGGCGTGGACACCTCCGACCACGAGGTGAACATCAAGATCCTGCTCAACGCCGTGGTCGCCGAAGGGGACATGACGCTCAAGCAGCGCAACAAGCTGCTGGCCGAGATGACCGACGAGGTCGGCGCGCTGGTGCTGCGCAACAACTACGCGCAGAACACCGCGCTGGCCCTGGCCCAGGCCCAGTCCTCCAGCATGCTCCACGCCCAGCAGCGCTTCATGCGCCGCCTGGTGCGCGACGGCGACCTCGACCGGGCGCTGGAGTTCCTGCCGACCGACCGGCAGATCCGCGAGCGGCTGAACTCCGGCCGCGGCCTGACCCAGCCCGAGACCGCGGTGCTCCTGGCGTACACCAAGATCACGGTGGCCGAGGCGCTGATCCAGACCGGGCTGCCGGACGATCCGTACCTGGAACGGCTGCTGCACGCCTACTTCCCCTCGGCGCTCTACGACCGCTTCCCCGAGCAGGTCGACGGGCATGCGCTGCGCCGCGAGATCATCACCACGGTCATGGTCAACGACACCGTCAACAGCGGCGGTACGAGCTTCCTGCACCGCATGCGGGAGGAGACCGGCGCCTCCCTCGAAGAGGTCGTCCGGGCGCACACCGCGGCCCGCGCGATCTTCGGGCTCAACCAGGTCTGGGACGACGTCGAGGCGCTCGACAATGTCGTCGCCGCCGATGTCCAGACCCGGATCCGGCTGCATTCGCGCCGGCTGGTCGAGCGCGGCACCCGCTGGCTGCTCAACAACCGCCCGCAGCCGCTGGAGCTGTCGACGACCATCGACTTCTTCACGGAGCGGGTCGCGCAGGTCTGGGCGGAGCTGCCGAAGCTGCTGCAGGGCAGCGACCTGGAGTGGTTCCAGACGATCCTGGACGAGCTGACCGGCGCGGGCGTGCCCGAGCCGCTGGCCGTCCAGGTGTCCGGCTTCTCCTCGGTCTTCCCGGCGCTGGACATCGTCGCCGTCGCGGACCGCATGGGCAAGGAGCCGCTGGAGGTCGCCGAGGTCTACTACGACCTGGGCGACCGGCTGCGGATCAACCAGCTCCTCGACCGCATCCTGGAGCTGCCGCGCAACGACCGCTGGCAGTCGATGGCCCGCGCCTCGATCCGCGAGGACCTCTTCGCGGCGCATGCGGCGCTGACCGCCGATGTACTGTCGGCGGGCAACGGCTCCGCGACGCCCGAGCAGCGGTTCAAGGCCTGGGAGGAAGCGAACTCGGCGATCCTCAGCCGGGCGCGGGCGACGCTGGAGGAGATCCACGGGTCGGAGGGCTTCGATCTGGCGAACCTGTCCGTCGCCATGCGGACCATGCGGACGCTGCTGCGTACGCACAGCTGAGCGGAGGGGGGGGGGGGCCCTTTCGCCCCCCCCCCCCCCCCCCAAAAAAAGAAGGGGGGGAAAGAGGCGAAAAGGAAAAACCGAGAAGGAAAGGACTAAAAAAGCGGAAAGGCTCGAAAAAGCCGAAAAAACGGAA
>NZ_JBVIRA010000050.1:0-24992 GCF_055576575.1 Streptomyces sp. NPDC033270
GAGCGGCCGCTGGGCGTCTTCTCCCGCCAGATCGTGCTCGCCGACACCCTCGACACCGAGCACATCGACGCCGACTACGACGCGGGCGTGCTCACGCTGCGCATCCCCATCGCCGAGCGCGCCAAGCCCCGCAAGATCTCCATCGGCGGCGAATCCGGCCGCAAGGAGATCTCCGGCTGAGCCGGACAGACGAGGGCTGCACAGCGGCGGAGGACGGGTATCTGATCTCCCTCCTCGCCCGTCCTCCGCGCCCGCTGGACCGAGGAAGGGAGGCGGCCGACATGACTCTGCGATGGGAAGCGTTCCTCGACCATGTGAAGGAACGCGGAGAGTACGACAGCCGGCAGGAAGCCGAACGCGCGGCTCGAGTGGTCCTCGCCCTGCTGGGCGCACACCTGGTCGGCGAGGTACGCGCCCAGCTGGCGGCGCGTCTGCCGGAAGACTTCGCCCTGGTCCTCCTCAACCCGCTGCAGAGCGCCGAGCCGCTGTCACCCGAGCGGTTCGTGCGGGCTACCGCAGCCTGGATCGAAGGGGCCACCGAACAGACCGCGGCCTGGGACGTCAGCGCCGTCCTCAGCACGGTGGCCGACGCCGCCGGCGACGACCTGCTCGACCAGATGCTGCTCCAGCTCCCGGCGGGCTACGACCTCCTCTTCGGCCATCCCCAGCCCACCTGACCAGCCACAACCCCGGTGACCGCACACCGCACCACCATCCCAGGCGACAGAAAGGCAACCACCGCAGTGATGTCCGACCGGCCCGCACCGCTCCAGCACCCCTACGGGACGGCGTACGAGCAGATGCTGGCGAAGGTCCGCTACGAAGGCGCCTACCCCACCCGGGAACGCGCCGAGGAAGCCGTCCGCATGGTCCTCGCAGGACTCGGACGCCAGCTGACGGGCGACGAACGCGTCGAACTGGCCGCCCGCCTCCCCTTCGAAGCCGCACGCATCCTCACCGCCCAGATCCCCGACACCCGGTCGCTGACCGGCTGGGCCTTCGTCAAGGACCTCGCCGCCCGCACCGGCGCCGGCCTGGCCACCACCCGCTGGGACACCGGATCCGTCTTCTCCGCCGTCGCGGCCCTCGCCGGCCCCGACCTGATCACCCGCATCCTGCACCAGCTCCCCTCCGGCTACCCGCTGTTGTTCGGCCGCGCCGAACTCACTCCCGCCGCATAGACGGCTCCAGGTTGCAGACCCTCACGGGAATCGTGAAGAAGGAACTGCTGGCCAGGGTCCGCTGCCTGCTGTTCCCCTGCAGTGGGAGGAGCCCTTCGGCATGGTGGTGATCGAGGCGATGGCCTGCGGCACCCGGGTCGTCGCCCTCCGCCGCGGATTCGTGCGCGGATTCGTGCCAGAAGTGATCGACGGCGGAGGACCGGCCTGATCTGCGAGGCACCCGAAGAGCTGCCGGAGGCCCTTGAAGCCGTGAGGGACCTCGACCCGACGCCGAAGTATCCGGCGGCGCCCGCCAACGAGCAGGGCGCCGCACGGGCCAAGGACCTGCAGCCCGTGACCTGAGGCCCCGCCGTCGCAGGTAGGGCGCCGCAGACGTGCAGCGCCCTGCCTGTCGCCGGCCCGCCGACCTGGCTGCGCTCGCCTCCACCGGCGCCAGGAATTTCGCCCGTTACCTAGGCTCTTCGCCTTACCTGTGCATCCCCCGGCCCATGCCGTCACGGACGGGGTGACTGCCACTCGAACATCACAATCGTGGCGTCGTCGTCCAGTTTGTTGTGCCGGTGCTCCAGGATGGAGTGGATGAGCAGGCGCAGGACTTCCGGGGCGCTCTGCCCCGCCGCGGTCGACCGGATGATGTAGTCGGTGAAGCGCTCCAGGCCGAACTCCTCGCCTTTCTCATTGCGTGACTCCACGATGCCGTCCGAGTAGAGCAGGATCCGGTCACCGGATTCGAGGCTGGCGTCGTGCACCTGACGGGAGACCTCGGCGAGGTTGGCGGGCAGGCCCAACGGGGGCTCGGGTGGCCGCTCCAAGGCATTGTGGAGCAGACGCTGACGGCGTATGAGCAACGGGGGCGGGTGGCCGCAGTTGCACCATCGCAGCACACCGGTGGGCATGTGCAGCTGGGTGAAGATGCCTGTACAGAACTGGTCGGGAAGCCACTTCGCCAGCGCCTCGTCCACGGTGCCCACGAGTTCGCTCAGATCTGCCCCGCTGCGCCTGGCATTACGGCAGCCCGCCATGGCGACAGAAGTGGCAAGCCCGGACGCCAGATTGTGCCCCATCCCGTCGAGGATCGTGGCGTGCAGAACGTCCTCGGTGAAGGAATGGTCGAAAGCGTCGCCACCCAGTTCGTACGCGGGTTCCAGCACTGCCGTCGAAACGACCCTGCCGGTGCCGATCGACCGGGGAGGGAGAAAAGCCCTCACCATCTCCGTGGGCAGGTGCATCGCCCTGGTGCGCATGCGCTGCGCGATGGTGTCGGTGTAGCTGCGCTTGGAGGTGATGATCAGCGCGAGGAGCAGCGCCATCGTCCGGCAGCGCTGTAGCTTGAGCCCGTCCAAGGCGTCCATGTTCAGTTCCACGACGCCCAGCCGCTCCGCTCCGTCGGCCAGGGGCAGCCATACGTTCAGCCCGCCGGCGTGGTCTTCCTCCACTCGGAGAGACTCGGTGCGGTAGGACCATCCGGCCAGGGAAGTGTCCAGCCCCAATTCCGGCTCGCCTTCGACAAGCGGTACCAGCACTCGCTGCTGGATATCGACCAGATAGACAACGGCCCTGCCCACACCCATGGCCTCGGCATACCGGCTCAGGACCAGAGGCAGTTCTGCAGGGGATGCCAGCTGGGCTGCTCTGACCAGTTCGTCCAGCAGTCCCTCCCCAGGCCCGAAGGACATTTCGCTGTCCATGCCTTCGATGATCCCTGCGGGGCCGGCCCACCACAATCTGAACCGTCCGATATCAAGGTGCGGACCGATCATCCCGGCACCCGGCCATGGCGACCTGGTGGCGCAGGCGGGCGGGCAGGGCCTGTTCCAGCTTGGCCGGCACGCGCACGACGGTCTCCTCGATGCCGCTCACTCACCGGTGGCGGTGCGCAGGGTGACGGCGATGGCGACGGCTTCCTCGTCGTCGAGCGTCCGGCATCGGGCCGTCTGGATTGACGGCGTGCTGGCTCCCAGCGCAAAGACGAGGCGGCATTTTGGCCTCGCGGACCGAGAGCGGTAGTGGGGCGAGACGTTCACTTGGGTGTGTGGGCGACCGGAAGTCGGCCACATGGATGGGCCGCCGATTCGGGCAGTGCCTGCCGCATTGCCGTGACCAGCGGGTAACGACCTGCGAGGCGATTATGGACGACATAGTGGGCACGTGGGCCCTGGAGGACTTCACGGCTGAACACGGAGGAGCGACCTCCCACCCCCTTGGAAAACATCCCAGCGGGACGCTCCTGTACACCGCGAGCGGTGGGATGAGCGCGCTGCTCACGCCCGAACCCCCGGAATGTCAGCGCGCCCGGGGAGCCCGAGGTTCCCGGCGGGAGCGCGGCGTATTCCGGCCCCTGGGAGCGCACGCCGGACGGGGCGGCACTCCATCACGTCCGGGTCAGCCACTACGGCACATGGGTGGGGACGACCCTGGAGCGTCCCGTCCGTTTCGGTCCGGACGGTCTGGAACTGACGGCCGCTGAAACCGGCGATATCCAGCTGATCCTGCGCTGGCGCCGGCCTGTGCCCTGACGCCTCCGCCGGGCGCCCCGACGCCGTCGCCCAAGAGCGTCGGATCCCAGCATGTCGCCGCCGTACTGCGCACAGGAACGGCTCCCCACCTCACCCAACGCCGGCGACTCGCTGGAACTACGCCTGGCACTGGAGATCGCGCACACCCTGTACGGCTGACGGACTCCGCTCGACCCAACGCCTTGCACACGCCCCATCGGACCGAGATCCGGACGCTTCACGGACCAGTGCAAAGGATTGGTGGCGCGCTCAGGGGGTGCCCCCCTCCGCGGCCTCGGAGTCCGCCTCTCCGGCCTCCTCCTCGCGGAGGGTCAATGCCAGTTCGCCATCTCTGACGTCCGCCACAACCTTGTCGCCCGGGTTGAGCCTGCCGTCGAGCAGCATGTTGGACAGGCGGTTGTCGAGTTCCGTCTGGATGGTGCGGCGCAGGGGCCGGGCCCCGAACTCGGGGTGGTAACCGCGGTTGGCCAGCCATTCCTTGGCGGACTCGGTGACGTCGAGGCCGATCTGCTGGGCGTGGAGTCTGCGTCGGCTGCGTTCCAGCAGGAGGTCGACGATGTGCACGAGATCAGCTCGGGTGAGGGCTTGGAAGACGATGATCTCGTCGATGCGGTTGAGGAACTCGGGCCGGAAGTGGGCCTGGAGTTCGGCCATCAGGTCGTCCCTGATGTCGTCGACCGCCCCGTGGTGGTCCAGGATGCGCTTGGAGGCGATGTTGCTCGTCATGATGACCACGGAGTGGCGGAAGTCGATGGTGCGCCCCTGGGCGTCGGTGAGACGGCCGTCGTCGAGCACTTGGAGCAGCAGGTTGAAGACGTCGGGGTGGGCCTTTTCGACCTCGTCGAACAGGACGACGCTGTACGGCTTGCGGCGCACGGCTTCCGTGAGTTGTCCGGCCTCCTCGTAGCCGACGTAGCCGGGCGGGGATCCGACGAGCCGGGAGACGGTGTGTTTCTCCTGGAACTCGCTCATGTCGAAGCGGACCATCCGGTCGACGTCGCCGAAGAGCAGGTCCGCGAGCGCTTTGGCCAGTTCGGTCTTGCCGACGCCGGTGGGTCCGAGGAAGAGGAAGCTGCCGGTGGGGCGGTCGGGGTCACCCATGCCCGCCCGGCCGCGGCGTACGGCCTGGGCCACTGCCGTGACGGCCTCGTCCTGGCCGACCACCCGCTCGTGGAGGGCCTCTTCCAGCTTGGTGAGCCGTTCCCGCTCGGTCTGGGTGAGCTGGGAGACGGGGATGCCGGTGCGGACGGAGAGCACGTCGGCGATGTCCTCGGCGGTGACGCTCCCGGTCTGCTCCTGTTCGTGCCCGGCTGCGGCGAGTTCCTGTTCCGCCTGCTGGATCTGCTCCTTGAGTCGGCCCGCGCGTTCGTAGTCCTCGGCACTGACGGCTTCGTCCTTCTCCCGCCGCAGCTTGGTGAGGCGGTCCTCCAACTCGGCAGTCCCGGATGGGCCGTCGAGGCTGCGCAGTCCGACCCGGGCCCCTGCCTGGTCCATGAGGTCGATGGCCTTGTCGGGCAGGAAACGGTCGGTGATGAAGCGGTCGGAGAGGGCGGCCGCGGCGTCGAGGGCCTCGTCTGTGAAGCGGACCTGGTGGTGGGCCTCGTAGGAGTCGCGGAGCCCGCGCAGGATCTCCACGGTCTCGTCCACGGTGGGTTCGGGCACCATGACCGGCTGGAAGCGGCGTTCGAGGGCGGAGTCCTTCTCGATGTACTTGCGGTACTCGTCGATGGTGGTGGCACCGACGACGGAGAGGTCTCCGCGGGCGAGCGCCGGTTTGAGGATGTTCCCGGCGTCCATGGCGCCTTCGCCGCCACTGCCGGCACCGACGACCGTGTGCAGTTCGTCGATGAACAGGATGACGTTCTTGTCGGCCTCGGTGACCTCGTCGATGACCTTCTTCAGCCGCTCTTCGAACTCACCGCGGTACTTGGACCCGGCGACCAGGCCGGCCAGATCGAGGCCCACGACGCGGCGGTCCCGCAGCGCCTTGGGGACCTCCTCGGCAACGATCCGCTGTGCCAGTCCCTCGACTATGGCGGTCTTGCCGACGCCGGGATCGCCGATGAGTACAGGGTTGTTCTTGGTCCTCCGGGAGAGAACCTCCACGGTCTGTTCGATCTCCTCCGCCCTGCCGACGACGGGATCGAGACGTCCGCTGCGAGCCTCCGCGGTGAGGTCACGCCCGTATTCGTCGAGGGTCGGGGTGTTGCTGTGTCCGCCGCCGGCCGCGTCCCGGCCGCCGCCCGGGGAGCCTGGTCCGGCGCCGCTCAGCGCACCGGGGGAGACGCCCTCGGATCTCAGCGTCCCCGCGAGACCGGCGCCGGGGTCCTCCATCAGCGCGGCGAGGAGGTGCTCCGGTCCGATGTACGAGGCACCGGCGGCCTGGGAGCGCGCGTGGGCGGCGAGCAGGGCGCGCTTCGCCGCCGGGGTGAGCGCGGGATCCCCGTCACCGGTGCCGGTCGGAAGGGTCTGCTCCAGGCTCTGGGCGAGGTGGTCGGGCTCTACCCCGGCATGTTCGAGCAGCTGCCGGGAGGCCGGCAGCTGCGTGGCGGCCCACAGCAGGTGCGCCGTGTCGAGATCGGCGCCGTCCTCGGCCGCGCGGCCGCCGGCCGCTGCCAGCAGCTCGTGCGAGGAATCGCTGAGGAGGCGGCCTATGGGCACGCGCTGGACGGCCGGTGGAGAGGCCGATGGGCTCATCCCGAAGAAGCGGTTGAATAGGTCGGAAAACGGGTCGCCGGACCCGAAGGGCGAGGTCGTCACGGAGATCATCCCGTCCGGCGGGCTGCACAACGCGCAACGGCCGCGTACAGCCTGCCGTAGTCGAATTGCCCGTACACCCCCATTCTTCGCCAGGTCCTCGCGGCGTGCGACCGCAGGAGCCATCAGGCAAGTCAGGAGCCCCGCGCCTAGCATGCTGTGTGTGCCGACCAGTTCCCGGGGGTTCGAGAGCCGTCGCCTGCAGAGCTTTCTGCAGGCGGCGGAGGACGGCATCCATCTGGTCGTCGCGGCATTCCTCATCCTGCTCGCCGTACTGCTGACCATCGGGGTCGTCGGCGATGTCGTGAGCGCCATCAGGGGCCCGTACCACGAGACGGCGATCGTGCTGTCCGCGCTGGACAACGGCCTGGTCCTGTTCATCGTGGCCGAACTCCTGCACACCGTCCGGCTCACCATCAGAAACCAGACGCTGGACGCCGAACCGTTCCTCGTCGTCGGCCTGATCGCGGGCATCCGCAAGGTGCTCATCGTGACGGCCGAGGCGGGCAAGACCTTCAAGTGGAGCGTTCAGGGAATCGAGTTGCTCACCCTGGCGGGGCTGATTCTCGTGATGGCAGTGGCCGTGTACATCTGGCGACGCTCGACGCGGCCCCGGGACTTCGACACCCTCAAGGCCGCGTCGCGTGGCTGACGTCGTACCGACGTGGCGATGCGCGAAAGTCAGTGTGTCTAGACGAGTTGGGCCGCGCCCTCCCTGTCCGCCTGCACCGCTGAGGCCGGTGACGGAGCCGGAGCCGGGGCTGCGCCCGTCAGCTGGGCGCGACCGAACAGCGGCGCGTACCCCGGCGGGAGCCGGCGCAGCACGCGGTCGAGCAGCCGGTCACCGGCCAGGTCCGCCACGACGCTCAATACGGAACCGACGTCCCACCGGGCGGTTGTCGCCGTAGCGCCGTCGATCCTGCGGGCGACACCCTCGACGAACTCGGCCGCGGTCTGCGGCCGCACGGCGGGCAGTTGGCCGCTCACCACCCCCGCCGCCTCGGGCGGCAGCCGGCGCGCCAGCTCCGCCCGCTCGGGCCCGGTCACATGTCCGCCGAGCGCCGACAGCACGATACGAGTGATCCGCTCAGCCTCCTTGGCGGTGGCGTACTGCCCGCGCTCGCGCACTTCGTCCACGAACTCGCTCCACCGCATGGCTGCGCTGCACCTCCTCAGCGTTTTCGGTCGGCTGTTGATCCGCTGTGATGCGCTGGTCCACCGGTCAGCCGGAGATCTCCTTCGGCTCGCTGCCGCCGGTGATCTGGATCCTCCGCGGCCTGGCTTCCTCAGAGACCGGGATGCGGACGGTCAGCACGCCCGCGTCGTACGAGGCGTCGATCCGTTCGGTGTCCAGGCTCTCGCCGAGGAAAAGCTGGCGGCCGAAGGTTCCGCACGGCCGCTCCGCCGCGAGCACCTCGGCGCCCTCGGGGGTCTGCGTGCGGCGCTCGGCGCGCACGCTGAGAACGCAGGGACGACCAATGACCCCGAGTTCGTGCCGTGACGCCCCCACCACCGGCGCGGTACGAGTCCTGGGCGCCTGGGACGTGCGGGTCCCGGGCACCTCATACCGGCGGTTTTCGAGGCCGGTGCCTGCTCTGGGCCTCAGCAGCATCACAGTGGGGGCGCCTTCCACACGGTCAGTCGTGAAACCTAGTGGTCGTCCCAGTGACCGTTGTGGGCTGCATGCCGGTGGCCGTCGTGTACGTAGTCCATGTGGTCGTCGTGCGGAATCGCCACGTGGCCGCAGCGTTCTCCGTGCGCGTGGTCATGGCCGGGGTGTTCCTTGTGCCCGCTCGGCTCGCACTCGTCCACGTGGTCCTGATGGACGCGGTGGAGATGTCCGTCGTGTACGTAGTCCATGTGGTCGTCGTGCGGAATCGCCACGTGGCCGCAGCGTTCTCCATGCGTGTGGTCATGGTCGGGATGGGGCTGGTGCTTCTCCGTGGTTGTCATGGTCTTCACTCCTTGGATACGGCAGGAATTCAGCTCAAGCCGACGGTGCATCAAACAACGGGAAGGGGAATTCGCTCTTCCTTTCTTGGCAAATTTCCCATGGATCAAAGAGTTCCGCGAAAGGCCACGAAAAGGCTCGTGTCGTGAATGCGATAACGACTTTCAGATTGCATTGCTCGGGGCCTGCTGCGGGCGCGATGCAGGGGGCCGCCGCAGCGATTCGGTTGCCGGAATGGCAGGTGAGCCGAATGGCATGGTCAGCGGACGGCGACCAGGACGTGGCTGTGGCCGAACTGCCAGACCGTGCCGACGCTTTCGAACCCGGCTTCGCGGAGCAGCGCCATATGGCCGGACGGCGTCAGGTCGTTGCCCTCGCAGGGCGGGTGCCGGCGGCTGTGTCGCGCGGCGAGGACGGCGGCCAGGTCCGGGTCGGCCGCCACGCCCGACCACCAGGACTCCCAGTCGTCATGGGTGAACGCGAGCTGCCGCTCGGCCCGGCGGCGTCCGATGTCGAGGGCGATCTCGGAGACCTTCGCCTCGTCCGGGCAGAGGTGGTCGCCGTTGATCAGGACACCGCCGGGCCGCAGTCGCGCGGCCAGTTCCCGGTACACCCGCCGCAGAGTGCCCTCGCCCAGGTAGTGCAGCGCCGTGGTCGAGACGGCCGCATCCAGCGGGCGCCGCGGAGGGAGGAAGCCGAGCCAGTCGGGTTCCCCGATCATGGCCTCGACATAGCGGACGGCGGAGCCGTAGTGGGCACGGCCCAGCTCCAGCAGGAGCGGGTCGGCGTCGACGGCCAGCACTTCGGCGGCCGGGATCCGGCCGGCCAGCCGCGCCGCCAGTGAGCCGGGGCCGCATCCGAGATCGAGGACGAGGGGCGCGGTACGTCCGGCCGCCACGTGCTCGACCACGTCCGTGATCACCGTGAACCGCTCCTCGCGGTCGACCGCGTACCGCTGCTGCTGGCACTCCCAGCGTTCCACCCACCGTGCGGCTGCCGTCGTGCTCAGACTCATGACCGATCGTTCTTCCGCTTCTGCCCATCCACCAACGGTCAACCGTTAACCGTTAATGGAAATCATTGCAGATTGGAGAGTGTGGTGAGCAACGCGTCGATCTCGTCAGGTGTGTTGTGGACGTGCAGGCTGACCCGAACGGAGGAGTCCTTCTCGCCAGCGCTGCCCTGGCAGTGTTCGTCGGACCGCACCATGAACCCGTGGCTGAAGAGGATGAAGCCGAGGTCGTTCGAGCCGATCTCGCGGTGCCGGAAGGTGACGATGCTTCGGCGGCGCTGCACCGTCGAACCGGCCGCCAGGCTCAGCCGGCAGCCCAGCACGTCGTACGCGTCCAGCCGGCTCAGCCCGTCCGTCAGCCGTGCCGCCAGGGCGACGGTCCACCGTTCGATCCGGTCCGTGCCCGCCGCGTCCAGCCACTCGAGGGCCGCGGCCAGACTCGCTATGCCGACCGTGTTCGGGGTGCCGCTCCAGCCGCCGGGCCGGAAGGCCGGACCGCGCGTCCCGCGGGCCCAGATCGCGCCCGAGCCCGGCAGTGCCAGGGCCTTGTGACCGGAGAAGACCACGAAGTCCACGTCGAGGTCGGCGACGGAGAACGGCAGATGGCCGACGCTCTGGGCGGCGTCCAGACAGATCGGCACCTCGGGGCCGACCACTTCACGCACGCGATGCACGTTCATGTCACCGCCGTAGACGTGGTGCACATGGGTGGCCGCGACGAAGCGGGTGCGCGGGCCGACCAGCGCGGCGAGCGCCGCCGGGTCGTAGTCGTGGGAGCCTGCCTGATACGGCAGTTGACGGACCTCGATCCGGGCCCCGCGGCGGGCCAGCAGGTCGCGCGCCTCCAGCCACGGCGACAGGTTGGCCTGGTGGTCGGCGAACGGGACGACGATCTCGTCCCCGTCGGTGAGGAAGCCGGCGAGCCAGTCGCGGGCGATGGCCCGCAGTCCTTCGGTGGCGCCGCTGGTGAAGTGGACCGCCGAGCGGTCCGGGTCCGGGTCGCCCAGGAACTCCTTCACCCGCTCGCGGGTCCGCTCCACCAGCGCCGTCGTGGCGTTGGCCCACGGGTATGTGCCCCGGCCCGCGTTGGCGTTGGACGTGGTGAGGTAGGAGTGCACGGCGTCGAGGACGGCTCGCGGTTTCTGCGCGGTGGCCGCACTGTCCAGATATGCCAGCTCCGGGTGGGCCGTGATGATCGGGAACTGGGCGCGCAGGGGCCGCTGCCATGCCTTGAGGTCGTCCAGGTCGTTCGGGTCCCTCGGGCCGTCCGGAAGGAGGCCCATGTCAGTCACGCACCAGCGGTGCGCCCGCGTCGCGCCAGGCGATGATGCCGCCGGCCAGACTGCGTACGTCGGGGTGACCCATCCGGGTGAGCAGGGCGGCGTACCGCACGGACTTCTCGCCGACCGGACACGCCAGCAGCACGGGCTGCCGCTTGCTGAAGGGCAGGCCGCCGCGTATGAGCTCGTCGAACAGCTCGTCGACGATGTTGATCGACCCTTCGATGTGGAGGGCGGCGAAGGCGAAGGGGCCGCGCAGATCGACCACCAGCGGGCGGTCCTCCGCGATCCACTTCCGCGCGTCGGCGATGTCGATGACAGTGACGGAGCTCGTCTCGGCGTCGGTGAGCGTGGCGACGGAGTTCTTCACCGGCGAGCCGCCCAGCAGCTCCGGCCGGCGCTCGCGCACATAGCTGAGATAGCTCTCGACCCGGTCGCAGGCGATGAAGACGGCCGTCCTGCGGGCGGTCAACTCGGCGTCGATCGGGCGTAGATGGCGTACCGCCCCGTGGTACGCCGCGCCGCTGGTGGGCCCGGCGAGCAGACCGCAGCGGCGGAGCAGTGTCAGCATGCCGTCGATGGCGTCGTCGGCGCTCACCGCCTCGATCGCGTCGTACGTGGCGGGGTCGAACAGGCCGACTTCCTGCACCTCGTCGATGGTGCGGATGCCGGGGATGAAGTCGGACTTCTGCCCGACCAGTCCGATGACCCGCACCTGCGGGTCGTGTGCCCTGAGCACCCTGGCCACCCCGGTAGAGGATCCGGCGGTGCCCACGCAGGCGAGGAAGTAGTCCGGGGACCGGCCGTCCAGATCGGCCACGATCTCCGGGCCGGTGCCCGTCGCGTGGGCCTCGGTGTTGAGCGCGTTGAAGTACTGGTCGGTGTGGAGGTTGGGGCTGCCGGGCCGGGACAGCTCCTGGTGGAAGAGGGTCAGCGGGTCGTCGGTGTCGGTCGGGTCGAGACATTCCGTCCGACCGGGCAGCTCCTCGATCTCCGCGCCCAGCAGCAGGAGCAGTTCCTTGATCTCCGGCACGCGCATCCGGTTGGTGACGCTCTTGAACGACAACCCGTGCATGCCCGCGATGACGGCCAGCGCCTTGGCGGTGTTCCCGCTGGAAAGCTCGACGATCGTCTCGCCTCGCTCCCTCGCGCTGGGCAGGCCCGGTCGCGCCATGTTCCAGGCTGCTCGGTCCTTTACCGAGCCGAAGGGGTTGAGCATCTCCAGCTTCGCGTAGAGATCGATGTGGGCGAGGCCGTGCACCGCCGGGTCGATGCGCACCAGCGGGGTGTCGCCGATGGCGTCGGTGATGCTGTCGTACCTCATGCCTTGAGTCCCCCTGACGGTGTGAACGGCCAGTACTGCTCGTCGAGACGCCAGCTCCAGGACTCGGCGTGCCGCTGGACGGCGACCTTGCGGGCGACCGGCAGCTGCTGCGCGCGGGTGGCGCTGAAGTCCATGCAGTACCCGCCGGTGTTGGCGAAGGCGAGGAGGTCGCCCGGCTGCGGCAACCGGGGCAGATACACGGTCCTGCGGGTGATCAGGTCGGCCTCCAGGCACAGACTGCCGGTGAGGTACACGCCGACCGGCCCTTCGTCGGCTCCGCCTGCGGCCCGAGGGTCGCGGGGGAGGAGGACGGGGTCCATGAGGACGCCGTGCTCCTCGAGGCTGATGTCGCTCGCCGTCATGGCCAGGCGCACCAGACGGGCTCCGGCATCCGTGCGGCGGACCTCCAGCACCCTTGCGAGGGACAGGCCGCACTGGTCCGCCAGGGCCCGGCCGGGCTCGGTGTACAGGTCGTAGAGGTTCTCCAGAAGCAGGGTGCCCAGCGGGCGGCCGCCCAGTGCCGGTGCGGGACGCGAGAGCAGCGCGTCGAGGTAGGCGGCGCCGGAGACCGGGCGGTGGGCCGGGTAGAGGCCCAGGGCGCCTCGGAGGGTGCCGTTCTCGGCGCGGAGGCCGTAGCCGTGCCCGCCCCAGGTCAGGGGCGGGCGTCTGCCCAGGACAGCCTTGGTGAGTTCGGTGGTGTAGCGGTCCCATTCCGTGCCGTCGGCCAGGTAGTCGACGCCGAAGCCGCCCCCGACGTCGATGGCGCGCGGGTGGCAGCCCCGGCTCCGTAGCGCGTCCATGGCATGCAGACAGCCCTCCAGCGCAAGGGCCTTCTCATCGAGGCTGGTGGTGTCGAGGTGATAGGCGACGCCGGTCGGCTCGATGGTGTCCCGGTGGCGTTCCACCGCGTCCAGGAGGTGGTCCAGCGACCTGACGGAGGACCCGAAGCGGCTCTGCCGGGAACGCACCTTGACGCCGGACGCCTCGAATCCCGACAGCCGCAGGAGGACCGGGACGCGGGGCAGGCTGTGCTTGCGTACGAGCGCGGCGAGGTCCTCCAGCTCGCCGGGCCCGTCGACGCTGACGGTGACTCCGGACAGGGCGGCTAGCCATTGGAACTCCGGGTCCTTGGGCCCGGTGGCCAGGATCCGGTGCGGGGCGAAGCCGCTGCCGAGAGCGTGCTGAAGCTCGCTCAGCGATGCCACGTCGATGCCCGCGTCCGTCGCGGCGAGACGGCGCACCAGGGCGCTGGAACGGTTCGCCTTGTGCGCGAAGTACACCTGGCCCGCGAGGTGGTGGCGGCGGTAGACGGAGCGGAAGCGCTCGACGTTCTCCGCCATCCGGTCGGGCAGCACGACGTTGAGCGGGGAGCCGAGCGCGTCGACGAGCGTGCGGAGGAAGTCGGGCGACCGCAGCAGTGACGCCAGCGGTTCTTCAAGGCGCGGTCGCAGGTGGAGAGGGGCGCCGTTCATCCCTGACGGATCCTCCTCGGAGGGGTTGGGAATGCACAGTTCGACCGTCGGTCCTACGTTCCTTTCCCTCCGGGGGCCGTAATACCCCCGTGTCGAGTTGCCGGCGTGCGAACGAGCCACGGCGGGGCCGGGCCGGTCAGAGGGGGAGGGCCATCAGGATCTCGTCACGGTCGTCGCCGGATGCCAACCGCAGGGCGCCGGAAGCGGGTGTGAAGGGCGCGGATCCTGTGGGACACGATCGGCGAGATCGACGGCAGCAAGCCGGTGTGGCGGGTCGCCGAATCCGTCGAGCCCAACGGTGACGCCACGGTGTGGACGGTGCGTGTCCGCGACGGCATCACCTTCAGCGACGGCAAGGCCCTGACCGCCGCCGACGTGCTCTCCAGCCTGCGGACCTTCGCCTCGCAGCCCACGACACAGAGCGCCTTCCTGGCCGGGCTCGATGCGAAGGCGTCAAGGTGCGTGACAAGAAAACCGTGACAAGAAAGCCCTGGGCAAGGGTGAGGTCGCCGATGATGCGATGGGCCGTCACCAGTCCTGGTACGACGGTTCTCTGCCGCGCGTCGCGTACGACCCTGACCGGTGCGGCGGCTGATGTCCTCCGGCGGGCTGAAGGACGCGAATCTGTCGATGCCGGAGATCCTGGTGCTGCCCGTCCTCACGCTGCTGTCGGTCTGCCTGGCCCAGAACGTGCGGCTGGTCCGGTCGGGGGGTGACGGAGGCGGCCGGCTCGGACGCGGTGCGGGCGGCCCGGCTCGGGGGTGTACCCGAACACCGCGTCGTGCTGCGGTGGGTCCTGCCGGCGGCGGTCGTCCCGGCGATCCCTGTGCTCGCCCGGTATCTGGACCGCGGAGGTCTGGCAGCCTGTGCACCATGACTGCCACCATGGCCGACCACGATGCGCCCGAGTTCCGGCAGATCACCCGGCCACCGGAAATGCCCCCCGAACGCAGGCGCGAGCTGATCGAGTGCTGGGCGGCCGTGACCAACGCCGGCGGTGCGGTCGTGCCGCTCGGATTCCCCCTCCCCCCTGTCGGCGCCGGGCAGGTCGCGCCGGCTGCCGACCGACTCATCGCCGGGCTCGACCCGCGCCGCAGCCGGCTGCTGCTCGCCACCGTCGGGGACGACCTCGCGGGCTGGCTGCTCGTACGCCGTGACATGCATCCCCTGATCGCGCACTGGGGCGAGATCAACCACCTCCAGACGCATCCGCGTTTCCGCGGCCAAGGCATCGGGAGCGCGTTGATGCGCCGCGTTGGCGAACTGGCGCGGGACGAGATGGGCCTGGAGCAGCTCCGCCTCGCGGCCCGGGCGGGCATGGGGCTGGAGGGCTTCTACCGTCGGCTGGGGTGGCGGGAGGTCGGCCGCTGGCCGGGGGCCTTGCGGGTGCCGCCCGGGGACGACCGCGACGACATCCTGATGGTTCTCGCCCTCTGATGCGGCCGCTGGCTTCCTGCGCCGATTCAATGTCCGGGAGTCGGCGTGTGAGTGGGAAGAAGTCAGGGCCGGACAGCGGCAGCGGTGTCACCTCACCGCGGAGGAGCGCCTGGATGCACGGTGCGCCCTTGTACCTGGAACCGATCCTCGAACCACCGCTGGCGTCGCGGCTGGAGGCAGCCCTCGCCCGCAAGGTCGCCGTTCACCGGGAGGCGGGCCCCTGGCGCTTGGGGCCTGGACGAGCAGCACTGGCCGGTCAACTGTCATGGGGGCATGACGCACGAGGTACGGCAGCATCGAGGTACGGCAGCATCACCGAGGCCATCGGCAACACCCCGCTGGTCCGGCTCGACCCGGCCGTGCACGGTCTGCGCCCGCGACGCCTTCGGCTACTCAGCGCTTACGACGCCTGCCGCGAGACCCGCGCCGCCCGGACCGTCCTCCCGTGACGTCTTCGCCGCCCGATCGCCTACCGGCCCAGGCGTCGGCCCCCGGCGTGCCCTGCCGCCTGCGGTCTGCCGAGACGACCAGCGCCGCGAGCAGTGTCGTCAACGGGACCGAGGCCACCAGCCCGATGCTGCCCACCAGCGTGCGCACGATCTCCGTCGCGACCACCTCGCTCGTGGCGACCGTGCCGACACTGCTCTGTGCGATCGAGAACAGCAAAAGCAAAGGCAACGCCGCGCCCGCGTAGGCCAGTACGAGCGTGTTCACGACGGATGCGATGTGATCCCGTCCGATCCGCATGGCCGCACCGTACAGCTTGCGCCAACTCGCCGACGGATCGGCCTCCTTCAGCTCCCACACCGCGGCGGTCTGGGTCACCGTCACATCGTCGAGCACACCCAGCGACCCGATGATGATGCTCGCCAACAGCAGGCCGCGGATCTCGATGTCCGGATACAGGCCGTGCACCAGCGCCGTCGTGTCGTCCGTATTGCCGGTCAACAGCGCCCAGCCGATGAACACCGACCCGAGCAGGCCGATCAGCAGCAGTGATGCGAGCGTGCCGAGTACTGCCACCGATGTCCGGGCCGTCAGACCGTGGCACAGGTACAGCGCGATCAGCATGATCGCGCTGCCGCCGACCACCGCCACCACCAGGGGATTGGAGCCCTGCAGGATGGCCGGGAGGATGAACAGCGTCAGCACCCCGAAGCTCGCCGCGAGCGCCACCAGGGCGAGCACCCCGCGCAGCCGGCCGACGACCACGACCGCGAACGCGAAGATGGCGGCCAGCACCCACATGGGAAAGGTCCGGTCGACATCGGTGACCGAATACTGGAGATCCCTCGGGGCTTTGGGGGAGTACGCGACCACCACACCCTGCCCGGTGGTGTAGTGCCGTGTGGCGTCGGGTGTCACCACGGTCTGGAAGGTCCGCCCGGTGTCCTTCCCGGTCGTGACCTTGATCGTCGCCTGCTGGCAGTCTTTGCCCTTCGCCGCTCCCCCGGCCGGCGGCTGACCCGGCGGCGACGTCGGCTGAGGCGGCTGCTCGGCATGGACGTCGGCGCAGTTCACCTGCTCCACCTTGACCACGGTGGCGCGTTCCGTGGGCTGGTCGAAGCCGACACCGGAGGGCTTGTGCGAAGGCGCGCCGCCCGGCCACAGCACGACCAGGCCGACCACCACCGCGGCGGCGAAGGGGATCAGTACCGCCGCGATGACCTTGCGCAGATGCCGGGAGACGGGCGCAGCGGGCCCATGGCTGTGCGCGTGCGGATGGGTCTGGTGCTCGGGGCTGCTCACCGCCCGATCATCGCAGGAACGCCTGGGGCTCTGGGGCGAACCCGTCAGCGTGCGCGTCGCCCGCCTGCTCCAGGCGGGCGACGGGCTCCAAACTGAACTACTTGGAGGCGTAGGGAAGGAGTGCCATCTCCCGGGCGTTCTTGATCGCGCGGGCAAGCTGGCGCTGCTGCTGGGCGGTGACCCGGGTGACCCGGCGGCTGCGGATCTTGCCGCGGTCGGAGATGAACTTCCGCAGCAGGTCGGTGTCCTTGTAGTCGATGTAGGTGATGCCCGCCGCGTCCAGCGGGTTGGGGCGGGGCTTGGCGGGCTTGCGGGGATCGGGGCGGCGGGCCATGGGAATCCTTGTCTCGGTCGGTTGGCCGGGGGAGGAGCTGTGGTCGGGCAGGGGGCAGGGGGCAGGGGGCAGGGGTCAGGGGTCAGGGGTCAGGAGACGGGGTCGAGGAGTGCGTCGAAGGAGGCCGGAAGGCGCTTCCAGGCATCGCGCCCGCCCGCGAACTCGGCCTCGGTCAGCAGGCAGGAGTCGAGCAGCCGCTCCAAGCCGTCGCGGTCGAGGCCGGGTGCGGTGAAGACCAGGTGCTGACAGCAATCGCCGTGCTCGGAATGCCAGTCGAGGGCGGCGGCCGCTCGGCGCATCGCCGGAACCATGTCCCAGGCGGCGTCCGGCAGCGAGGCGAGCCAGGGGCCGGCGTTTTCCACGCACAGGGCGCCGCCCGCGGCGTCCCAGGACAGCAGGGTGTCAGGGCGGTCGGCGAGCCAGAAGCGGCCCCGGCTGCGGGCTGCCGCACATGCCAGGTCTTCCAGTGCTTGGTAGAGCCGTTCCGGATGAAAGGGGCGGCGGCGATGCCACACGAGGGTGGACACGCCGGCCTCCTCGGCTTCCTGCGGCAGCAGTGCGCAGGCCGGGTGCTGGGCAGCGGCAGCCGTGTCGACGTCGAATCCGGCGAACGCGACCTCCGCCAGATCTCCGGAGGCGGCAGGCACCCGGCGGGCTGTCGGGTGCAGCTGGGCGAGGAGCGCCCGGTCCTCGTCGTCCGCCTCCGGGCTGTCGACGAGTGCGAGCACGGGGGCGTATTCGAGCTGGCGTGCCCAGGTGTCCCCGATGGTCCGCTGATCGGTTGCGGCGGCCGCGAGACCCGCCTCCGCCAGGTCGTCGCCGTTGGCGAGGTAGGGCAGCACGAGTGCCGGATCGACTGCGGTCAGGACGTTGGAGAGCGTCAGCTCCGCGCCGCCGTACGAGGCGATGACCTCGGCCATCGCCTTGGGCTCGACGGAGTCCCAGAGTTCGACCACCGCCAGCCGGTGCAGACCGCTGCCGGCCAGCCGCTGGAGCTCGGGGACCAGGTCCTCGCGCAGGGCGCAGCAGGCGCAGTCGTTGACGAGCGGGGTCTCGCCGGACGACAGCTCGCCCGAGGCGTCCCGCACCGTGCGCCGTACGGTGCCGTCCGCCGCCGTGGACAGGTCGTGGTGCAGCGCGACACTGCCGGGCACGGAATGCAGCAGTTGCCGCACGACCTCCTCCCGGGCCTCGGAGTGCAGTCCGCCGACGATGACGACGGGCAGGTCGTTCTCCGCCATCACGCCGTCCCGCGCCGGCCGTACCGCCGCTCGAAGCGCTCGACGCGGCCGGCCGTGTCCATGACCCGGGCGGTGCCTGTGTAGAAGGGGTGGCTCTTCGACGAGATCTCCACGTCGATGACGGGGTACGTGTTGCCGTCCTCCCACTCGATCGTCTTGTCACTGGTCGCCGTGGACCGGGTGAGGAAGGCGAAGTCGGCAGCCCGGTCGCGGAAGACGACGGGCCCGTAGGAGGGGTGGATTCCGGGTTTCATGACGGTGCTCCTGTCTGTGAGCTGAGCGGAGGGGCGGGCGGGGCCGACCGGCGAGTCAGCGCTCCTCGCGGAAGTCGACGTGGCGCCCGACGACGGGGTCGTACTTGCGCAGGACCAGGCGATCGGGGTCGTTCCGGCGGTTCTTGCGAGTGACGTAGGTGTAGCCCGTCCCCGCGGTGGAGCGGAGCTTGATGACCGGGCGTAGTTCGTTGCGAGCCATGGCAGGTACTATATGGCAATGGTTTCCATTGCCGATAAGGGTTCCGACGAGAGGTAGACCACCATGTCCGCTCACTGCCAGCTGACCGGCGCCAAGCCGGGCTTCGGCAAGGCCATCTCCCATTCGCACCGCCGTACATCGCGCCGGTTCGATCCGAACATCCAGCGCAAGCGCTACTGGTTGGCGAGCGAGGGCCGTCACATCCGGCTCACGCTGAGCACCAAGGCGATCAAGACGGTCGACGTCATCGGCGTCGAGGCGGCGGTGGTGCGCATCCGCGCACGAGGGGTGAAGGTCTGATGGCGAAGCAGAGCAAGATCGCGAAGAACGAGAAGCGCAAGGCGATCGTCGAGCGGTACGCCACCCGGCGCGCCGAGCTCAAGGGGATCATCCAGCGGCCGTCGTCCACCGAGGCCGAACGTGCCGCCGCCCAGGCCGAATTGCGACGCCAGCCGCGCGATGCCAGCGCCACCCGAGTGCGGAACCGGGACAGCGTGGACGGCCGGCCCCGCGGACATCTGCGAAAGTTCGGCATGTCCCGAGTGCGTGTGCGTGAACAGGCGCACGCGGGGTTCCTGCCCGGGGTGACCAAGTCCTCCTGGTGATGTCTTGCCGTTGACCCTCCTGCGGCCCGGGCGATCGTCCGGGCCGCAGCGTCGTTTTTTGCCCGCTCTTCTCGGCGTCCGGGATGCCGGGGGTTCTGGAGGTGGGTCTGCCCGTGGCGTGATATAAAAATGGAAACCATGTTCATTAAGCGGGAGGGGTGCACCGATGGGTCTCGTAACACCAGGCAAACCGAGTCGCCCGTTCACGCTTGTCACCTGCACCGACTGTCGCAGCGACACGGGTGAGCAGGTGATGGACCGGCTGCGCGAGGTCGTCCGCAGCTGCCCGCACGCCGTATTTGTCGCCACCGGGTGTCTGGGCGGCCTCCTCCGCTGCAGCCGTGCCGCGGGAGTGCACGCCGCCGTGCAGCCATGCGCGGAGGACCGCGCGTCCAGCGGCCCCGTCATCCGGCTGGGCCCCCTCGCAACCGAAGCCGACGCGGAACTCGTCGGCGCATGGCTAGGCCCTGACCCATCGGACAGGCCCTAAGGCCGGGCATGCCGGACGACGGCACTCTTCCGCACAGACTGCGCGCAGCCCCCGTGCCCCGTCACATCGCCCATCTCAACTGAAGGGAAGCGCAGTGCCGAAGGGGCTGTTGAGCACAGTGGTCGGGAACACCCCGGCCGCCCGGGGAACCGTGGTGGACCAGCTCGTGCGCGTGGTCCCCCGTGCCGTGGTGTTGGCCGCATCCATCCATGGCCGAGAGGCCGGCTACCCGGTTGTACAGCGCTTCGTCACCGGTCCCGGCGTGCCGCAGTCCATGTCGCAAGCGACAACCGGCAACCCGGTAGTGATTCTCAGGCAGGACCTGCTGACCATCCGGCGCACGGCGAAGTCCCCCCACGTAGTCCTCGCCCTCTCCGGTCAGCTGGACATCCTGCCGTTCCTGGTGGAGTTGTGGCGACCGAGGATCGGTGCCAGTGCTCTGGGGGACCACTACGCCCCGGCCCCAGTGCTGGCCGGAATCGACCCGGTCGCCTTGCTTGGCGAGATGGGATGCGTCCACCGTGCGGTCCACCTGTGGGACGGCGCGGACCACGCCGGCCCCCTGACGCCCGCCGAGATCGCCGCCCGCCAGGTGGAAGCTGCAGACGGTCTGATCGTGCCGACGCCCCGGCATCCCGCAGACGGTCGAGCGGGTGGCGTGGCGGCGCTGGCACGCCATCTCAACCCCTCTGCCACGCTCGTCCATCGTGCGCGACAGCCGGACTCGGAGGTGGAGCTGCCGGCATCGCTCCTGCGACCCGCACCGAACGCACTGGACGAGTGGCGGGCTCGGCTGGAACCGGTGACCGTGGCCCGAACGCGCCCGGGTGCCGACCAGGGGGTGACGTCAGTGCGGTGGCGGGCCCGGCGACCGCTGCACCCCGAGCGGCTCGCGGACGCACTGACCACCGTCATGACCGGCGTGTTGCGCAGCCGAGGCCACCTGTGGCTGTCCAGCCGGCCCGAGGCGGTGGTGACCTGGCGGTCGGCTGGAGCGCACTTGGAGCTGTGCGAAGCGGATCGCTGGCTGGAACCCGAAGCCGAGCACGCCTGGCGTGCCGCATCTCCTCAACGACGCACACTGGCCTCGTGGTTCTGGCACGACTACTACGGCGAGCGCCGGAACGACATCATCTTCACCGGCACTGATCTCGATCCCGACCGGCTGCGCTCCGCGCTCGACGCGGCCTTGCTGGATGACAGGGAACTGTCGCTCGGCTCGGACGGCTGGGCCGACTTCTCCGATCCCTTGCTCGGTGACCTTCCGTCCTGACCCGTCAGGTTCCCCTGGGATGGACCTCGGTGCGGCAGCGCACTGGCAGGGCAAGGAGTCTGGTCCGTAGAGGGGGCGGCGAGTGGGTACTGCTCAACCGGGCCGGCCCTCCAGCGCTGTGCGGGGTGGCGGTGGGAAAGCTGCCCCAAGCTGCCGAAGAACGCGGCGTGCGCAGCATGGTGTGGATCAGGCTCAGCAGACTGCGGAAGCGCTGGGAGTCGTAGTGTCCGCCGCGACGGTCTCGCGTCACGAGATCAGGCAGGCTGACAACGCCCTTGCGGCCTGTCGCGCCTCCGCGGCCCGGCTGCGGAATGGGGCCCGTGTGGGCAGCGGGGCCTGGCTGCGGAGCGGGGCCTGGGTGCCGGGTTGGGCAGTGCCGTGGCTGCGACCACTGCCCAACCCGGAGCTTTCAGGCCTGCGGTACGAGATCCGGGTGCTCGTGCTCGCAGGCGTCCTCGATCCCGTAGGTGTCCCACTCGGGGAACGGATCGTCGGTGAGTTGCTCCCCGTCGGCCAGGAGGCAATCGGTCAGGGCAGCCTGAAGCGCCTCGGCGTGCAACTCGGTGCCGATGAAGACGAGCTCCTGGCCCTGGGGGTCAGCTGCAGTGCGGGCGCCGGACGGCTCGAAGCGGGCGACGGCCCCGGCCTGTGACCACAGCCCGGTGACGTGCGGGCGGCTGGCCAGCCAGAAGAAGCCCTTGGAGCGCAGGATCCGGCCGTAGGCGCCGCTGTCGAGTCCCTCGGTGACGAGGGACCACAGCCGACCGGGGTGGAACGGGGCGGCGGCACGGAAGACCGTGCTGGAGATGCCGTACTCCTCGGTCTCCGGTACATGGTCGCCGTTGATTTCACGCACCCAGCCCGGGGCGAGCTGTGCACGCTCCAGGTCGAACAGGCCGGTGCCGAGGATGTCGGCGGACTTCACCCGCCCGTGCCGGGTCGGCACGATGCGGGCGGCCGGGTTGAGCCGGGCGAGCGTGGCGCGGAGTCGGACGGCGTCGTCCTCGTCGACGAGATCGGTCTTGTTGAGGACGACGACGTCGGCGAACTCGATCTGGTCCATCAGCAGGTCACTGACGGTGCGTTCGTCCTCCTCGTACTGGTCGAGGCCGCGCTCTGCCAGCCCGTCGCCGCCGTTCAGCTCGGGCAGGAAGTTGGCGGCGTCGACGACGGTGACCATGGTGTCGAGCCGGGCGAGGTCGCCGAGGGTCGCTCCGTCGTCGCGGGGGAAAGCGAAGGTGGCGGCGACCGGCATCGGCTCCGAGATGCCGCTGGACTCGATGAGGAGGTAGTCGAACCTGCCCTCACGGGCCAGCCGGTCGACCTCTTCGAGCAGATCATCGCGCAGCGTGCAGCAGATGCAGCCGTTGGTCATCTCGACCAGGCGTTCCTCGGTGCGCGAGAGGGCGGCCTCGCCGCCCCGTACCAGGGTCGCGTCGATGTTGATCTCGCTCATGTCATTGACGATGACCGCGACGCGCAGGCCCTCCCGGTTGCCCAGGACGTGGTTGAGCAGGGTGGTCTTTCCGGCTCCGAGGAATCCGGACAGGACGGTGACGGGAAGTCGGTTATGCGCCATTCGACGGCTCAGCTCTCCGGACGCAGCAGGCCGCGCTCGTACGCCTTGGCCAGGCGCTGCGGTACCAGGTACGACGAGCCGTCGACGGTGACGGGCACGAGCTGGGGGGTCGTGGCCTTCCACTGGGCGCGGCGGTGACGGGTGTTGCTGCGGGACATCTTCCGCTTGGGTACGGCCATGACGGACCTCCTGAGTGGGTGGGCGACGGTGGCAAACACTACATGGAAATGGATTCCATTTCCAAAGTGGTGTGCGTCGCATAGCCCCGGACGCTGACGGCCCACTGCGCCGCAAGAACCGCGATCGTCGACGCGCAGAGCGGCACCTTCGCTCACTTCGCTCACTTCGCTCACTTTGGTTACTTCGAAGGTCCTGCGCTGGCATCGGAGTTGATGTGCAGGAGCGTCACGCGGCCGCCGCGTTCCGCTACGGCGAGCATGTGCCGACCTGCCCAAGCAAGGGAGGTGGCCGGGGTGGTCACATGCCAAGTGGCAAGGGAGGTGTAGCCGTTCCTTTGGCCTGGTGCTCCGGCGCGCCACAATCGAACGGCGCGATCGGACCCGGCTGTCGCCAGCACGTTTCCTTCGCCGGGGCGCCAAGCCAGCGCCGATGCGCAAACGGGAAGGACGGTAAGGCGCGTCGGTTTCCTGGGGCCGATGGACCACAGTGACAGGTGACGCTCGGCCGGTACGGCCAGTTGGCGTCCGCTCTCACTGAAGACCGGCGCGCGTTGGCCTGCGGCGTCCTCGCACTGGACCGGCGGCACCGCTGGGCGGTGTGTCTCCCACAGCAAGGTCTTGTGCCCGTGCGTCGAGCAGACGGCCCAGCGGCCGTCGACGGACAGCGTCAGGTCCTCCGGCGCTCCGCCGTAGCGATGAATGGCGACCGGCTCGCGACGCAGGGGCATGAAACAGCGGACATGGTCCGCCAGGGATGCAGCCAAGAGGCGTCCGCCCTGCACGCAGGCCACGTCGGTCGCCGGCGCAGGTAGGGGCACGGCGGACCACTGCTCCACACCGTCGGTGTCGTAGGTGGTGACATTGCGCCCTTCCGCGATTGCCACCACACCGGACCCCGTCCAGCGTGCGCGGATGCAGGCCGCAGGAGTGGTTCGCGTGATGAGTCTGCCGTCCGCTGCGCGCCACAGGCCGTATCCGCGCGGGCCGACGAGTGCCAGGTGGCGTCCATCGGGTGAAAAGGTGAGATCCGTGATGCCGCCGGTCATCGCGAGGTGGCCGTGCCCCTCGCCTCCGTCGAGATCAAGTACGCGCACCCCGCCGCGGCGCCCGGCGGCGGCGATCAGGCCCACGCCCATCGCCAGAGAGGTCGGCTCCCAGGGAAGTCGTTTCGACCACAGGGGAGTGCCCCGTGGGCGTTCAGCGGTTGCCGGCGCAGTCAAGGTCCTCACCGCGACCACGTTCCTGCCTGGGGTCGAGGTGGGGTGGCTTGATCGAGGCTGTGGGGCATCGGTAGCGGGGTGTCGTTGACATGCATAGATGAATCATCCAGTTCGAATATGAGAATCGTTTCCATTAAACAGGGTGTAGGAGGCCGCCGTGACCCGGGGGCGGCACCCGAAAGGCTTCGCGGCGTGAGCAGCCATATCCGGGTGGGGCGGTGGAGACTTCCCAGGGCGTGGCTCTTCCGTCGAGCCGTGGGCGACGATGAGGGTGAGCGCCCAAAGCCGAAGCGCCGCTCGCGCTGCCGGCTGTCGTCGATCTTGATACGGCCTACAAGGCCCTGACGGTCG
This sequence comes from Streptomyces sp. NPDC033270, assembly GCF_055576575.1. NCBI lineage: Bacteria > Bacillati > Actinomycetota > Actinomycetes > Kitasatosporales > Streptomycetaceae > Streptomyces > Streptomyces sp. NPDC033270. Next base: position 24,426 of record NZ_JBVIRA010000050.1, read on the forward strand.
GCCGGAGCGCCGGCTGCGCCTTGGAGAAGAGGGACGAGTATCCCGTCACCGCCCGCGAGCTTGGGAAGGCGTACCGGAGAACCTCGGAGCTGCACCGGTGCCTCGACGTCCAGCCGCAGCGGGCAGTCTCGACGCGCCATCCGGGTGAGCGCTGTTCGGGAGCTGTTCACTGTTCACCTCTGCCGCCGTCGCCCTGCCTCTCATCGCCCACGCCCCCTGCCCCGTGGTGGTCGTCCCAGAGCCGGAGCACAGCATCCAGCAGCCGCCGTACATGGTGGTCGGCGTCGATGGCAGCGCTCACTCCGCGGCCGTCGTCGACTTCGCCTTCGAGTGGGAATCCCTGCGCGGCGCGGCCCTGCGGGCGCTGTACGTGTGGCATCGTGACCGCCTTCGGTACGGCGCCCGTCACCTGGAGTGAGTCGGCGTCAGCCATGCGCAAGGCGCCGCGCAGGCCACCGGCGATCGGGGCCAGTGGCCGCCTACGCCCGCAGCCTGCGGGCCAACGGCGTCCATGTCACCGAGATCGCCCGCAAGCTGGTGATCGCCTCGGGCAAGAATCAGAGCAAG
>NZ_JBVIRA010000051.1:0-21980 GCF_055576575.1 Streptomyces sp. NPDC033270
CGACCTCGGCGGTGCGGTCGGTGGATCCGGAGTCCAGCACCACCAGCTCGTCGACCAGGGGGACGGCGTCGCACATCAGCTCGGCGCGGATCGCGTTGCCACTTGCCACGGTCGTAACTCCCTGCGTAATGGTGCTGCCACGCCTTCACAGCAGCTGCGCTGCGGAACGCCCCAGTCTACGTAAGGCCCAACGCGCGTCCAGTGACTGGAGTTACCCGTCCTAGGACGCCGCCCTCATGATAGGCCGCGCCTCCGACGGTATGTCAGCTCCCGAGCTTCATCAGGACACCGAGGACGACAATGCAGGCGAACCACAGCAGACCGACCACGATGGTGATGCGGTCCAGGTTGCGCTCGGCGACCGAGGAGCCGCCGACGGAGGACTGCATGCCGCCACCGAACATGTCGGACAGGCCGCCGCCCTTCCCCTTGTGCATGAGCACCAGCATCATCATCAGCAGGCTGAAGACGATGAGGGCGATCGAGAACCCGATGACCACGGCTGGACCAACTCTCTAGGACTGACGGACGGACGTACGGATCAAGACGTCTGGATCAAGACCCATGGAACAAATGGTGCGGGGCCGGGACGGCGCGGCTGCACCGGTCCCGGCCCCGACAGGGTACGACGAGGGCTCGCCCTCGTCATAGCTGCTACTGGTCGCGGAAGCGGACGATCTTGACGAATTCGTCCGCGTCGAGGGCCGCGCCGCCGATCAGCGCGCCGTCCACGTCCGGCTGCGCCATGATCGCGGCGACGTTGCCGGACTTGACCGAGCCGCCGTACTGGATGCGGACCTTGTCGGCCAGCTCCTGGCTGTAGAGCTCGGCGAGGCGGCCGCGGATCGCACCGCAGACCTCCTGCGCGTCCTCGGGGGTGGCGACCTCGCCGGTGCCGATGGCCCACACCGGCTCGTAGGCGATCACGATGGTCTCGGCCTGCTCGGCCGGGATGTCCTTCAGACCGCCGTCGACCTGGGCGAGGGTGTGCGCGACCTGGTTGCCGGCCTTGCGGACGTCCAGGCCCTCGCCGACGCACAGGATCGGCGTGAGGCCGTTGCGGAAGGCGGCCTTGACCTTGGCGTTGCAGATCTCTTCGTTCTCGCCGTGGTACTGGCGGCGCTCGCTGTGGCCGACGGCCACGAACGTGCACTTGAGCTTGGCGAGCATCGGGCCGGAGATCTCACCGGTGTAGGCACCGGAGTCGTGCGCCGAGAGGTCCTGGGCGCCGTACTTGATCTTGAGCTTGTCGCCGTCGACCAGCGTCTGCACCGAGCGCAGGTCCGTGAAGGGCGGCAGTACCGCGACCTCCACGGCGTCGAAGTCCTTGTCGGCGAGGGCGAAGGCGAGCTTCTGGACGTGCGCGATGGCCTCGAGGTGGTTGAGGTTCATCTTCCAGTTGCCCGCCATCAGCGGGGTGCGGTCACTCACGGTTGTTCAGTCCTCCAGAGCGGCGAGGCCGGGGAGCGTCTTGCCTTCGAGGTATTCGAGGCTGGCGCCGCCACCGGTCGAGATGTGGCCGAAAGCATTCTCGTCGAAGCCCAGCAGTCGGACCGCGGCGGCACTGTCACCGCCGCCGACGACGGTGAAGGCCGGCGAGTCCAGCAGCCCCTGCGCGACGGCCTTGGTGCCGCCGGCGTAGTCGGGGTGCTCGAAGACGCCCATCGGGCCGTTCCAGAAGACCGTGCCCGCGTCGGCGAGCTTCGCGGCGTAGAGCTCGCGGGTCTTCGGGCCGATGTCCAGGCCTTCCTTGTCGGCCGGGATGGCGTCCGACGCGACGGTCTCGGGGTTCGCCGGGGCCTTGGTCTTCAGGTCGGGGAACTCGGCCGAAACCAGCACGTCGACGGGGAGCACGAACTCCACGCCGCGCTTCTCCGCCCGGGCCAGGTACTCCAGGCAGGCCGGGACCTGGTCCTCCTGGAGCAGCGAGATACCGACCTCGTGGCCCTTGGCCTTGAGGAAGGTGTACGCCATGCCGCCGCCGACCAGGATGCGGTCGGCCTTCTCCAGCAGCTGGTCGATGACCGCGAGCTTGTCGGAGACCTTGGCACCGCCGAGCGCGACGACGTAGGGGCGCTTGACGTCGTCGGTGAGCTTCTTCAGGACGCCGACCTCGGTGGCGATCAGGTCGCCGGCGGCGTGCGGAAGGCGCCGGGGCAGGTCGTAGACGGAGGCGTGCTTGCGGTGCACGGCGCCGAATCCGTCGCCCACGTACAGGTCCGCGAGGGCGGCGAGCTGGTCGGCGAAGGCGCCCCGCTCGGCGTCGTCCTTGCTGGTCTCGCCCGCGTTGAAGCGGAGGTTCTCCAGCACGGCCACCTGGCCGTCGGCCAGGCCCGCCACCACGGACCGGGCGGAGTCGCCGACCGTGTCGGTCGCGAACGCCACGTCCTGACCGAGGATTTCACCCAGTCGCCCGGCCGCGGGGGCCAGCGAGAAGGCCGGGTCCGGGGCGCCCTTGGGACGGCCCAGGTGGGAGGCGACGATCACCTTGGCGCCGCGCTCGGCGAGCTTGGCGATCGTCGGGGCGACGGCGCGGATCCGGCCGTCGTCGGTGATGGTGGTGCCGTCCAGCGGCACGTTCAGGTCGGCGCGGACAAAGACCCGCTTACCGGCTACCTGGAGGTCGTCGATCGTCTTCATGAGGAGTGACTCCATCACATGGGTCGGTCGGTCGCGGAACGGGGCTCGTACGACGCTTCCTCGCGTCGTACGAGCCCCGTCCTCGCATCTCGGTGCCTCGGCTGTGAACCAGAGATCAGAGCTGGCCGCCGACGAAGGTGGTCAGGTCCACCAGGCGGTTGGAGTAGCCCCACTCGTTGTCGTACCAGCCGACGACCTTGACCTGCTTGCCCTGAGCCATCGTCAGCTGGGAGTCGAAGGTGCAGGAGGCCGGCCAGTTGACGATGTCCGAGGAGACGATCGGGTCCTCGGTGTACTCCAGGACGCCCTTGAGCTGGCCCTCGGCGGCCTTCTGGAAGGCGGTGTTGATCTCGTCCTTGGTCACCTCGCGGTCGAGCTCCAGAACGAGGTCGGTGACCGAGCCGGTGGGGACGGGCACGCGCATCGCGATGCCGTCCAGCTTGCCCTTGAGCTGCGGGAGGACCAGGGCGGTGGCCTTGGCGGCACCGGTCGAGGTCGGGATGATGTTCTCCGCGGCGGCGCGGGCGCGGCGCAGGTCGCTGTGCGGGAAGTCCAGGATGCGCTGGTCGTTGGTGTAGGCGTGGACCGTGGTCATCATGCCCTTGACGATGCCGAAGTTCTCGTCGAGGACCTTCGCCATCGGCGCCACACAGTTGGTGGTGCAGGAGGCGTTGGAGATGACGTGGTGGTTGGCCGCGTCGTACTTGTCCTGGTTGACGCCCATCACGATCGTGATGTCCTCGCCCTTGGCGGGCGCGGAGATCAGGACCTTCTTGGCACCGGCCGCGAGGTGCTTGGCGGCGTCCTCGCGCTTGGTGAAGATGCCGGTCGACTCGATGACGATGTCGGCGCCGAGCTCGCCCCAGGGGAGGTTCGCCGGGTCGCGCTCGGCCATCGTCTTGAAGGTCTGGTTGCCGACCGTGATGCTGTCGTCGGTGTGACTGACGTCCTGCTTGAGGCGACCCAGAATGCTGTCGTACTTCAGCAGGTGGACCAGGGTGGCGTTGTCGGTCAGGTCGTTGACACCGACGATCTCGATGTCCGCCCCCTGCTCCAGGAGCGCGCGGAAGTAGTTACGACCAATGCGGCCGAATCCGTTGATGCCTACGCGGATCGTCACGAACCGATCTCCTCGTTGGTACGCCGGCGCAGTTACCGGCGAGCTGTATGGGATGTCCCCGACCGCCTCCGACCCTACCCCCTGAACGAGACGTACGTGACATTGACATCGGCGCCCAAAGGTGCTCAAGTGAGCGACCTTCAGCCCCTCTGACGTCCGTTCCGTCCGCGCCCGCGAACACCGTCCGCATACGGCTGCGCCCCCGGCACCCTGTACGGGCGCCGGGGGCGCGTATCACGAAGGATGCGGCCTCGGTTCAGCCGACCATGCCCTCGGCGAGTTCCTCGGTGAGGTTGGACTCGGTGCCGGGGATGCCGAGGTCCTGGGCGCGCTTGTCGGCCATCGCCAGCAGGCGCCGGATCCGGCCGGCGACGGCGTCCTTCGTCAACGGCGGGTCGGCGAGGGCGCCCAACTCCTCCAGCGAGGCCTGCTTGTGCTCCATGCGCAGCCGGCCGGCGGCCGCCAGGTGCTCGGGGACCTCCTCGCCGAGGATCTCCAGGGCCCGCTGGACCCGGGCGCCCGCGGCGACCGCGGCGCGCGCCGAACGGCGGAGGTTGGCGTCGTCGAAGTTGGCGAGGCGGTTGGCGGTGGCGCGGACCTCGCGGCGCATCCGCCGCTCCTCCCAGGCCAGCACCGACTCATGGGCGCCGAGCCGCGTCAGCAGGGCGCCGATCGCATCACCGTCACGGACGACGACGCGGTCCACCCCCCGCACCTCACGGGCCTTGGCGCCGATGCCCAGCCGGCGGGCGGCGCCGACCAGTGCCAGCGCGGCCTCCGGGCCGGGGCAGGTGACCTCCAGGGAGGAGGAACGGCCGGGCTCGGTGAGCGAGCCGTGGGCGAGGAAGGCGCCGCGCCAGGCCGCCTCGGCGTCGCAGGTCGCGCCGGAGACCACCTGCGGTGGCAGCCCGCGGATGGGCCGGCCGCGGCCGTCGACCAGGCCGGTCTGGCGGGCCAGCTGATCGCCGCCGGCCACCACCCGTACGACATAGCGGCTGCCGCGCCGCAGGCCACCGGGGGCCATCACCACCAGGTCGGAGCTGTGCCCGAAGATCTCCAGGATGTCCTTGCGCAGCCGCCGGGCGGCGATGCCCGTGTCCAGCTCCGCCTCGATCACGATGCGCCCGCTGACCAGGTGCAGACCGCCCGCAAACCGCAGGATCGACGAGACCTCCGACTTCCGGCAGCAGGTCCGGGTGACGGGGAGCCGGGAGATTTCATCCTTCACCGCTGCCGTCATCGCCATGGGCCGATCCTTCCATGCATCCGAAAAATACGGTCGTACGCGGCTGCCAGCAGCTCCGGGTCGTGCCGGTCGGGGGCTCCCCCGGCGTTCGACCGGGCGTCGTCTCCTTGTGCGGCGACCGCCGCCAGCTCGACCTCGCTGCCGACCAGCTGCTTCGCGGCAACCGTCAGGCCTTCGATGTCGGGCACGGCGGCCTTGTCGGCCAGCACCACGTCGAAGGCGAGTTTAGGGGCGTGTCGGGCCAAAACCTCCAAATGACGCTGCGGGGAGAAGCCATCGGTTTCGCCGGGTTGCGGCGCGAGGTTGAGCGAGAGGACCTTCCGGGCCTTGGTCTCCTCAAGCGCCTCGCGCAGCTCCGGCACCAGCAGATGGGGGATCACCGAGGAGAACCACGAGCCGGGGCCGAGCACCACCCAGTCGGCGTCGCGCACCGCGGCGACCGCCTCGGGGACGGCCGGCGGGTCCTCGGGGACCACGTGGACGGACTGCACCTCACCGCGGGTGAGCGCCACCGTGGCCTGGCCCCGGACCGTGGAGACCTCGTCCGGGCGGTCCGGGTCGTGGCCCCTGACCTGGGCCTGGAGCTCCAGGGGCACCGCCGACATGGGCAGTACCCGGCCATGGGCGCCCAGCAGCCTGCCGACCAGGTCGAGCGCCTGGACATGGTCGCCGAGCTGCTCCCACAGGGCGACGATCAGCAGATTGCCGACGGCGTGGTCGTGCAGCTCGCCCTCGCTCTGGAAGCGGTGCTGGATGACCCGGGCCCAGGTCTGGCCCCAGTCGTCGTCCCCGCACAGGGCGGCCAGCGCCTTGCGCAGATCGCCGGGCGGCAGCACGCCCAGCTCGTCGCGGAGCCGGCCGCTGGAGCCGCCGTCGTCGGCGACCGTGACCACGGCCGTCAGATCACCCGTGATGCGGCGCAGCGCGGCCAGCGAGGCGGACAGGCCCATGCCGCCGCCGAGCGCCACCACCTTGGGGGTGGCGCCCTTCGTCGTACGGACGCTGGGGACGAATCTGCGGACCCTGCGAAGCCGCGGCGTGCGCCCGGTCACTCGCGCCCCATGTCCCGGTGGACGACGACGGTTTCCACCCCTTCGGAGACCAGGCGGCGGGCCAGCTTCTCGGACATCGCGACGCTGCGGTGCTTGCCGCCCGTACAGCCCACGGCGATGGTCACATAGCGCTTGCCCTCCCGGCGGTAGCCCTCGGCGACGATCCGCAGCAGCTCGGCGTAGCCGTCCAGGAACTCCTTGGAGCCGGGCTGGCCGAAGACGTAGTCGGAGACCTCGTCGTTCAGGCCGGTGAAGGGGCGCAGCTCGGGGACCCAGTGCGGGTTGGGGATGAAACGGCAGTCGATGACCATGTCGGCGTCGACCGGCAGGCCGTACTTGAAGCCGAAGGACATCACCGTGGCGCGCAGCTCGGGGACCTCTTCGCCGGCGAACTGGGCGTCCATCTTGGCGCGCAGCTCATGGACGTTGAGGCTGGAGGTGTCGATGACCAGGTCGGCGTCGCCGCGCAGCTCGCGCAGCAGATCGCGCTCGGCGGCGATGCCGTCGACGATCCGGCCGTCGCCCTGGAGCGGGTGCGGTCGGCGCACCGACTCGAAGCGGCGCACCAGGGCCTCGTCGGAGGACTCCAGGAAGACGATGCGGCGCTTGACGTTCTGCGCGTCGAGGGTGGCCAGCGACTCCTTGAGGTTGGCGAAGAAGCGGCGGCCGCGGACGTCGACGACGACCGCGATCCGGGCGACGTTGCCCTGCGAGCGGGCGCCCAGCTCCACCATCGGCGCGATCAGCTCGGGCGGGATGTTGTCGACGACGAACCAGCCCAGGTCCTCCAGGCACTTCGCTGCCGTGCTGCGGCCGGCGCCGGACATCCCGGAGATGATCACCAACTCGGGGATCGCGGCGCTCTCTCCCTGGTCGGACTCGCCGACCGTGCCCGTACTCACCTGTGCACCGTCTCTCTCGGTTTGCTCTTCGTGCGGTGTGCTCATCGTTCCTGCCCCCGTTCTGCCGACAACGCGGCCGGTGGGGCCCCGTCATCCTCAATGATCTCTCCTGTGGCGGTGTTCACCGCGGGCGCGGACGGTGCCGCCCCGGCCAGCGCCGCGGCGACCGTCTCCGCGGTCTTGCGCCCGACGCCGGGGACCTCGCAGATCTCGTCGATCGTCGCGGCCCGCAGCTTCTTCAGCGAACCGAAGTGCTTGAGGAGTGCCTGGCGGCGGGTGTCGCCCAGGCCCGCGACGGTGTCGAGCGGCGAGGACTTCAGCCGCTTGGTGCGCTTGCTGCGCTGGTAGGTGATGGCGAAGCGGTGCGCCTCGTCGCGGACGCGCTGGAGGAGGTAGAGGCCCTCGCTGCTGCGCGGCAGCACGACCGGATCGTCGTCCTCGGGCAGCCAGACCTCCTCCAGGCGCTTGGCCAGGCCGCAGACGGCGACATCGTCGACACCGAGCTCGTCCAGGGCCCGGCGGGCGGCCGCGACCTGCGGGGCGCCGCCGTCGACGACCACCAGCTGGGGAGGGTAGGCGAACCGCTTGGGCCGGCCGTCGTCGTCGACGGGGCCACCGGCGGCGCGGTCCGGCTCCACTGGGCCGTCGCCCTCCACCGGGGCGTCGCCGTCCGGCTCCTCCGTCCACTCCCCCGACTTCTGCTTCTCCTGGAGGTAGCGCCTGAAGCGGCGGCCGACGACCTCGTGCATGGACCGGACATCGTCCTGGCCCTGGAATCCCTTGATCTGGAAGCGGCGGTATTCGCTCTTCCGGGCGAGACCGTCCTCGAACACCACCATCGAGGCGACGACGTCGTCGCCCTGGAGGTGGGAGATGTCGAAGCACTCGATGCGCAGCGGCACCGAATCCAGGCCGAGCGCCTCGGCGATCTCCTCCAGGGCCCGGGAGCGGGTGGTCAGGTCGGAGGCGCGCTTGGTCTTGTGCAGGCCCAGCGCCTGCTGGGCGTTGCGGCCGACCGTCGCCATCAGGTCCTTCTTGTCGCCGCGCTGCGGGATGCGCAGCGAGACCTGGGAGCCGCGGCGCTGGGAGAGCCACTGCGCGACCGGCTCGACGGGCTCGGGGAGCGCCGGTACCAGGACCTCCTTGGGGACGGCGTCGCCCCGCTCCTCGCCGTACAGCTGCTGGAGGGCGTGCTCGACGAGGTCACCGGTGGTGACGGCCTCGACCTTGTCGGTGACCCAGCCGCGCTGTCCGCGCACCCGGCCGCCGCGGACGTGGAAGATCTGGACGGCGGCTTCCAGCTCGTCCTCGGCGACGGCGATCAGATCGGCGTCGGTGGCGTCGGCGAGAACCACGGCGCTCTTCTCCATGGCCCGCTTGAGCGCGCCTATGTCGTCCCGCAGCCGGGCGGCGCGCTCGTACTCCATCTCCTCGGCGGCGTCCTGCATCTGCTTCTCCAGCCGGCGGATGTACGCGCCCGTACGGCCCGCCATGAAGTCGCAGAACTCCTCGGCCAGTTCGCGGTGCTCCTCGGCGGAGACCCGGCCGACGCAGGGGGCCGAGCACTTGCCGATGTAGCCGAGCAGGCAGGGGCGGCCGATCTGCGCGGAGCGCTTGAAGACACCGGCGGAGCACGTGCGCACCGGGAAGACGCGGAGCATCAGGTCGACGGTCTCGCGGATGGCCCAGGCATGGGCGTATGGGCCGAAGTAGCGCACGCCCTTCTTCTTGGCGCCGCGCATGACCTGGGCGCGCGGGAACTCCTCGTTGAGCGTCACCGCGAGGTACGGATAGCTCTTGTCGTCGCGGTACTTGACGTTGAAGCGGGGGTCGAACTCCTTGATCCAGCTGTATTCGAGCTGGAGCGCCTCGACCTCGGTGGAGACGACGGTCCACTCCACGGAGGCGGCGGTGGTCACCATCGTGCGCGTACGCGGATGGAGGCCGGCCAGGTCCTGGAAGTAGTTGGCCAGGCGCTGGCGCAGGCTCTTGGCCTTGCCCACGTAGATGACCCGGCCGTGCTCGTCGCGGAACTTATAGACCCCCGGCGAGTCGGGGATCTGTCCCGGCTTGGGTCGGTAGCTGCTGGGGTCTGCCATGCACACCACCCTACTGACCGCCACCGACAATCACGGTTTCCGGATCGCTCCCGTTCACTTCCGGGCAGCGGCGGGACGGCGCTGCGGGGGCCGCGGGATGCGGATGCGGGATGCGGGAGCTGCGCAGGGGGTGGGCGGCTGCCGGGGCGGGGCAGGGCGGGAGGCGTCGGGCAGGGCGTGGGGTGCGGCGAGGCCGGGGGAAGTGGAGTGGTGGGCGGCGTCAAGGGCCTTGGCAGGGGGTGGAGTCCGGCCGTGGTGGGGGCGGCATCCGGCCGTGGCGGGGACGGCGCCCGGCCGTGGCGGTGGGCGACCGTGGCGGTGGGCGGCGTCCGGCCGTGGTCGCCGCCTCCCCCACCCCCGAACCCTCCCCCGCCCCCTCCGCTATGGGGGAGGGGGGAGGGGGCGGGGCACGAGCCACGCCGGCGGCCGCACCGGAACCGACGTGTCACTCGCCGCGCCCGGCCGACGACCGGCCGGGCGGGCGAGCGGGCCGGGCAAGCGAGCCGGCCGGGTCAGTCGCCGCGCCGCCTGCGCAGCGCCGCCGAGGCGGACAGGCCCAGGGCGAGCGCGGCGGCGAGGGCCGCCACCGTCGTCGCGGCGGTCACCGGCAGGGCGTCGCCCGTGAGCGCGCCCGCCTCGGCGGGCTGCCGGGCAGCGGCCGCGAGCCCCTTGTCCGCGGGCTTCTTCGCGAGGGGCGCTCCGGCCGCGGGCGCCTTGGCCTCGGGGCCGGCCTCGCCGTAGCCGCCGGCCTCGCCCCGCTTGTCGTACGCGGAGCCCGGAAGCTTGTCCCCGTACGCCTTGGCCACTCGCTCCTGGTACGCCACCACGGTGGTGCCGGCCGCGCCGACGGCCTTACGGGCGTCCGCGTCCAGCGGCTCGATACGGTCGCCGCGCTGCAGGTACCAGGCGTCGATCTGCGGCTCGTGGAAGACCGTGCCGGCGCTGTCCCTGGCGGCCCCGGCCGCCGTGTAGCGGGCCTCGTCGTCACCGCTGGCGATGTTGACGACCTTCCAGGCGCCGCCCTGGCGCACGGTCCACACCGAGGCGGTGCGGCCGTCGGCGGCGACGGCCTTGCTGGCGAGGAACTCCAGGCGGGCGACGGGGACCTTTCCCCTGCCTCGGACGAAGTCCGGTGACAGGACGTAGACGGGCACGGTGGCGCCCTCGATGTGCGGGGCGGCCTGTGGGGTGCCGGGGGCGGCCGCGCGGGCGCCCCCGCGCTTGCCGTCGGCGGCGAAGAAGCGGGCGAGGGTGTCCAGGGTCGCGGCCGAGGTGGCCGCTTGGCGGGCGGCGGCGACGCTCGCCCGGGCCGGCGCCTGGGGCCCGGGTACGGGGGCGGCGAGCGCGGTGTGCGGGGCGAGGCCGATGAGGGCGGTGGCGAGGGCGCCGGTGGCGACGGCGCGGACGGCGGTGCGCTGCGTCATGGCCTCAGGCTCCTATCCGGTAGAGGGAGTGGGTCCAGGAGAAGGAGCTGCCGTCCACGTAGTAGTCGAAGTCGCCCCAGTTGTAGCGGTCGTTGGAGCCCCAGGGGTCGCCCCAGTAGACCCAGTTGCGGTCGGTGTCGTAGCCGTAGAGGACGTGCATATGGCCGCCGCCGGAGGACCACTGGATGCGGGTCTCTATGGGCCGGTTGGCGTTGATCTCGCCCTGGACGGTGCCGTAGCGGAGCCACCCCGACACATAGGAGCCGGAGTTGATACCCATCCAGTCCAGTGCGGTCTGCACATTGCCGAGGGTCGCCTGGTTGTTGGGGCACGTGGTGCCCTGCTGGCGGTTGAACGCGGCGTTGCAGAACGCGTTCTGGCTGTAGTTCCTGCCGTACCAGGTCGCGATGGTGTTGCCGGACGCCGCCCAGCACCAGTTGGACTTCTCCTGGGCCTGCATGGAGATGTTGAGGCGGTTGGCGGCGCGCGGTGCGGTGGCGTGCGGGGAAGTGGTGGAGGCGGTGGAAGTGGTGCGGTGCGGTGCGGTGACGGTGTGCGCCGGGGGCGCGAGGGGCGTGGCCGCGGTGGCGGTGGCCTCGGGGAGAGCGGTCAGTACGGCGGCCGTGAGCACCGCGGCCGACAGCCATCTGCGGTGTGGACTGCGTGCGTGGGGTGCACGGGTCATGGCGTTCCTCCCGACTGGGGGGTGAGGGGGAGAGGAGCGCATCCGGATGCTTGCGAGGAGCATCGGGTGTTGTCGCAGGCAGGTCAACACGCTTCAATGCGAGGTGACATGGGGGTGTGGACGGACGGGCCCGGATGTGAACGGCCGATGCCCGGCGTACTGCAGTGAACAGGCAGGAAGGGCACGCGGCGCGCGATCCGGTTGTGAACGTTCACCTGCGCGCCGGAGGATTTGAGGCAATGGCACAGGACACCCCCCAGTCGGCGGAGCTGGCGCAGCTGTTGCGGACCGGCCCCTTCCATCTCGCACTGCGCTCCGCGCTCACCGCCCGGGGACTCGCCCTCACCCGCGTCCAGCACAAGCTCGCCCAGCGCGGCATCACCATCGGGGTGACCAGCCTGAGCTACTGGCAGCAGGGCGCCCGGCGGCCGCAGCGCCCCGAATCGCTGCGGGCGGTGCGCGCCCTGGAGGAGGTCCTCGACCTGCCGGCGTACTCGCTGCACCGGCTACTGGTCCCGGAGGGCGGACACCGCCCGGAGGCCGAGCGGCCGGCCGCCCGCTCGTACCGCTCGCTGGTGGTGCCCGCCGACGCACTGCAGCGGCTCTTCACCGAGCTGGAGACCCCCGCGGACGGCGGGCTGCACACCGTGGGGCATCACGAGCGGGTCCGCATCGGGCCCGAACGCCAGCTGATCGAGCGGGAGTCGCTGCAGGTGGTGCGCGCCCACCGGGACGGCGTGGACCGCTATATCGCCATCCATCGGGGCGAGTCGGGCTGCGAGCCGGCCCGGGTGCGGGTGCGCCCCGGGGAGAACTGCCGGCTGGGCCGGGTGCGGGGGGACGACACGGCCGGGGTGGTGGTCGCCGAGCTGCTCTTCGACACCCGGCTGCGGGCCGGTGACACCCATGTCTTCGGCTACGCCTTCGAGGACGGCAGCGGCGGGCCGAGCACCGAGTACCTGCGCGGCTTCAGCTTCGCCGGCGGTCAGTACGTCCTTCAGGTGCACTTCGACGAGGCGGCGCTGCCGGTGCGCTGCCGCCGCTTCGCCCAGGCCTCGGCGGCCGCCCCGCGCAGCGCCCAGCAGGAGCTGACGCTCAGCGGCCGGCACCGCGCCGTGCACCTCGTGGAGCAGGGGGTCCGGCCCGGGATACTCGGTATCGGGTGGGATTGGGGATAGGGAGCAGGCGGCTTTCGGTCGCCTCAGCCCGCGATCAGCTTGCCGGCCTTGACCCGGACCGGGACCTCTTCCAGCGGGCGGGTCGCCGGGCCCTGGGCGACCTCGCCGGTGGCCACCTGGAAGCGGCTGCCGTGCAGCGGGCAGACGCCCTGCTCCTTCTCGATCTTGTTCAGGATCGCGCCCATGTGCGTGCACACGGTGCTGAAGCACTTGAACTCGCCCTTGGCGGGCTGCGAGACCAGCAGCCGCTGCTCGCCGTAGATCTTGGCGCCGCCGACCGGCACCTCCGAGGCCGGGCCCAGCTCGACCGGCGCGTCCGAGGCCGGGCGGGTGCCGGACTTCTGCTCCCCCGAAGCGCAGGCGGCGGCACCGAAGCACGCGGCACCCACGAGCGCGGCCCCGCGCAGCACGGTCCGGCGGTCGGGGGACGCGGTCATGTCATAGCTCCTGATCAGTGGGCGGCTCCGGCCTTCGACGATACCGGGGCGGTCTGCTCGCCTCCGCGGCGGTCCGCCCTCGGGCAGGGGTGGCAGCAGCGGGCCGGTACGGCGACCAGCTCCGCGAAGTGAAGCCGCCGGCGCGGGTGACGCCGATCGCGGCGTACGCAGCGCCCATATACGTAAACGCTTGCGTAAGCGTTTACGTTTGCTGTCGGATGCTCGTAATGTGGTGGACTCGCGGGACGGGCCGTGTGCCAGGAGCGGCCGTGGGCGCCGCCGTGGCGCCCCGCACGCGGGGAGGGAGGAGCCGGATGACGACGATGGTGGATGTGGCGCGGCGGGCAGGGGTCTCCGTCGCCACGGTCTCGCATGTGCTCAACGAGACCCGGCCGGTGCGCCCGGACACCCGGGCCGCGGTGCTCGGCGCCATCGAGGAACTCGGCTACACCCACAACACCCTGGCCCGCTCGCTGGTGACCTCCCGCACCCGCTCGATCGGCCTGGCGGTCTCCGCGATCAGCAACCCGTACTTCACCGAGATCCTCCAGGGCGTCGAGGCGGGCGCGCTGGAGGCCGGCTACAGCCTGCTGCTCGCCGATCCGCACGACGAACCGCGGCACGAGCGCAAGGTCGTCCAGCTGCTGCACGAGCGGCGGGTGGACGGCATGATCGTCGCGCCGTCCGCGGAGCCGGCGGAAACCGTCGGCTATCTGGCCCGGCGCGGCGTCCCCACCGTCTTCCTGGACCGGCTGGTCGGTGACGAGCACGACCAGGTCTGCGCCGAGAGCACCGGCCCGGTGCGCCAACTGGTCGAGCACCTGGCCGACCTGGGGCACACCCGGATCGGCCTGGTCGCCGGGCTGCCCGGCCTGAGCACGACGACCGAGCGGGTACAGGGCTACCGCGAGGGGCTGCGCGCCCGCGGCCTGTCCTTCGCGCCCGAACTCCTCGCCGGCGGCAACTCCGAGGCGGACGGCGCCCAGGACGCCACCCGCCGGCTGCTCGCCGCGCCCCAGCCGCCCACCGCGATCATCACCGCCAACAACGCGATGACGATCGGCACGCTCCGGGCGCTCGGCGAACTGGGCCTGGAGGTGCCCCGGGACATCGCGCTGGCCTGCTTCGACGACTTCTCCTGGGCGGACCTGTTCACCCCCCGGCTGACCGCGATCGCCCAGCCCGGCAAGGACATCGGGGCCGCGGCGGTCCGGCTGCTGCTGGAGCGCCTGGAGGAACCGGACCGTCCGCCGCGCACCCTTCGCCTCCCCTGCGCGTTTGTGCACCGTACGTCGTGCGGCTGCGCCGAACCCGCCCCGGCCACTGTCCCGGCCGCACCCCCGGCCGCCCCGGAAAGGAACCGCACCCCGTGATCGTCGTCGCCGGCGAGGCGCTGATCGACCTCGTCCCCAGCTCGCAGGCCCCCTCCCCGGAAGGCCAGTTGCCGACGCTGCTGCCGCGGCGCGGCGGCGGGCCGTACAACACCGCCGTCGCGCTGGGGCGGCTGGGCTCGCCCGCCGCCTTCTGCTCCCGGGTCTCCACCGACGCCTTCGGCGAGGCGCTGCTGCACGGGCTGCGCGGCGGCGGGGTGGACACCTCGCTGGTGCAGCGCGGCGGTGAGCCGACCACCCTCGCCGTGGCGGACATCAGCCCCGACGGATCGGCCGGCTACGGGTTCTACGCCGACGGCACCGCCGACCGGCTCTTCACCCTGCCGCCGGCGCTGCCCGACACGGTCCGCGCGCTGTCGCTGGGCACCTGCTCGCTGGTCCTGGAACCGGGCGCGAGCGCGTATGAGTCGCTGCTGCGCCGGGAGGCGCGGCGTGGGGTCTTCACCGCGCTCGACCCCAACATCCGGCCCGGTCTGATCCCCGACCCGGACGCCTATCGGGCCCGCTTTCGCTCCTGGCTCCCGGATCTGGCGCTGCTGAAGCTGTCGGAGGAGGACGCGCTGTGGCTGGCCGGGGCGGGCACCGGCGGGGGCTGGGATGCGGTGGGTGCGGCCGCCCGGGAATGGCTGGGCGCCGGGCCGGCGGCGATCGTGATCACCCGTGGCGGTGACGGGCTGGCGGTGCTGACGCGGGGCGGCGGTGAGCTGACGGTGCCCGGCGAGCGGGTCACCGTCGTCGACACCATCGGCGCCGGCGACACGGTCAATGCGGCGCTGCTGCACCGCCTGGACGCCCATGACGCCCTCTCGTACGCCGCCGTCGCCGCACTGGGCGCCGACGACTGGCGGGACATCCTGCGCTTCGCCGCCCGCGCGGCCGCCATCACCTGCTCACGCGCCGGCGCGGAGCCGCCGTTTGCCACGGAGTTGGCGGCGTAGGAGGAGCGTCTCGGACCGGCCGCTCGCCATGAAGGCACAGGAGGAGCGCCTCGGACCGGCCGCTCGCCATGAAGGCACAGGAGGAGCGCCTCGGACCGGCCGCTCGCCGTGGAGCCGGCGGCATAGGAGGAGCGTCTCGGACCGGCCGCTCGCCATGGAGCCGGCGGCATAGCGCCCCTCGGATCAGCCCGTTCGCCATTGGGTGGGTGACGTAGAACGCCTCGGACCGGCCGGTCGGCGCGCTGACGGCGGCGGGCCGCCACCGCGCCCTGGGAACGGGAGCGGTGACGGCCCGGCCGGAACGGCCCTCGGCGTCAGGAGGCCCGGCCGGCCCGCGCCGTCGTCTTCCTGGCCGTGGTCTTCTTCGCCGCGGTCTTCTTGGCGGCCGGCTTCTTCGCCTGCGCCGGCACCGGCGCGGCGTCGCTGACGCGGTCGCCGAGGATCTCCCTCAGGAACTTGCCGGTGTGGCTGGCCGGCATCGACGCGATCTCCTCCGGCGTGCCCTCGGCGACGACCATTCCGCCGCCGTTGCCGCCCTCGGGGCCCATGTCGATGACCCAGTCCGCCGTCTTGATCACATCGAGGTTGTGCTCGATGACGATCACCGTGTTGCCCTTTTCGACCAGTCCGGACAGCACCTTGATCAGCTTGCTGATGTCGTCGAAGTGCAGACCGGTGGTCGGCTCGTCGAGGACGTAGACCGTGCTGCCCGTCGAGCGCTTCTGGAGTTCGCTGGCCAGCTTGACCCGCTGGGCCTCACCACCGGAGAGCGTCGGCGCGGACTGCCCGAGCCGGACGTAGCCGAGGCCGACCTCGTTGAGCGTCTTGAGGTGCCGGGCGATGGTCGGCACCGCCTCGAAGAAGCTCAGCGCCTCCTCGATGGGCATGTCCAGCACCTCGGCGATGGACTTGCCCTTGTAGTGGACCTCCAGCGTCTCGCGGTTGTAGCGCGCGCCGTGACAGACCTCGCACGGCACGTACACGTCCGGCAGGAAGTTCATCTCGATCTTGATCGTGCCGTCGCCGGAGCAGTTCTCGCAGCGGCCGCCCTTGACGTTGAAGGAGAAGCGCCCCGGCAGATAGCCGCGGACCTTGGCCTCCATCGTCTCCGCGAAGAGCTTGCGGACGTGGTCGAAGACACCGGTGTACGTGGCCGGGTTCGACCGCGGGGTGCGGCCGATCGGCGACTGGTCGACATGCACGACCTTGTCCACCAGATCGTCGCCGGCGACCCGGGTGTGCCGCCCCGGGACGGACTTGGCGCCGTTCAGCTCGCGCGCGAGGTGGGTGTAGAGGATGTCGTTGACCAGCGTCGACTTGCCGGAACCGGAGACGCCGGTGACGGCGGAGAACACCCCGAGCGGGAAGGAGACGTCGATGTCGCGGAGGTTGTTCTCCTTCGCGCCGTGGACCGTCAGCTGCCGCTTGGGGTCGGCGGGCCGCCGGATGTCCGGTGTCGCGATGGCTCTCTTGCCGGACAGGTACTGCCCGGTGATCGACTCCTTGTTGGCCAGCAGCTGCTTCATCGGGCCGCTGTGCACGACCTTGCCGCCGTGCTCACCGGCACCGGGGCCGATGTCCACGACCCAGTCGGCGACCTTGATGGTGTCCTCGTCGTGCTCGACGACGATCAGGGTGTTGCCCATGTCGCGCAGCCGCACCAGGGTTTCGATCAGCCGGTGGTTGTCGCGCTGGTGCAGACCGATCGACGGCTCGTCCAGGACGTAGAGCACGCCCACCAGGCCGGAGCCGATCTGGGTGGCGAGGCGGATGCGCTGGGCCTCACCGCCGGAGAGGGTGCCGGCCGCGCGGTTCAGCGAGAGGTAGTCCAGACCGACGTCGACCAGGAACTTCAGCCGCTCGTTGACCTCCTTGAGGACCCGCTCGGCGATCTTCTTCTCGCGGGCGTCGAGCTTCATGTCCCGCAGGAAGTCGGCGCAGTCGCTGATCGACATGGCCGCGACCTCGGCGATCGACTTCTCCTGGACCGTGACGGCGAGCACGATCGGCTTGAGCCGCGTGCCCTCGCAGGTCGGGCAGGGCACCTCGCGCATATAGCCCTCGAAGCGCTCGCGGCTGCTGTCGCTCTCCGCTTCGGAATGCCGCCGCTTGACGAACGGCACGGCGCCCTCGAAGGGGGTGGTGTAGGCCCGCTCGCGGCCGTACCGATTGCGGTAGCGCACCTCGATCTGGGTCTTGTGGCCGTGCAGCAGGGCCTTCTTGGCGCGGGCCGGCAGCCCGGCCCAGGGGATGTCCGTACGGAAGCCGAGGGCGTCGGCCAGCGCGCCGACGAGGCGGCCGAAGTAGTCCTTGGTGTGGCCGTGCGACCAGGGGTGGATGGCGCCCTCGTCGAGGGAGCGGTCCTCGTCGGGGACGATCAGCTCGGGGTCGACCTCCATGCGCGTACCGATGCCGGTGCAGTCCGGGCAGGCGCCGAAGGGCGAGTTGAAGGAGAAGGAGCGGGGCTCCAGCTCCTCGAAGGACAGATCGTCATAGGCGCAGTACAGATGCTCCGAATACATCCGCTCGCGCTGCGGGTCGTCCGGCTCCAGATCCACGAAGTCGAGGATGACCATGCCGCCGGAGAGCCCGAGGGCGGTCTCGACGGAGTCGGTCAGCCGCCGCTTGGCGCTCTCCTTGACCGTGAGGCGGTCGACGACCACCTCGATGGTGTGCTTCTCCTGCTTCTTCAGCTTGGGCGGCTCGGAGAGCTGGATGGTCTCCCCGTCGACCCGCGCCCGGCTGTAGCCCTTGGTCTGGAGGTCGGAGAAGAGATCGACGAACTCGCCCTTGCGCTCCCGCACCAGGGGGGAGAGCACCTGGAAGCGGCTGCCTTCGGGCAGCTCCAGGACCTTGTCGACGATCGCCTGCGGCGACTGCCGGGCGATGGGGCGCCCGCACTCGGGGCAGTGCGGCTTGCCGATGCGGGCGAACAGCAGGCGGAGGTAGTCGTAGACCTCGGTGATCGTGCCGACCGTCGAGCGCGGGTTGCGCGAGGTCGACTTCTGGTCGATCGACACCGCGGGGGACAGGCCCTCGATGAAGTCCACATCGGGCTTGTCCATCTGCCCGAGGAACTGCCGGGCGTAGGAGGAGAGCGACTCGACGTAGCGCCGCTGCCCCTCGGCGAAGATCGTGTCGAAGGCGAGCGAGGACTTGCCCGACCCGGACAGCCCCGTGAAGACGATGAGGGAATCGCGGGGGAGGTCGAGCGAGACGTTCTTGAGATTGTGCTCGCGAGCGCCACGGACGATGAGACGGTCGGCCACGCCGGTCGGCACCTTTCTTGGAGGGGGGCGGGAGCCGTGGCTCTGCGTCCGCCGCTCGGTGAATGAGCAGAGGCGGCGAAGCGGAGCGGAGCCCCGCCCCAGGGTATGGGGCCCGCCACGGCACTGTCTTTGGGATGCCACACACGAGCCTATAGCACGCGCATTCGATTTACGGGGCTCGTACGCCCTCTTCACCCAAACGTGTGGCGGCCCCACATCCTTCCCGCCCCGCCACACGCCCGTACGCTGCACAAACCCGCCACCCCCGACGGTTCAGCCGTTCCCGGGCAGCGCCCGCTCCAGCGCATCGAACGTCCGCCGCAGCACTTCGACCTGCTCAACGGCCACCTCGCCCGCCGGGTCACCCCGCAGCTGCCGACCGGCGGCCTCGGCGTACGCCACCCGGATCCCCGCGACGATCAGCGCCGCGGCCAGCCGGGAATCATGGTCCGGTCGCCCGGCGTCACCGCCCGCGGCCTCGGCGAGCAGCCCGGCGAGCGTGTCCTCCAGCTCCTCGACCGCCTCACGGCCCCGCGCGCGCAGCGCCGGCGAGTCCAGCACCGTACGCCAGAAGTGCTCGAACCCCTCCCCCACCCCGCCCAGCGGGTGGCGCTGCTCCAGCAGCTCGGACGTGAGCCGGCGCAGCGCGGCCAGCGGCGTCTCGCCCGCGCCGCGCTCCCGGACGGCGCGGGTGAGCAGCTCCAGCCCCTCGGGAATCCGGTCGAGGAAGAGATCTTCCTTCCGCGGGAAGTAGTTGAAGACGGTCATCGTGGACACCTCGGCGGCACGGGCCACCTCGGCGACGGTGACGTTGTCGAAGCCGCGCCGGATGAACAGCAGCGTCGCCTCGCCGGAGATCCGCTGCCGGGTGCGCAGCTTCTTGCGCTCGCGCAGCGTCAGCCGGCCGCCCTCCTCGCCGAAGCCGGTTTCCGCCTCCTGGCCGGCGATCCATCCGCCACCGGCCGTCCCCGCGCCGTCGCGCCGCTGCTCATCCACCATGCCCGGAATCCTAGGCCGCCTGTGAGACAAATTTTGTAGTCACAAAAAACTTTTAGTGGCTACACTCTCGCTCCATGAAGCGTGACGCAGACGTAGTGGTGGCAGGGGGCGGCCCGGTGGGGCTGATGCTCGCCTGCGAACTGGCACTGGCCGATGTCCCGGTCGTCGTCCTGGAGCGGCTGACCGAGGTGGACACGACGATCAAGGCGGGGGCGATCAACTCCCCCAGCGCGGAGGCCTTCTACCGGCGCGGGATGCTGCCAGACCTGGCCGAGGTGCAGCGCGCCGCCATCGAGAAGTTCAGCTCGTTCCTGCGGCAGCGGCAGGCCGCGGGCGCGGCCGGAGTGCAACGGCCTCCGAAGTTCGCCGGGCACTTCGCCGGCATCATGCTGCGCGGCGATCTGCTGGACGAGTCCGACCCGGACTTCGCGGGCACCGGCCCCGCCTCCGAGATCGGCCTCGTCCCCCAGGAGGCCCTGGAACGGCTGCTCGCCGACCGTGCCGCCGAACTGGGCGTCGACCTGCGCCGCGGGGTGACGCTGACCGGTTTCGACGCCGATGACGACGGCGTGCGCGTCCACACCTCCCACGGGTCGCTGCGGACCGGATGGCTGGTGGGGTGCGACGGCGGACGCAGTACGGTCCGCCGGCTCGCCGGCTTCCCGTTCCCGGGGACGGACCCCGAGATCACCGGCCATCAGGCCATCGTGGAGATGTCCGGATCCGAGAAGCTGGGAGCCGGCTGGAACTGGACCGGGACCGGCACCTACGCACACGGCCCGATCCCCGGCCGGATCCTCACCGTGGAGTTCGACGGACCGCCCGCGGACCGCCGGGCCCCCGTCACCGCCGAGGAGTTGCAGGCCTCCCTGCGGAACGTCTCCGGTGTCGAGGACGTCGAGATCCACAAGGTGCTCTCGGCGACCCGCTTCACGGACAACGCCCGCCAGGTGCCCGACTACCGGGCGGGGCGGGTGCTGCTGGCCGGTGACGCGGCGCATGTGCACTCGCCCTTCGGCGGCCAGGGGCTGAACCTCGGCATCGGCGACGCGATGAACCTGGGCTGGAAGCTGGCCGCGACGGTGCACGGCTGGGCGCCGGAGGGGCTGCTCGACACCTACACCGAGGAGCGGCACCCGATAGGCGCATGGGTGCTGGAGTGGACCCGGGCCCAAGTGGCGCTGATGCGGCCGGAGTCGCACGCCCGGGCGCTGCGCACGGTGCTCACCGAGCTGACCGGGACCGTCGCTGCCACCACCTTCTTCGCCAAGAAGATCTCCGGTGTCCAGCAGCGCTACGACCTGCCGGGCGACCATCCGCTGACCGGCCGCAGCGCCCCCGACCTGGAGCTGTCCGACGGCAGCCGGCTCGCGGACCATCTGCGCGGCGGCCAGGGACTGTTGCTCGACCTCGCCGACGACGACGGGCTGCGCCGGCGCGCCGCCGGGTACGGCTCCCGGGTGCGGCTGCTGACCGCCGCCTGCCCCGGGCGGCCCGACCTGGCCGGCCTCCTGGTGCGGCCGGACGGCTGCACCGCCTGGGCGGCCGACGCCCCGGGGTCGGCCGCCGCGCCGGACGACCTGGACGCCGCCCTCCGCCGGTGGTTCGGGACGCCCGACACGGCGGTCTGACCGCCGGGCGACACCGCGGGCGGCGTCCCGTCGGCCCCCGGGCCACCGCGCGCCGCCCGCCCCGCCCGCGTACGCCCCCGAACGGCGCCGGACGACTCCCGAACTCGCCTTCGTGGCGCTAGCGTCGGACCATGACCGTCACCCCGCCTGACTTCCCGCACGACGTGGCCGCCGTACACGAGGCCACCGAACGGCTGCTGGTCTCGGTGAGCAAGCTCGACGACACGGCGATCGGCGAGCCGTCGCTGCTCCCCGGCTGGACCCGCGGCCATGTCCTGGCCCATCTGGCCCGCAACGCGGACGCGCTGGTCAACCTCCTCACCTGGGCGCGTACGGACGTCCCCACGCCGATGTACGCGAGCGCCAAGGACCGGGACGCCGACATCGAGCGGGACGCCGACCGCCCGCTGGCGGCGCATCTGGAGGACCTCAAGGAGAGCGCCGAGCGGTTCGACGCCGCCGCGGACGCGCTGCCGCGGGAGCGCCGGAGCTACGAGGTCGAGATGCGCAACGGCGTCGTCGAGCGGGCCGACCGGCTGCCGCTGCGCCGGCTCGCCGAGCTGGAGCTGCACCACCTGGATCTCGGCGTCGGCCACACCCTCGACCAGCTCTCGCCCGGCTTCGTCGACAGCTATCTCGCCTTCCTCGCCACGATCAAATTCGCCGGCCACCCGGATCTGCCGCCTCTGGAGCTGCGCACGGACGACGGCCGCCGCCTGCGCACCGGCCTCGCGGCGGCCGCCCCGGGCGCCGGGGCCGCGCCCGTGGTGGTCTCCGGCTCCGCGACGGCGCTGGTCGGCTGGCTCACCGGACGCGGTGACGGCTCCGCGCTCGACAGCCACGGCTCCGCCCTGCCTGTCGTACCCCCGCTCTAGGGTCTGTCCGATGGGTCAGGGTCGGAAAGGCCGCGGGGGGTGGCAGGGGGTGTTGACAGGGGGGAGAATGAGGAGAGGAGGTGGGAAGGGATGG
>NZ_JBVIRA010000051.1:21990-24015 GCF_055576575.1 Streptomyces sp. NPDC033270
GAAAGTGCGTTACGGCGATCGCCTAGGGTCGTGGACCACAGGCGACGTGCGCTCCGGCAACGCCGAGAGGTACCGTGCCAGACGCCGCGGACCCGGCCATGACCCATCGGACAGACCCTAGAGTGGACTCATGGGCTATAGCGGAGCAGTGAAGGTCGGCGGAGCGGCCGACGTGCACGAACTGTCCGACCTGATGATCTCTAAGGTCGCGGTCGGCCGGATGAACAACAACGCCTATGTGCTGCGGTGCCGTGCGACCGATGAGCAGCTGCTGATCGACGCGGCCGCCGATCCGCACACGCTTCTCGCGCTGATCGGCGACAGCGGTATCGCGTCCGTCGTCACCACGCATCGGCACGGTGACCATTGGGGCGCGCTGCGCGAGGTGGTCGACGCGACGGGTGCGCGCACCTACGCGGGCCGCTACGACGCCGAGGGCATCCCCGTGCCCACGGATGTTCTGGTCGATGACGGCGACACGATCACGGTCGGACGCGTCACGCTGACCGCGCGCCATCTGGTCGGCCACACCCCCGGCAGCATCGCGCTGGTCTACGACGACCCGCACGGCGCCCCCCATCTGTTCACCGGTGACTGCCTGTTCCCCGGCGGCGTCGGCAACACCTGGGGCAATCCCGAGCACTTCGCCAGCCTGATCGACGGCGTGGAGAGCAAGCTCTTCGGCGAACTCCCCGATGAGACCTGGGTCTATCCGGGGCACGGCGACGACACCACGCTCGGCGCGGAGCGACCGCATCTGGCGGAGTGGCGTAAGCGGGGCTGGTAGCGGAAAGGGGGCTGCCGGCCCGCGGACCGGCAGCCTAACCTCGTGGAATGCCGACCACACCAGGACCGCCCGACGCCGCGCTCCGTTATCCACCGAAGCCCCGCCCCGGTGATCGCGTCGCCGTGCTCTCACCGTCGTCGGGCCTTCCGGGGCTGTTCCCGACGCCGTACGAACTCGGCCTCGCCCGGCTGGAGAAGGACTTCGGGCTGATACCGGTCGAGTACCCGACCACACGCACCATGGGCGCCACCCCGCAGGCACGGGCCGCCGATCTGCACGCGGCGTTCGAGGATCCAGGCATCACCGCGGTCATCGCGAGCATTGGGGGCGACGATCAGCTCACCGTGCTGCCCCACCTGGACCGTGCGGTGTTCCGCGCCCACCCCAAGCCGTTCTTCGGGTACAGCGACAACACCAATCTGCTGGCGTACCTCCGGAACACCGGAATCGTCGGCTTCCACGGCGCGTCGGTGATGTGCGAACTGGGCCGTCCGGGGTCGATGCACCCCCTCACCGCGGAGTCGCTGCGCGCCGCGCTGTTCACCTCGGGCCCGTACGCACTGCGGCCCGCGGAGCACTACGGCGATGAGAACGGCGACTGGGCCGATCCGGCCACCTTCGCCACCGAGCCCCCCGTATGGCCCGGAGGCGGCTGGCACTGGCACGGGCCGGAGCGGGTGGTCGAGGGCCCCAGCTGGGGCGGCAACATCGAGGTGCTCTCCTGGATGCTGATGGCCGACCGCGAGATCCCGCACGATCCGGCCGCGTACGACGGCTGTGTGCTCTTCCTGGAGACCTCCGAGGAGCTGCCGCGGGCCGAGGATGTGTACTTCGTGCTGCGCGGCATGGGCGAGCGCGGTCTGCTGGAGCGTTTTCCGGCGCTGCTGATGGGCCGCGCGAAGGCGTGGTCGCTGTCGCAGCGCAACTCCCCGGAGGCGAAGGCGTCCTACGTACGGGAGCAGCGCGCGGCGGTGCTGCGGGCGCTGGCCGCATACGCCCCGGACACCGTCGCGGTCTTCGACGTCGATCTCGGGCACACCGATCCGCAGCTGGTGATTCCGTACGGGGGCACGGTGCGGGTCGACGGCGTGGCGCGGCGGATCACGGTCACGTATTGAGGCGGCCCCGGGTCGCCTCCTGATAGCGGCGGGGGGGGGGGGGGGGGGGGGGGGGGGGGGGGGGGGGGGGGGGGGGGGGGGGGGGGGGGGGGGGGGGGGGGGGGGGGGGGGGGGGGGGGG
>NZ_JBVIRA010000052.1:0-23851 GCF_055576575.1 Streptomyces sp. NPDC033270
CACCCCCCCCCCCCCCCCCAACCCCCCCCCCCCCCACCCCCCCCCCCCCCCCCTTTTTCTTCCCCCCCCCCCCGCGCGCGTATCAGGGCCGTTGATCCGGCCATCCGTCGGGCATGTGAGATCAGCCGTTGTCCAGTACGCCCGGGGGACATGCCGCTAGAACAGGGGGACACGGACCACCAGAGGAGGCGTAGGTGAGCGACATCCCGGCACACGAGGCCGACCGGCATCGTCAGGCGTGGGTTCTCAAGGCGGGCCAGTGGGGCCTTGCACAGGACCCAGTCGCGGAGCAGGAGGGCGAGTTGCGCGACTACAGCGAAGCGATCAAGGCCGCTGGGTACACCGCCTGGACCGGGGCGGGCGAGGTGTACATGGTCCCGCTGACGCTGACGGTTTGGGCGCGTTCCGAGGAGCCCTCGTTCCTGTTCGATCTGGAGGGGGCAGAGCAGACACAAACCGTCTACGCCGCCTCGCTGCCCGACGCACTCACGTTGCTGAACCAGCTGGCCCCCACATTGCAGGCGCTCGCCGTCACGGACCAGATCGCGCATGCCGAGCCCGAGACCATGTCTGTCCTCGCCGACGTCCTGGACAAGCTGCATGATCGCCGTCGCGGCAAGAACGGCCGCGTCATCCAGAAGTGACTCTTCCCGCGCAGCGGAGCCTTGGGGAGCTACCGGCCGAGATGAATCCGGCGGTCGTGGACGAGGCGGTGCCAGCGGTCGCGAACCGCCTGCTCGCCGCTGATCCACCGGGTAGCGGTGGGGCCTGGCAAGGGTAGGCCGGCCATGAAGTGGGCGATGTCGGTGAAGTAGGCGAAGTCGCCGGTGACGGTGAGCGCGCGGATCCGGCTGATGGTGGCGGCCAGGTCCTGGTCGTTGCCGCGGGCGGCGTGGTGGAAGGCGAGGGTTCCCGTCATCGCGGGGAAGCGGCGCTGCCACTCCGCGTCCAGCTCGTACATGTCCTGGGCGAGCGGGATGTTCTTGCCGCACATGCAGCACCTGATGCGGAACGTGACGGACACGGCGGATCTCCCCATCACCCTGCGGGCCGGACGTAATTCAGCCTGGCAGTCAGCCCGGGTTCTGCACTGTCGCCATGCCGCGGCGCGGTGGTTGCGCCGCCGTGAGTGCAACACCCGAGTGCAACACAGGGCTGCAACGCGTCCGTGTTGCAGCCTGACATGGGAAAACGGCCTTTGCAGACCCTTCCTCGGCAGTGTGTTGCAGCCCAACCTCGTGCGCGGTTGAAAGAGCGAATCAATGCCCCTGGGTACGTCATGCTCCTGGCAGTGATGGTGGCCTCCGAGCGGGCCTGGGCGCTCCCGGCGTACAGCATGACCGCCCAAGTCACCGTTAGAGGACGGTCGCGCCGACACGGCGGAAATCGAACTCACATCCGATTGCAGATAGGATTCAGCCACGATGGCTGAAACATTCGATTTTCCCCGCGATCTGGTAGACGCGCAGCTGGAGCTCCATACGGTCCGGTCGGAGCTGAGCGCCCTGTACAAGCGCCTGCCGTGGTCGGTGGAGCCGCTGCCTGGTTGGTCGCACACCAAGGAAGACAAGCGCTCCTTCGAGTCGAAGCGCCCCGATTCCCCGGGCTGGACCGATGAGGAAAAACAGCAGGTCAACACCCTGCGCGCTCGCCAAATGGAGCTCGTCACCCATATCTTCACCCACGACTTCTGGGCCTCATGTCCGGATGCGGTCACCGCGCGCTCGGCCCTCAAGCACGTCGGGCCGCCCGGCCCCGCCTCGGCCCATGAGGGATGACGAGGACGAGCTCCCACTGGACGTCTCAGCCCCGCGGGCAGACGTCGCGTTGCCGGACGGGCAGCACCTGAAGGCCGCGGTGGTCCGCCGGCGCCGGGACCGCTCGGGCACATGGTGGTACACCCTGCAGATCGAGCTGCCGGACCGGGTCGATGACCGCCGGCACGGACCGTCCCTGGGTTCCCGCACGATCACCTTCTGCGCCCCGTTTCCCGTCGTCCAGGGCCTGCCGGGGGAGAACTACGCCAGTCTCGATCTTCCTCCGCCGGAGAAGCGCAAGCGGTGGCGGCTGGCCCCGCCCCCACGTCAGGACGGTTGGGCCGACGCCTACCTTCACCGCCCCGACTGCGCGCAGGCGGAGTCGACGGGCGGGATGGTGAACGACGAGGAGGCGCTCGCAGCGCTGGCCGGGCGCGACATGGTCACGGTGCCGTGCCCGGTGTGCCGCCCGGACACCGTGCTACGCAACCGGCGCTGATGGGCGAACTCACAGCACGGCATGCCGATCAAGCCGACCTGGTAGCGGTCAGCGTCCGGGCGATTCGCCCGGCTGCTGCCTCCGCTGTCCCGGCCGCGGCTTCGTCGTCTCCCGGTCTTCTGCGTGGTCAGACCGGCGGCGTGCCCGTGCTGCCTGAACGCTCTGCTCCAGGGCGGCCATCAGGTCTACCGGCCCGCCTTCGGCCGGGGTGGGCGCCTGCGGTGGCTCGAGCCCTTCGAGGCGGGCCGCGACGACTTGTTCGAGGGCGGCCCGGTAGGCGTCGTGCTCATCTTCCAGCTGGAATTCCTCGCTGGCGATGTCCATCAGGGTGCGGGCCATCTGCAGCTCCTGGCGCCGCGGCGGCTCGGTGCGCGGCACCGCGATCTCTTCGCTGCCGCGCAGTTCGCTGGGCCACAAAAGCGTCTGCATCGCGATGATGTCGCTGCGAGGTCTGAGCAGGGCAAGAGACTCACGGCTGCGCAGCGCGACGCGGGCAACGGCAGCCAGACCGCTCTCGTACATGGCATCGCGCAGGAGGCTGTACGGCTTTGCGGCGGCTGGGTCTGCTCCCAGGTAGTACGGCTTGTGGAGCAGCAGCGGGTCGATCCGATCGGCTGCCACGAAGGCGAGGACGTCGATGGCCCGCGGCGAGCTCGGCAACGGCAGGTCGGCGAGGTCGTCCTCGGAGAGCACCACCACCCGCCCGTCGCCGGCGTCATAGCCGCGCGCTACCTGGTCAAAGGGGACGTCGACGCCCTCGCGCTCGCAGACGCGTCGCAGCCGGATCCGGCCGCCTCCGCACCTCGTGTGGACCTGGTGAAGCGGGACGGGGTGGGGGGTGGTCGCGGCGTGGACAGTCACCGGGATGGTCACCAGGCCCCAGGTGATCGTCCGCTTCGCGATGGTCTGCGCCATGATCCCATCGCACCGCCCACCCAGGCTGATCGCACGTCGAACCACCTGTCCCCGGCCGCCAGGTCCGGGGGCAGGCCGCAGCTGCCGGCCAGCGGCCGGCGCATCGATGCCTGAGTCCGAGCTCGGTGGTCTGCCGGGGCAGGGGGTCTGTCAGGATGGTGGGCATGGCGAATGAGGCGACGACGCACGACGAGCGGCTGCGGGACCTGGAGGCAGAGGCGTTCCGCACCGGTCGGACGCTTGCCGAGCACAGCGAGCAGCTGGCGACGATCCGTGATCAGCAGAGCACGGCGTTCGGGAACATCGATTCCCTCGCCGACGCCGTCGGCTCGCCGGGGGAGCGATCGGTCACCCAGCGTCTGGACACAATCGAACGTGTTCTGTTCGCTCTCGCCCGTGCGCAGGGCATCGACCCCGACGCCGTTTCCTGACCCAGCTGGTCGGCCGGGACTCCGACAACACTGGCTGAACTCTCACGCTTGAACGGCTGTGGCCCGAACACCTGACGTGTTCGGGCCACAGTCGTATGTGCGCAGGTCAGAGGATGGGCGCTGCAACGTACTCCTCTGCCGCTACTGGATGCCGCGGAGGCGGTGCTGGCGGGCGGTGACCAGGGTGCGCCAGCGGGTGCGGGTGATGTGCTCGCCGTCGAGCCACCGGGCTTGGGAGCCGGGCCCAGCGGGGAGGGGGTGGTCAGCCATGAAGTGGGCGATGTCGGCGTAGTAGGCGTAGTCGCCGCTGCTGGTCAGTTCGCGCAGCCGGACGATGGCGGCGGCCAGTTCATCGGATGCTTCCAAGACGGCGTAGTGGAAGCACAGAGCAAGTTGCAGGGGCGGTTCCTGTGAGGCCAGTCCGGCGACGTGGATCTCCGTGCGCAGCAGATGGGCGCGGTCGGCGATGTTTGTGCTGCTGCCGGCGTCGCGGACGAGTGCGGCGATCTGGGTGGTCAGGGTGGTGGCGCGCAGATCGAGGCCGGCCAGGAGCTGCTGGGCGAGCTCGATCTCGTCGTCGGCCTGGCTGGGGTCGGTGAACGCGACGGCGAGGGCTCGCTGGGCTTGTGAGGTGGCTTGCTCGCCGGCCACCCCGTGCTGTTCGGCCTCGATCCGGGCGGCTTCGTATTCGGCGGCCGCGCGGGTGGTGTCGCCATGGGGCCACCAGATATCTCCCAGCACGCGGTGGTGGCGGCCTGCCCAGCCGAGCGGGCGGGCGGTGGCCAGGGCGGTGGGGAAGTCGCCGGCGAGCCTTGCGAGGTGCGCCAGGCCGCGTTGGGCGGCGGGTGCGAGTCGGCCGCCGCCGTTGACGACGAGTTGCATGCCGCGGCGGGAGTCGTCGGACCGGCCGAGGTCGCGTTGGGCCTTGGCCAGGTAGTAGATGGCCATCTCCTGCAGCTCGGCGGGCAGCAAGACGGTCTCGACGACCGCGGTGAGTCGGTCGGCGGTGCGCTCGCGGTGCTCGTGCTGGCGGCGGGCGAGCGTGCTGAGCAGCTCGACCAGGGCGTCGGCCGCTGTGGGCTGGCCGTCGATGTTCTGCTGGGCGGGTGGGGCGATGGGTTCCCATACGGAGTCGCTGACGTACGCCCAGGCGGCATCAGTGAGCCAGCCCAGCTCGAGGCCGAAGTCCCGGGCTAGAGCGAGGCCCTGGCGCAGGCATCCGACAAGCAGCAGCCGGCCCGGCGCGGTGCTGGCGGTCCATTGCGAGCCGAGCGCGGCCAGGGCACGTTCAGCGGCCTGCTGCCAGTCACGCGGGGTCCAGCGGTCGTCGGCCTGATCATCGGCGTTGCGGACGGTGGAGCGGATCAGGCCGTGCAGGTGGTACGGCCACAGCCCGAAGGGGTGCTCGCGGACGAACGGTCGCTCGATCAGGCGCCTGGCCGGCGCTTCGTGCTGCATGCCGGCGGTCTGGGTGGCGAGGGGGATGTCGAAGGCGTCCAGGAGCGCGACGGAACGCAGGACGTGCCGCTCGTCCGGGGTGAGGTCGGTCAAGGTCCGGGCGATCAGGGCGGGGAAGTCGTGGTCGAAGTCGGCCGGCTGCGGTGTGCGGCCCGTGCGGCGGATCTCCAGAAATCGCATCACCGACAGGTCGAGGTAGAGCGGCAGGCCATGAGACCGGTCGGCGATGACGCGACGGACGTCTTCGCTGATGAGGGCCTGTCCGTCCCGGGCGAGCCGGCGGGCGAGGTAGTCGTCGCAGTCCTCGGGGGAGAAGTCGCCGATCAGTACCTGCCGGCCTCCCCGGTCCGCAGCAGGCGCAGTGCTTCGAGCGGGCGGGACGACGGCGGAGGCCGCCAGCCCAGGCCAGGCCGTCGGCCCGGTGTAGTCGAGCTGGCCCTGGAGGGCGGGGTTGGCCCACTGCAGGCGGGAGCGGCCCGTGATGATGAAGAACGCGGCGGGCATCAGCCACACCACTCGCTGGAGCAGCCGCTCCATGTCCCGGTGGGTACGGTCCCCGACGTCCTCGAAGGTGTCGAACAGGATCACCGGCGTGACCCGCTTGCCGGCCGGGAGTTGGGCGAGCTCCCACGCCAGCAGGTGCGGGTAGTACGAGAGGGTGTCCAGGTCGGGTTCGGCCTCCAGCAGGTCGGCGAGCCGTGAGCACCCGGCGAGTGCGCGGACGGTCTGCCGGCGTTCCCGCAGCGCCCGTACGAGGGAGCCGGTCACCTGGCCGACTGCGGACCCGACGGTGCCGGGCAGGAGCAGGGTCTGGGCGACGTCGGACAGCGCGGACTGCATCTGCTGGGGCAGTGCTTTGCCGAAGCGGGAGGCCAGCCCGCCGCGGCGCAGGTACTCCTCCAGCGGCTCGCCGGGATGCTGGTGCTCCCAGTACCGGCGCAGCGCCACGTCGAAGGCGGGCAGGGGGCGGCCGATCTCGGCGAGCGCGGCCCGGATCGTGAGGACGACTTGCTCGAAGTCGGTGCCGGCGGAGCGGGAGAGGTCGATCCGTACGGGCAGGATTCGCTCGCCAGACCACGTGGGTTCGTCCCACTGGGCGGGCCGGTGCCCGGCGAGCGCGACTTCCAGCTTGCGCGACAGGGTCGTCTTGCCGATGCCGCCGACGCCATGGAACACCTGCACGTTGTTGCGGGGCGCTTCGAGGTCCTCTGGGTCGAAGGCGGGGGCGGCGGTTTTCCGTAGGTGTGCGGCGAGTGCGGCCGCGGCCAGGTCCCACTGCGTATGACGGTTGGTGAATGCCTCTGCTGTCGTCAGGCCGCAGTCGTTGGTGCTGAACAGCGCCCGCAGATCTCGTCCCGCCACCTCAAACCCCCCGGTAAATGATCAACAGGCCCAACCTACGCCCCGCGGCGGACCTTTCGACAAGCATCCCCCAACGGCGAGGTGGCCGCAGCAGGGCTTCCCGCCTTTCCCCACTGCGCGGCCGGTCAGGCGGCTGTCGTGCTGGTGGGGCCGGTAGGACAATGGCGAGTTCCTTTTCAAGATCCCAAGGAGGGTGGTCGCCGTGTCCGACCCCAACGTCCCCGACTTCTCCGCGCTGGAGGGAGGTGAAGACCAGCAGGCGTTCGATGCCGTCCGTGCGGTGGTGAGCTGGTACACCGCCCAGATCGCCGCCGAACACAGGGCGCCGGTGCCCGACGAGGCGCGTATGGAGGAGCTGAAGGCCGCCCGGCAGGCCGCTCTCGATGACCAGGCGCAGCTGGCGACCGCCGATCCGGAGGAGGCCGCCCGCGTCGCAACCGTCTATGCGGCCCGGCTCAAGGAGCTCACGGAGTCGTAGTCCCAGGTCCAGCCGGGCAGCGGCAGCGGCCACAGCGACGGGTGCGGCCGGTCGATCCGGGCCGGCTGCAGCCCGACGGGCATCAGTGGCCGGGCGAGCGCGACGATCTCGTCCAGCTCACGACGGTGCTGCGGCAGCGCCTTGCGCAGCGCCGCGTGCAGCGCGAGGACCTGGGCGGCCTCCTGCTCGGTGTACGGCCGCAGCCGCTCTGCCTCCAGAGCCCACACCGCTCTCCGTCCACCGCCTTGCTCCTGGCGCAGCAGCGCCTGGCCGTCCCGGCGGACCACCGTCACCGCCGTGATTGCCGGATGTGAGGCGGCGAGTTCGACAACATCGGGGACGGCGCCAAAGCACCGGCCGTGGCCGGCCTTCGTGGTGAACCGGGCCGGGATGCCGAGTTGCTGGGCGCGGGCGTAGCGCAGGGCGGTCGCCAGGCGGCTGTCGGCCTCCCTGACGGCCGCGACCACGAGTTCAATGGGGTAGCCGTCGGTCGCGAACGGCAGCGCGCTGGCGAGGAATTCCTCTGCGCTGCCGGGCGCGGCCTCGAGGAGCGCGTCGCCGCGTCTGGCGCGCACAGTCGCCGCGGCCCTGGCGTACCAGGCGCGGTAGTCGGCGCGGATCGCCGCGCCCGCGCCGCGCGGATCGTCCCCGAGCAGTTGCAGGTAGTCGGGGTGGGCGGCTTTGAAGTCGTCGCCGACCAGCCGCGTCGTCCCTGGCCGCATCGCCCGTCGCACCATGGTGGCGAGCGCGGTCTTGTTCGCTCCGGGCTGCCCGATCACGTACACCGCTCGCGGGTCCGTCCGGGGCACGATGCCGCCCAGGAGTGGCGGCGCGATCAGCTCGTCGTAGATCCACTGGTGCTCCGCTTCGGACAGCCGGTGGTAGTCGACGCCGGGCGCCTCTTGCCTGGGCTGCGCGATGCGGCGGACCGGTTCGGCCAGCGCGGCGGCGCGCTCGGCATCGCGCTGTACGGCCAGGCGTCGGTCCTCGCACTCGACTTCGCGGTGCAGACGTTGATCGGTGCGCGCCAGGTCCCGGCGGAAGACAGCCGTCTCCCGGGCGGACCACGGCCGCCCTCTGTCGTAGGCCACCGCCCGGTCGGCCGCGGGCTGCCGCCGCCACGAGCCGTCGATGAGCTCGTTGTCGTAGAGCACTGTGCCGTCGCGGCGGACGACGGTGATGCGGTCGGCCAACTGCTCGGCCTCGATGACTGCCAGGGTCTGGAGCATCTCTTTGGCGCACGTGTCGTGGTTCGTCCACGACACGTAACGGTGTTCCGTCAGGAAGCGGTCCAGGATCCCGAGCTGGCTCCAGGCTTCCGCGGTCGCTACCGCCACCAACTCCACTCGGGAGCCGGAACCTCGGTACGCGGCCGCCGACGCACGGAACTCGTCGGCGTCGGCCAGCGCGGATTCGACCACCGCGTCGAACCCGCAGGACCGGACGTGCTCTTCAACGGCTGCCTGCCAGCGCTGGGTATCGGGCCGGACCTGGGCTCCCGCCGTGCGGACGTCGGCGGCCAGCAGCTCGGCGTAGCGCCGGTGCACGGCCTTGTAGAGGTCACGGCACACTCGCACCGCGCCGCCGCGACGGTCCAGCGCTGCCTGGACGAGATCGGCGATCTCGGTCTTTCCGGCACCCGGCTGGCCTCCGACGATGACGACGACCGGCCGGGCCTGGCGCACGGCGGCCTTGGTGGCTGCCGGAAGGATCGCCCGGTGCAACACGTCGCGGCTCTCCTGTTCGGACAGCACGACTGAGCCGACGTCCAGCTTGGTCACCGCACCTCCCCGTCTTCTGATCACAGCGGCGCGATCATAAATCCATGGATAATAAAATTGCAAACTCGAAGATAAATTCATGGGCAAGTTCGTGGTAGTGTTTGGGGTGGAGGTGAAGTATGCCGACCGAAGATGAGCTGTTTGCGGCGGTGGACGCGCTGCTGGAGGGTGAGCCGGAGATGCCACCCCCGGCGGAGCGGACGCGGCTGCGCGAAGCGGCCCGTGTCTCGCAGGCGCGGCTTGCAGAGGTGCTGCGGACGTCGACGCAGACGGTGAAGAACTGGGAGGCCGGCCGCTCAGAACCGCGGCCGCCGCGTCGCCAGGCGTACCAACGGCTGCTGGACGGGTGGGCGGAGAAGTACCCCAAGCCCGCCGACGCCGATGCTGCGCAGCTGCCGGAGACGTTCACTGGCACGCCCAACCGGGCCGAGGCGCGAACTCCGTCCCCATCAGCGCCCCAGGTAGCGGCCGTGACCGCCGAAGAGAACGCTGAGCCGAGCGCCGCCCCGGCCACCGCGTCGCGTCCGGCGCGCGCCACCAAGCCGTCGTCAACGTCGCGGCGGCCGGCCGCGCGGAAGGCGGCGAAGAAGCCGGCCGGCTCGGTGGGCGCCGACGCGCGGTTCGAGAACGGCCCGCTGGCGGTCGTCGACTGCGAGGACGGGCAGGTGTCGGCGTACTGCGTCGGCGGCCTGGTCCTGGATGTGCCCGCCAAGTCCCTGCCCGCGCTGGTCGACTGGACGCTGACCGAGGCCAAGCTCGGGCAGGCCCGGCTGCACCGCAACGGCCGCGACGCCGACCCGATCCTGGTCCTCACCGCGGCCGCGCTGGAGCGGTACGGCCTGCCGGTCGCCCTGTCGGAGGAGGAGCGGCGCGCGAGCCGACTCCCGGCCGGCCACAAGGTGGTCAAGCAGATCGAACGGGCCGGGCTCCAGCTGACCCAGCGCGGCTTCGGCCCGTGGGCCCGGGTCTACCGCGACCCCGAGGGCTCCAAGCGGCGCTGCGTCCAGCTGTGCATCCTTCCCTGGAACGCGCTGGACGCCCGCGAGTGGGACAGCAAGAACGACCCGCAGCTGCCGACGATGCACCCGGCCGACCTCGCCCGCTACCTCGGCCTGTACGCGGCGCGGGTGACGACGCCGCGCGGCAGCACCGCGACGACCGGCGTGGAGCTGATGACCGCGCTGCGCCCGCCGACCCGCGCGCAGAAGGACGAGGCCACCGGCGAGTTCAAGCCCGCCTTCAACGACGACGCGATCACCGCCCGGTACGACGTGGTGGACTGCGAGGTCCCCGACGAACACCCGAACCTGAAGGGCAAGTTCGCCCGGCACCACCTGCGCACCCCGGCAGAGATGCTGATGGAGGAGCCCTACGACTGGTGCCGGCCGCTGACCGATGAGGAGTGCATGAACCAGTTCCTGGTCACGGTCGACATCAACATGTCGTTCGCCGCGGCCGCGAACGGACTCACGGTCGGGCTGAACGGGCCGACCCACCTCACCGGCAACCCGGCCTTCGACCCGGCGCTGCCCGGCTCGTGGCTGGTCGACCTGAGCCACGTCGACCTGTCCCGCGTGCGGATCAACGGCCGCACCGTCGACGGCTCCCGGCTGCCCTCCCCGTTCACTCCGAAGGGCGACCGCCCCGAAGGCCCGGCCTGGTACGCCACGCCCACCGTGCAGTACGCGGTGGAGCTGGGCTTCGACGTCGCGCCGATCGAGGCGTACGTCCGTACCCAGACCGGCCGCTACCTGGACTCCTGGTACAAGCGGCTGCGCGACGCCTACATCGCGACGATGGCCGACATGGGCGTCACCACCGACCTCGGGGAGAGCGAGTTCCTCGAGGCGATGGCACGGCGCAAGCAGGTCGACCCGACGATGGCGCTGCTGGAGACCGCGATCAAGGCGACGGCGAAGGGCGCGATCGGGAAGCTGAGGCAGCGCAGCCGGGGCCAGGTGCCGTACTACGAGCCCTACCCGGCGCTGGAGCGGTGGACGTGGCGCCCCGACATCCGGGCCGCCGTGCTGGCCAACCAGCGGACCGGCCTGCACCGCAAGCTGATGAAGACGGCAGCCGCCGCCGACCTGTACCCGGTGGCCATCGGCACGGACGCGATCGTCTACCCCTCGCCCGGCCCGTCCCCGCTGGACGTCCTGCCGCACACCCCGGACGGCAAGCCGGCGCCGGGCACGTTCCGGCTCGGGGTCTCGCCCGGCATGGTGAAGCACCAGGGCACCCAGACCGTCCTGTGGGCGGAAGCCCAGTTCGAGGAACGAGGCGGCGTCTTCAACATCGCCAACCTCATCAAGACCGACCAGAGCGCCGGAGAAGGGGAGTAACCGATGGTCGACTCGCTCGGGGACAGCCTGGACCGCGCGCTGGAGGGGGCGTTCACCCGCCGCATCCCGCAGAGCGCCCAGGCGCAGATGAAGTACCTGGTCAAGCAGCTCAAGGGCACCAAGGCCGCCGCCCAGGCGCTCGGGATCTCCCAGCGCACGGTGGAGCGGTACGTCTCGGGCAAG
Organism: Streptomyces sp. NPDC033270; assembly: GCF_055576575.1. NCBI lineage: Bacteria > Bacillati > Actinomycetota > Actinomycetes > Kitasatosporales > Streptomycetaceae > Streptomyces > Streptomyces sp. NPDC033270. The sequence continues at coordinate 11,207 of NZ_JBVIRA010000052.1, forward strand.
CTCAAGCGGCCCCGCAAGGACCTCCGCGGCCGCCTAGAGCGCGAGGTCAAGAAGCGGTGGCAGCCGCAGATCCGCGCGAAGGCCCGGAAGAAGGCGGCGTCCACGGACGGTCTGGTCGTCTCCACCCGCGCCCGCTTCGGGTTCACCGCCGCCGCGGGCACGACCGACGACGCCCGGATCCGCGACATCACCCAGGCCCTGCCGCCCCAGTGGGCCGACCGCCTATTCACCGCCCGAGAGCAGGGCGCCAACGAGCAGCAGCTCCAGCAGATCGCGGCCGACGGCCTCGCACAGATGTACTTCCGCGCGAACAACTCCCGGGCGCACGGCCTCGGGGTGGAGTTCACCGACGTCGAACGGCTCGACATCGAGCTGTGATCGCCCGCCCGTGGCAGGGGCCCCGCACCGCGCTGCTGCGCCGATGCGGGGCCTCACACGCGTATCCGGCCGATCGCCCCAAACCAGACCCACACCGCTTCGATCCACCGGAGGATTCCCGTACAAGTCACTACCTGCGGCCGCCAATTCGGGGCACGGCGATACGCTCCAAGAACGTCATGCTGCAGAAGGGGACAGCCGATGCCGGTCAGCACGCGAGAGATCACCTGGAAACCCGAGGCGATTGCATGAGCTCGTTCCCCGGACCCCACCCGATGCACGGTGACTCCGTCCAGGTCACCACCGACACCGCCTCGGTGACCATCACCGGGACCGTCACGTCCCAGGGCGTCCTGCGCGACGGCCGCGGGTTCGTCGAACTCACCCTGCCGGACGCCGACCCGCAGCAGCGGCGTGACCTGGAGTGGGCGAAGTGGTTCCAGTACGAGCTGTACGACGGCAGTCGGCTGCTCTACTCGTCTCCGCAGCTGAAACTCCGCGAGGCCCGAAGAGCGAGCGACGGGGCTCTGGTGGTGACTGGGTCTCCGTGAAACGCCGCCCGCCTACCTGAGAACCCCTGAACCAAGGAGGAGAAGCGTGGATCGAGCAGAGGTAGTCCCCGGACTTGCCGTCGACCGAGACCTGTACGAGGCGGCCGTGAAGGGCCTCAAGGAGCACGCCCCGGAGGAGTCCCTCACCTGGGAGGCGTTCACCAGCCCTGCCAGCTGGACCCTGGTGCCGGACCCGGACGGACGGGGCTACAAGGGCGAGCTGGTGCTGCGGCGGGAGGAAGCCCGCACCAGGAAGATCAACCTCTGGATCGCGCCCGACCTCCGCGACGGCGAGATCCCGAAACCTCATAATCACCCGTGGCAGTTCACGTCCTTCGTGTTGGCTGGGGGCTACACCGAGCAGCGCTACACGCTGACCAACGGCCAGGTCGTCACCGAGGTCCAGGAGCACACCGCCGGCGGCTCCAACGAGCTGCCACTCGATGTGTTCCACGAGGTGACCCGCGTTCACGCCCCGGGCGCGACGTTGACGCTGATGCTCTGCGGCGCCGGACGGCAAGGCGCCTGGGGCTACATCGATCCCGAGACCGGCCGCACATACGACAACGAGCCCGACCCCGGCTTCCGCGACCGGCTACTGGCGCTCAACCCCCGGCTGCGCTGAACGCGGCCGCCGTCACGAGCCACCGACCCAGCCGATCTCGCGGACCTCGATCGCCCCGGCAGGGTGAGGCATGTACTGGATCCAACAGCGCCTGCCGAATGCCTCCCGGATCTCCTCCACGGAGCCGGGATCGCGGACGTCGGGCCAGGCCCGCGGGTCCAACCGCGCGACCTCCACGAGCGCCATCACCTCCTGGCGGGCCCGGTCGTCCGGCAACTGCGCCATGACCTCCACCGCGAGTTCCTCCATCACCACGCCGTACCGCATCCCGCACACCCCCGTGTGATCGACCTGGGGCGGCAGCGTACGGAGGATCCGACGATCGCGTTTGGGCCTGTGGATAACCCCGGATCGGGCAGGCCAGGACACGTGCAGCGCCATTGGGTACAAGTACCGGTATGGCACGAGAGCGGGTGCGGTGGCCGGTCGTGGTGAACCGGGCGCGGGAGATTGTGGAGGGGTACGCGCCGATGAAGGTCACGCTTCGGCAGGTGATGTACCGGTTGGCCACCGAGGGTGTGCTGCCGCATACGGCGTCGAAGTACCGGCGGCTGTCGGCGCAGCTGGCTCAGGCCCGCCGAGAGGGCCGGTTCCCCGACCTGATCGACACTGTCCGTGAGGTCCACGTGCCGCCGACCTGGCCGGACGTGGGTGCGTTCGTCCAGGAGATGCCCGACTGGTTCCGCCTGGACCGCACCGCGGGCCAGGAGCACGCCTTGTACGTCGCCGCGGAAAAGGACACGCTCCGCCAGCAGCTGACCGGCTGGCTTGCCGAGTACGGCATCCCGGTCCTGGTGGTCCGTGGCTTCGGCTCCCAGTCCTACGTCGACGTCGTCCGCCACCGCACGGCCCGCGATCCGCGCGAGGCTCACCTGGCCTACATCGGCGATTTCGACTGCTCGGGCGCCGACATCGAGCGCGACTGGGTGGAGCGCACCGCATGCTGGAGCCGGGTCAGCCGGGTGCTGCTCACCTACGACCAGGTGCGCGCGTACGAGCTGCCCGCGACCGAAGGCAAGCGTGGTGATCCCCGGTGGAAGGCTTTCGCCGCCCGCTACGGCTTCGACCCCGCACACCCCGTGCAGTGGGAGGTCGAAGCCCTCGAACCGGACGAGCTGCAGCGCCTGGTGCTCGCCGCCGTCGACCCGTACGTCGACCGCAAGGTCCTCGCCGAACAGATTGCCCGCGAGGAACAGCAACGCCGCGCCCTGTCCGACTTTCTCGGAGGCTGGGGCGCGGCGGGCGGAGTGTCGTCCTAGCGCTGGAGCGGGGCCTACTCGGAGACGTTCTTGCGCGCGTCCCGTTGCTGGCGCGCACGGGCGACATGTTCGCGGATCAGGCCGGTGAACACCGTCTCCGGGTTGTTGTCCGGTCCGGCGACGATGGCGGCGAGCGTGGCTATCTGGGTGGCCAGAACTGTCACCAGGTCAGCGCTTCCTATGGGCCCGCGGGCGAGGACCAGAGCACGGGCCGCGTCATCGAGTCTGTCGAGGGTGGCGTCGTCGGCGAGGCCGATGCCGAGCCGGTCCGCCAGGACGTGGGAGACGATCGCTACGGCATCACCGAGGGGCTGGTCGACGCCGAACTGGCCGCTCGCCGCGCGGCTGTCTTCGAGGATCGCCGGGATCACCGGTGGCCTGGGCCTCTGGAACAGCCCTTGCTTCCTCCATTCCTCGTACGGGGGTGATCCTGCGGCGTCACGGCGTGCACGGTGGTGGTCGGTGGGGTGGCCGGCAGCAGTGCGGCAGGCGCGGCCGATGGCCGCGTCGCAGCTAGGGCAGGCCACACGCCGGAACCAGGCCCGGACACGCTTCGACTCTTCGCCGGAGCGGAACTGCGGGCGCCAGTGCCCCCACTGGGCGGTCTGCGTCACGACGCCTCCGGTAACTGCGCGACCGGCAGGGCCGGTTCGAGGGGTTTCATGCGTTCCTCCAGGCGGCAGAGGGACGGGGCAGGAGATCACCTTAGGGCCTGAAAATCGAACGTGGCCCGTCGTTGTCACGCTGCGACGGCCTGCTCGATGTGGTCGAAGGGATTGGGGTAGGCGGCCATCTCCTCCAGCCGGGAGATGACGGCACGGGTATCGCCCAGGGCGCGGTGCCCGCCGCCCAGCGGCTGCCAGGTGTAGCTGCCCCAGTAGGCGTGCCAGGCGCCGTAGAAGGCGGCGTACTGCTCCATCGCGCACTCCTCCCACTCCTGCGCGTCCAGCCAGGCATCCGCGGCCGGGTGCCGATCGCTGCGGTACCAGGGGTACTTGGTCAGACAGGCCGTGGGGCGGGTGAGGTGGTGAAGGTGGAGCTCCCACCGCAGCCGTCCGGTGTCGTACTCCCGGTTGTAGATCACGATCCGGCGCCCGGCCAGGGCCTCGGTGAGGCGGGGGAGGACGTCGGAGAAGGAGGGCGCGTCGGCAACCATGGCGTCGGTGATGCCGTGAATGGCCGTCGCCTTCGCAGGGATTGGCTCACCCGGGTTGAGCAGCGTGTCGAGCAGCACCTCACCGGCCGCCGTCGTGACGGCGATCTCCACGATCCGTGACGTCGCGGTCAGGCCCGTCGTTTCGGTGTCCAGGATCGCGTACGCGTCAGGGTTGCCCAGGATCTTCTGCGCCCACTCGATCGTGGGTCCGAGGTCGGCCCACCGGTCGCGGTCCTCCTGCCGCCGCGCTTCCGCACGCTCCCGCTCGATCTCCTCCTGGCACGACGCGCAGTGCCAGTCAGCCGCTGCGCGCTCGCCTTCATTCATCGTCGCCCACACCGCGAGCGGGACCAGCTGCACCAGGCACCGCCGGCACGCCCGCTCCGCCAGCGACCACGCCACCTGACGGCCGCGTTCGATCCGGTCGTCGCACGCCAGGCACAGTCCGCCCTGCCAGCCCTGTTTCGGCGCCGGCTTCTGGAAGACGGTGGCGCACACCTCGCACGTGCGCCGACGCCGGTCGGCCTCCTGCTGCTCCTGGCGGTGCTTGCAGGGCCGGCACATCCCCCACACCGGGTACCCGAACACCTCGCCGCAGGCGGTGCAGGTGCGCCGCTGCTGCATCTGGCGGCGCTGAAGGGCCGACAGCGGCCGCATCTTCGCCGACGCCTCCGGGTCCCACAGAGCGACCCGGTCCCCGTACCAGCGGGTGTAGATGTACGCGGCCGGACGCTGCCCCACGGCGGGCTTGCGGCGTACCCGGCGCAGCTGCGTGACCGTCCGCAGGTACGCCGGTGCCCGCCCGCTGTCGTACACCGGCACCCCGCCCACGAACTTCAGCGGCGCGCCCCGGGCCACCCGATCCGGGTCGATGTCTGTCTGTTCCTGGACCGCCGACGCGGTCAACGTCTCGCTCACGACTACCTCCATTCGGCCTAACACTGACTAACCGCAACGCAACATGACAGAACGCCTGAAACTCTGTCAAGAGCTAAGAAAAATGGGCAAGTTGGGCGTATGCGCTTAGAACTGCGCCCGCGTACGCGAGGGAAATTTCACCCGTCCGGGCCCCGGCCTGCCGCCGACGGCGCGGCACTGCGGATGCCCGGCACCGCACTGCCGCGCCGTCGGCGGACTCCGTCCACAGGCCCGCCGGGGTGGGCTGATCACATGACCGATGACGACGTACAGCAGGCGGCCCGGACGCGCGCCAAGATCATGGACGGCCTCGCCCGCGCGGAGCGCGCCCTGTTCACCCGTCCCGCGCCGAAATCCGCGCGCGCCCAGATGAAATTCCTTCTCACGCGCGCCAAGGGCTCGACCCGGGCCGTCGCGGAGCGCCTGGGCGTCTCGCGGCGTACGGTGGAGCGATACCGCTCCGGCGCCGCCTCAAAGCCGCAGAAGCGCCTCCAAGCCACCCTGGCGGAGGAGACGGAATCGGAGTGGCAACCGCAGGTCAAAGCGCAGGCGAGGCAGCGCGCGACCACCTCCGCAGGGCTCGCCATCTCCTGCCGCGCCTACTTCGGATTCGGCCCGGAGGGCACGTCGGACGCGGGCCGGGTGCGGGATCTCACCGTCGCCGTCTCGCCCTCCCACGCGGCCGCGATCCTGGCAGCACGGGAGACCGGAGCGACGGACAGTGATCTGCATGAGCTGGTCGCGGAGGCCATAGCGGACGCCTATTTCCGTCAAGGCGGCGGCGGCCGCGCGGGCCTACAGGTGAAATTCGCAGACGTGGAGTGGCTCGATATCTCGTTTTAGCAGCGCGGAATTCGAGACTGTTGTAGACCTGGTGACCGGCCCGCCGCCGCATACTCCAGGGCGGGCCCTCCTTCCCGTCTCCGAGCTGAAAGCGAGCCCTGATGAACACGTCCGACAGGCGGCGGCCGCGCCGTGTCCCCGAGGCCCGCGCCGGCGCCCCTGCCCCAGTCGACTACGCGAAGGTCGGCCGGTCCTCGGTGAGGCGCCGCGCGCGGGGCATGACGCACAGCGAGGCGGTGACGGCGCTCGAGGAAGCCGAACTCGACGCGCACCTGGACCGCCGCAACGAAGCCGCGGCCGACGACGGCGGCCGCCGTGAAGCGCAGCTCGCGGAATGGCAGCGCATCGTGCAGCTGCTCGCGGCGACCGGCGGCCCATACGACCCGGACGCCGACGCAGTCGTCCAGGAGGAGCTCGCCGCCGACCGACGTCGGCAGGAAGCCGAGCAGCAGCGGCTCCAGGAGCAGCAGCGCGTAGCCGACCGGGCCGACGAGCTCGGTCGGCTGGCCGAGGCCGGCCGACTCGACCAGAGCGTGGCGAGCCTGCCAGGGGACGAAGCTGCCCGCGACCTCTTGGCCGAGCGCGGCGACTACCGCGCCGCGGCGGTCGATGCCTGGCTGGCGCAGGCCCTGGCCGACCGCTCCGGCCACTACGCCGACCCAGACGCCCGTACGGCCGCCATCGACGGCTCGCTGCCTTTGCCGGTGCGCGCCCACGCCGCGTTGCTCGCCGCGGTCGCCCGCACCGGCGCCGCGGCCGCCAACAGCGAGCTCGACTTCGTCGGCCGTCTCGCCAAGGCCGACCCGGACGCCACGAACGCGCTCGCCGCCTGGCTCGACAGCGCCCTCAGCCCCGCACTGACGGCCGGGCAGAAGGGCGGCACGGCATGAGCGCGACGGACGACGACACGGTTGTGGCCACCTGGAGCGAGCACAGCGCGATCGGGCACCACTACGAGGACCTGCTCGCCGACGGCCGGGTCGTCATCTCCTGGACCGAGCCGCCGTTCGGCGAGACGCTCTGCCCCGGCGACGACGACCCCGACTACAACCCGATCTGCTCATGCCCGCGCGTGCCGAAGCAGTTCTGCACGCAGTGCGCTGGCTGCGCCGCCTGCGGGCAGTGCCAGCACCGCCGCGGACACCGCTGACGGTCACTCACGGCAACCCCCCAGTCCCCCAGACCAGCTGTGAGGTACCTGGAGGACTGGGGTCTGAAATAGGCAAGTTGCCCGTAATATCTGTGAGGTTGAACCCTCGAATCCCCTGGTGCACGCGTTCCTGTGAGGTGACCTGTGAGCCTGGGGGTGAGAGCGTCCAGAACCCGGATCGATCACCGGGCGTCACCACGCAGGCATGGCCGCCGTTGTGCGGAGCGTGGAATGGACGCAGCTGCTCAAGGACCTCACCGACGCCGTACAGGTGCGCAACACCAAGGTGGCAGCCCTACACAACGCCGGTGCACACGTGACCGACCTGGCCGCGCAGGCCATCGCCGCCGGCGCCCCGGGCCCAGCTCTCGCCAAGATCCTCGCGACCATGGAGCCGACAATCGCCCACGATCGGCCACACGTGTGCGGACAAAGCCCCGTCGTCCCGCCGCTGCGCCCGGCCGCCGTGCCTCAGCAGTCCACGGAGACGCTGCCCGACGGCGCCGGGGCGATCCGTCCCGTCCGGTACTCGCTGGCTGAGGCGTTCGAGGAGGGCATCCTGCCGTGGCAGCCGGCCACGACCCGCACCTACATGCGCAGGCGCTCGCCCGAGCGTGGCATCCCGGTCCCCGCGGGGGAGTTGGACGGTCAGACCACGCGCTACACCAAGGACGAGCTCACGACCTGGCTGTCGGCGTGGCAGCAGCAAGCCGGCCCCGACAACGGCGGGCGTCCCACCGGGCTGCGGGCGCGGGACTCCACTGACACAACGTGATCGTCACCCGTCACCCGTCACGCTCGCGTGTCACGCTGCCGTGTCACGGACCCTTCCCACAGGTGTCACGCCGCTCGATCAGGCGCGAAACCCTGGGCCCGAGGGCCGTTTTCCGGCCTCCGCTCAGAAGCGTGACACTCCCTCCCGGCGCAGATCCGGACTGTAGTCACCGATGTCCGGTGCCAGTCAACCTTGACCGGAGAGTGGCACCAGACAACCCGATCGGCAACTGCCCTGTGGCGTCCAGCTCGCCGGCGGCCAGGTCCTCGCAGGCTTCCCCGCCTGGCCCGGCGGGACCCAGCTGCGTCGTCCGAACCTGGGTCCCTGGGTCCTGGGTCCGGCATTTTCCCAGGTGGAACGAAGGCGTGCCCGCAGCTGGGTCCCGCCCCATCGGCGCGGGCCTGTGTCATTGGCCCCCTGTTTTCCCTGGTGGCCGCGTCGATCTGTGTACCTGTGTACCTGTGTACCTGAGCCAGCGGTCCGGTTCGTTCGTAGCAGGGCCCAGTGCCCCGGCTACGGCGATACCGTGGTGACTCACGCCAGATGACAGCCCAGGAGCCCCGGATGAGCCAGCAGCCGGCCACCGCGCCCGTGCCCGACCGTCAGCCCCTCGATGAGCACGCCGCCGCGTCCGTCCGTGCGTACGCGGCCGACCAGCGCGCGAAGGTCGACCTCCTCGTCTCGGTGCTGGAGGACATCGCCGCCAACGGCTACCCGGCCCCGGAGACCGGCGTGCTGTGGGAAGACGCCCGCGATGGCCACCTGGAGCGCCTCGCCGGTGAGCAGCCCCGTGTCGCCTGAGCACGCACCGCGGCGGGCCCGCGTCGTCCTGGTGGAGCCCGCGCTGAGCCAGCTGGCGAAGCTCACGGCCACCGAGACACACCGCCTGGACCGAGCGATCGTCGCACTCAGCGTCAACCCGGAGCTGGGCACGCCGGTGCCGGACACCCTGCTGCGCGACTACGTGGACGACGTTGACGGAGTCCGGGTGATCTACTACGTGACTGCCCTTCGCAGCATCACGATCGTCGCGTACGTCGAAGCCTGAGAACCGAACAGGAGCGCCCCGGATCCGCATGGGTCCGGGGCGCTGCTGGGTCGGGGTCTTGGGTAGCGGGTGGCGCTGCTCGGTGGGTGGGTGCCGGTGTTTCTGGGCGCTGGAGAGCGATGACACTCGAAGGCCGGCGCCGGGCGGCACACGGGCGCTGCACAAGACAGCGGCCGTGCAGCAAACGGGCGTTCGTCTGCTGCACGGCGCCGCCGCTCGCACTCACCCGGTGGTGCCGGTGGCCCACTTCTCCAGCGCGCTCGGCTCCTTCTGCAGCAGTGCGCGTCGGCGGGACTGCGCGGTCGCCCGGCTTTCCAAGTGCATCGCCTTCGCCAGCTCGCCGTGGGAGATATCCCGGGCGGCGGGCTGCCGCAGAGAGGCGTCCCGTACGGCCTCCAGCCGCTCCAACAGCCCCGTGGTGCCATCGATGGTGACGGCGAGTTCGTCGGCGGTCGCACGGCCCGTGCGCAGCAGGGCCAGGCCGTGCAGCGCGGTGGCAAGCAACGCGGCCAGCTGCTCGCCGTCGTTGCCGAGCGCGGCGACGTCCTCGGCGACGAACGGGACCAAGACGTGCTCCTTGTGGTCATCCGGGTGTGCGGGATCGGTGCCCACCGTGGTCTCCTTCCTCGGGCGGGTTCGCCTAGCGGTCGGCAACGGTCCAGCCCTGGCCGACCCGGTTGCGGATGATCCCGCCGGGGGTGCGCAGCTCCCCGCCGGCCTCGCCCAGGCCCAGGGACTCGATCTGGTCCAGCAGCGCGGCGGCCCGCGTCGCAAGCTCGCGGGCCTGCGCCTGGCGGGCGTGTAGCTCTTCGGTGCTTCCAGTGAACACGGTGGTCTCCCTCGGTCGGTCGGGGCCTGGCTGGCTGTCAGGCGGCATGGAGGTAGCGGGCGGCGGTGTCGACGAAGGCGTCGTGCGCGGCCTTCGCGGCCTCGCGGGCGGCTGCCAGCTCCTCGGTGGTGGCATGGGACTGCCGCATCGCGTACGTCAGCGTGATCATCTCGTCAGCCGCGCCACGCACCGCCTGGTCCGAGATGAGCACGCGCAGCGCGACCAGCGGGCGGGTGACGGCGGACCGGGTCATGTGGCTCTCGCCGCGCAGGGCCTCGATCCGTTCGGTGCCGGCGCCCTTGAGGACGGCGTCGCCGCGCATCCACATCGCCCGGCGGTGGTCGCTGGCGGCGCAGGCGAGGGCGGTGACGGCCTCCAGGCGGTCGCGCCGGATCGCCTCGCCGTGGTTGATGCGGACGGACCGTTCAGCCGCGCGCTCCTGGAACCGGCCCGACACGAGCGAGCCGAGTAGCGTGCCGACGATGGCGAGGGCGGCAGTGACGAGGGTGACTAACACGGCGGGTCCTCCCGTAGACGTATGAACTTCAATACACTGTATGAAATGTCATACACCTTGGGAAGGGGGCCGCTCATGATTCTTTTCGCGCCTCTGCAACCTGCGGGTTTCCCGCCACCGGCAACCCTGTGCACGGATCTGACACACGCGCCCCACCGTCGCCTCATGGAGGATGCGGACCCCGGATGTCCCTGTGTGCATGGACGTTTGTCCATGCTGGCGTGGATCTCTGGTGTCGACATCGACACCGAGCACACGAACGGCGCTCCACCCAAAGGTGCAGCGCCGATGTCCGTACGCGGCCGGCCCCGGGTTAGCCGACCGCGTGCAGCGAGCCGCGGCGCTTGTCCGCGGCCGCCTTCTTCGCGGCAGCGAGTGCGGCCCGCTTCTTTCGCTGCTCGGCGAGCTGGTCCTGGTAGGCGGCGACGGCCTTGTGGTAGCTCGCCACGTAGTTCTTGCTGTCCAGGCGGTCCGCCTTGGGCATCGCCCTGACGGCGGCCTCGGCATCCTCAGGGCAGGTGTAGCCGGCCAGCATCGGGTTGATCTGGTAGACGCCGTTGCGAACCTTCTTCACGAGCTTGGCCAGCTCCAGACTCCGCAGTGCGGCGTTCACGCTCGGGCGGCTCAGCCTCAACAGTTCACCGAGGGTGGCCTGGTCCATCGTGATACGACCCCCCGGCTCGCTGCGCCCCCGCAGCTTCAGCAGCGCGCGGTAGGCGGCGGGCGGCAGGTCCAGGTCGGCGAGAAGGCTGTCGGCGTTGGTGGCCGACCACTTCAAGGTACTCACTGGGCTGATCCCTCCTCCTGGCGCTGCGCACGGGCCAGTCGGCGTGCAGCGCGTTCTTCGGCCCGCTTCTTCCGCAGCTCCTCGATCGCCTCGCGCATGTGCTCCAGAGACGGGAACCGCACCAGGTCCGGCAGGCTCTCGTCCTTGCGGATCTTCGTGATCGTCTTGTCCTGGTCGACCTGCACGTACTCGGCTTCGACCAGTTCCGTGCCCGGGATGAACTCAGCTACACGGTACGAGTAGGGCGGGTTGAACTGGTAGACGCCACGGCGCACCTTGAACACGATGCCATGGCTCATGACCTCCTGCAGCGCCTCGTTGATCTTCCCTCGGTGCACGTCCAGGACCGTTGCCATCTCCTCCTGCGTCAGCCGGATCTGCCCGCCGGCCTTCTGGCAGGCGATCATCAGCAGGATCAGCCGCAGCGGCAGGGCCTCGCGGAAGTACTGCGCGATCAGGAAGAAGAACTCCAGCGAGTCCATGGAGAACGCCTTCGGGCGCTCCGGGGTGTCGTAGAACTCCATCGGCTTGCGCTCGCTGCTGAGCGAAACCTTCCGGCGCGGGTAGCGACGAGCCAGCGAGTCGAGATCCTCGACCGGCTGGACCGGCTTGGACCACGCCTGGATCTCATCATCAAGAGGCAGCTGCGGACGCGGTACACGCTTCGGTGCGGGACGGCGGCGCTGTGGCTCGGGTGACACGAGGCTGCTCTCCACTTCGCTGATCTTGGACGGCAGAAGTATGTCAGCCAGGCCGACATAAATGTCGGTCTCGCTGACATACCGGCGTGTTGTGTCCCCCCAGGGGGGACAGATCTCCTCCCCTGCGCGCTCTGGCGGACTGCCCAACGCAACGCCCGCGGAATGTCGGCCTGGCTGACGTTCCGGGGCTCAAACTGTCGGCCTCGCTGACAGTTCACCCTCGATCTGTCTCCTCAGCCGGTACACACCGATGGCGATGTGTACCGGCTGAGGTGACAGATCACCTGAAGTGCACGCCGCTGACCAGCGGGTTCTTGGTGTTCGTAAGTATTAGGTGGCTGAGGTCCGCGCGAACTGCACCGGAAGCCCCCATGTTCGGCGGTCCGCGGCGTACTGCGGCGGCCTCCCGCCCCCACCAACGACGGCCGGCCATCCCGGCATCCCCAGACTGCGCACGCCGACGAGACCCCGGCCGTCAAACGACACTCGGCTCTGGCTCCGACCGTCCCGCGAAGGCCCCCAGCTGCCCCCTCGAGCGCTTCACGGCCTCGTGCTCGCTGCTCCACTTCGGAATCCTCTGCCGCACCCCAGGGCCATCCCCACTCACTTCGCTCAGCCACTATTTCCTACCGCCAATTCACTTCTTCGACTAATCCGCCACTTTCCACCCTCGCTTGTAATAGCCGCAAACCGTAGCCACTCGCGTTCCCAAATCTCCTTGTGGTGCGTAAATCCTCAGCGTTCATCGCACCCCTTATTTCGCGGTCACCGGTGGGTGTAGTCCATTCCAGACTCAATCTAGCTCATAATTTGAAGCATTCATCACCGACGCGCAGAGCCTGACCTCTCTGTCTGCGCGGCTGGCCCCGCGTTCCTGCACTCTCCCGACCGCCTGTCACCTCCCTCCTTCTTCTTCCTGCTGGCGGTCCGTCAACTGCACCCCACGCTCTCGGAGCCCGTAGCCCGCTTGGTGGCGCGGAGCGCGCCATTGTGGCTGGAGCGCAGCGGAGGCCACGGGGTCGGCCGGAGGCCGGCCGGGGGGGGGGGGGGGAGGGGGGTGGGGGGGGGGGGGGGGGGGGGGGGGGGGGGGGGGGGGGGGGGGGGTGGG
>NZ_JBVIRA010000053.1:0-23238 GCF_055576575.1 Streptomyces sp. NPDC033270
CTTGCTCTGATTCTTGCCCGAGGCGATCACCAGCTTGCGGGCGATCTCGGTGACATGGACGCCGTTGGCCCGCAGGCTGCGGGCGTAGGCGGCCATGTCGTCGTCGACTACCTTCGGGCGTCCGCCGTGCCAGCCCCGCTCTCGGGCTGACGCCTGGCCTTCGAGGGACTCTTCCTGGATGTACTCGCGCTCGGACTCCGCCATACCGGCGAAGAACGCGAAGTGGGCGGCGCCGTGCCCGGACGGGTCGTACACCCCCTGGAGGGGGCCGGTGAGGAATTCGAGCTGGATGTCATGACGGCGCAGATCCTCGGCGATGGTCAGCAACTCGGCGGCGCCGCGGCCCAGGCGCTTCATCTCGTGCACGGTGAAGATCACCCGCTGGTGCGGGACGGCCTTCTTGATGGTGCGGGCGAAGTCCATCGCCTTGACGAACTCCGGCCGTACCTTGACCCGGGCCTGCCGCTGTGCCGCCATGGAGGTAGTCAGCCACTCCACCGTGAAGTCCTCCCGCTCCCCCATGAGACCCGCGCTGCACTGCGGCACCCTGCGGGCGTTGAAGCGTCGCTCGAAGATCGGCCCCGGGAACACCAACATTGGCACACCGTGGAGGAGGGACGCGATGATGGTGTTCTGCCCGCCGTGGCAGATCGTCCACTCGGCGTGCGGGAGCAGGGACGGCACATCGACGTAGGGCAGCAGATGCACGTGCCCTATCTGTTCCGGACGTCCGATGCCCTGAGAGCTCACGACGCAGGACAGATCGGGCTGGGCCTCGCACAGCTCGGCCAGGACCCGGCGCACTCGGTCGAAGGGAACCGCGCCGCTGCCCAGATATGCCCACACATAGCGCCGGTCCGGCTCGGCGACGAAGGACCGCGCGGCGCCCGCCGGCCGGATATCGCCGAGGAGCTGTCCGGCGTAGTAGACATCGTCCCGAGCCGGGTCGGTCCCGTCCAGCTCCGGGATCGATTTAGGGCCTGCACGGCTTCGACCGGGCCCTATCCACCGTCTACGTCACTGGTGGCGCTCAGGGCTCCGTACAGATCAACACCCTCGTCGCCGACATCCCGCCGTGGCTGCTGTCCCACACGAACGTCGTCCGCCAGCAACGGACCTGCCTGGCGACGTGCCGGACAGTCGCAAGTCCCAGGATGGCGCGGGACTGTTGGAAATCGCGGTGTCGAGCACCGTGTCGAGCAGGGAAGTGGGCATCTTGCAGTCGACGGGCAAGGAGCCCGAGCAGCCCTCGTTGAGGCGACTGGTGAGCCAGTGCCCTCCTGACCGGTCAGCGTTGGTCCGACCTCGGGGCCTGGGGCTTCCGGTGCTTGCCAATACCTGCGCCGAGCTTGGGCGCCGGCCCCGAGGCCGACGGGGGTTCAGCGGCCTCGGGGTACAGGATGCGTTTCGCCTCGGCAAGGTTGGACGCGAACCCGTGCGGCTCCCAGGAGTATCCGTTCCATCGCTGGATGGCGTGAGGCGCGTCTGGATTCAGATGCGATCCTTTGGGTCCGTCGCCGGAGACGAGGGGAATCGCGCGGAGCCGCCCGACCTTCGCGTCACGGCGCTCCGCCCATTCCGACAACGGTTCGTCGTCCATCTCGCGTCCCTACGGTTCGGCGGCTGCTCCCCAGGAGGGTAGTGGGCTCCCAGGCGTGATCGCTTCGCGCTCGTTCAGGCGAGGTGATGGTGCCAGCGCAGCGCCGGGCTGTCCTCGATCCAATATGTGTGGGACTTGTTGTTGATCTGGAGCTGAACGGCGGTGATGTCGGGGCTGCCCGCGTCCTGCCATGCGGTGAGGGCCAGCTCGATGTCGTCCCACAGGGACACCGGGCCGCCCTGGCGGACAGTCCAGGCATCGCCGTCACTGGTGAATTCGGTGAAGGACTCGCGATCCGGGTCGAAGATGTACAGGAGCGCCAGTCCCTCGCTCGTCGCGGCGCGGACGAGTTGTGCACCGGGCGCGGCGAGCTGGGCGAGGAAGGCGGGCATCCACTCCTCCAGCATGACGGGCGGTACCTTCGCCGCTCGCTCGCTGTCGGCGTAGGCCGTGCGTGCGGACAGGTCGCCGGCCAGTGGGGGCAGGGCTTGCGCCCTGGCCTGCATGAACGAGGAGCGGCCGATGATCCGGCCTTCGGCGGTCCCGTCCTCGCGCACGGTGACCTTTGCCAGACCTGTGCCGTAGGGCCAGGAGCCCACGGTCGTGAGGATGATGCCGCCTGGTTTGGTCTGCCGAAACCAGGTGTGGGGGATGCGGCGGACGGCGCATGTGGCAATCACCCGGTCATACGGGGCGCGGCGGGGATGCCCCAGGAGCCCGTCCCCGGTGACGGTCCATGTCGAGAAGCCGGCCGTTTCCAGTGCGGCGTCTGCACGCGCAGCCACCTCGGGGTCTACCTCGACCGTTGTCACGTTGTCTTCGCCGAGGCGGTGGCACATCAGGGCCGAGGAGTACCCGGTGCCAGTGCCGATCTCCAGCACCTGGTGGCTGTCTTCCGCATCAAGGCTTTCGATCATGCCTACGACGGTGACGGGGGTGGTGGACGATGAGGTGGGTACGCCCGTTACGAGGTCAGCGGCCTGGTCGGCGGTGAGGTGTCCGTCGAGTTGAGTGGTCAGGGAGTGGTCGCTGTAGGCGATTTCTGCCCACTCCGCCGGGTCGGCTCCAACTGCTGTGACCGGCCGCCAGCGGCCACCGTCCGTTGGTAGGAAGACCCCAGGGTTCAGGAACAGCTCACGCGGAACGGCCTCGACCGCGGCTCGCCATTGGGGAGTTGTGAGGACACCGGCCTTCTCCAGCCGGTCAGCGAGGGCACGCCGTTCGGGCGCGGTTTCTGTCATGGTTCTCCTCGGGTTAGCAGGTCGGCGAATGCGGCGGACATTTCCAGGCCGGTCTTCTCTTGCAACCACCCCCATTGGCCGTTCGGATTCAGCTCCAACCACCAGTAGTCACCGGCCTGGTCCATGGCGAGGTCAAAGCTCCCGGACACCAGCCCGAAGTGGTCCAAGTAAGCGAGGAGTGCCTTGTCCACGTGGTCTGGCAGGTCTACCACGCTGTAGGAAAGCGCGGAGTAGTCCTTGCGCCAGTCCAGGAGGTCGGAGTCGATCCGTACGGGGAACGTTCGCCGCCCGACCACCAGCACTCGTACGTCGGCGACCTTGTCCACGCGGGCCTGGAACAGGTGCGGTGTCACGCGCACGCTGTCATCGATCTCGGCGGCGGTGACCGGGTCCGCCCATCCCGTAACTGGAACTCCGTCTCGCTCGTACGAAGTCCATCGCAGCGTCTTGTAGACCACCTGACCGTGGGCGGCGATGAACTCCCGAGCTTCATCTGGATCATTGGTCACGAGCGTCGGCGGCACGGTAAGTCCAAGCCTTTGGGCGACGGCGAGTTGAGCAGGCTTGTAGTCGGCGGCTGCGTTGCGAAGTGGGTGGTTGACCCACAGCGGGCCGTCGAGGGCGTAAAGGGTGCCCCCGAGTCCATAGCGGACCTGCGCAGCAACGAACCGGGCATCGTCGTCGCATAAGTGAGGGGGGGGGGAGAGGGGGGGGAGGCACCAGGACCCCGCTTACACTTCCTCCATTTCGGTTTTTCTCGACGGGGTGCCCCCCTCCCCGCCCACCGGGGCCGGCCAGGTGCCGAACCGAGCCGAGACCGTCAGGCCCGCGCCGATGTCGGCGGGGTTGAACCTGACCACCGGCACACTCCGCCGGTTGAGTTCGGTGATCACCATGTCGGCGGTGACATCATCCGCCTCGGTGGCCACCAGTACCGGCCTCTCCTCGGTCCTCGACATCAGTCCTGCTGACTGTCCTGGTCGTGACCCTGGTCGTTCTGCGAGTCCGAATTCGTGGTCGTGGAGGTCTCGGTACCGGAGCTGGTGCCGTGCTTGCCCATCTCGACCACTTGGCCGGCCTGGTCGCGGAACACGCCGAGCTGCGTGCCGGGGTCGATGGTGACCGAGGCGTGCGGGCGGCGCACCGTGGTCGGGTACGGCGCGAGTCGGCCGGCCCCCCAGGGGCGGGCGGTAGTGAGGGCTGTAGAGGACGTTGTGCTCTCGATCTCAGCGGTCGCGGCCATGCCGCGCCCCCCTTCTCTCGTCGGTCCCGTCCCGGCTGGGCGCGGGAGGTGCCCGTCCGTCGCCACGGATCGGGCTCCGCCATCGGTTGGGCTATCGGCCGTGATGGAATACCGGCGCCCTGGGTGGTCCCCGCCGAGGGCGGAAGCCTGTACTCAGCTGTCCGGCTGCCGAGCGGGCACGGCGTCCGCGATGCGTCTGAGGCTGCGCTCCGCATGCTCGGGCGTGGCCCACTCTTCGGGAAGGCTGGCCTTGAAGGCACGGCCCATCGCGTCGAGTTGGCGGTAGAGCTCGCGCTGTGTGACGTGCCGACACCACCACTCCTCAGCCGCCCACACAACGCTGCATCCGCACTCAAACAAGGTCGGACTGGGTGGATTGAGCAGTCGTTGAATGTTGCGCTCGCGGGTGGAGAGCTCCGGCCGGCTGCGTCTGCGGCGGAGAGCGCGGGCGGTGAGCCGGCCGCTCACTGCGGACCGACGGAGGCGAGAAACAGAGCGACCAGGATTGCCAGCACCGCGAAGTACGTGGAAAGCACGTGGACCACGGCGGGGTGCTCCCTGCGAAGGATCTTCAGGGCGGCGAAACCGGTTTTTCCGCCGGCCTCCGCGCGGAACCCGAACAGGGTTACTCGCAGAACGGTCCGTTCCGTGGAGCAGTTAGCGGCTCCGCAGAGTTCGGCGACTGCATCAAGCTCGTCGTGGCGTGCGGATACGGCGCAAGTTCCAGAACGCGGACATGGTCAGCGGTCTTCCTTCGGGTGGGTTGTTGCTCTCGGGTAGTCATGGCGTTGCGTGAAGTCTTCCGAGGCCGCGCAGGCCCTCAAGCACGCGGACGAGTAGCGCCACATCCGCGTCTCTGGACTGCACGGCTGCCCGGCCTTCCTCGTGCCAGTCGTCGAGGTGCTGCCTCCACGCAGCCTCGGCCCGCATGGCCTCTACGCGGATCTCGCCGAGCCTCACTGCCGACTCGATGTGCAGGCGCAGGAGTTCCGCGGGGGTCATCCGGACGGGTTCCGGCATGGTGGCGGCCCCACCCCGGCCGGACGAGGATGGGGGGACGAAGGTGAGTTCCACGCACGCATCCGGGCGCGGGTCGTCGGCGAGTTCCTCGGCCCCCATGAGGCGTAAGGAGAGGCGAGCGGTCAGCATTCGGTCGGCACCGCCAGCTCGGCCCAGACGATTTTGCCCCAGTGCTTCCTGTCGTACCCCCAGTTACGACTCATGCTGTCGATCAGGAGTAGGCCGCGACCGTCCTCGGCGTCGTCGTCGGGGTGGGACATCACGGGAACTTCCCGGCTCTTGTCGGCAACACCGATGCGCACCACGCCGCGGCGCTGTCGCGAGATGAGTACGCGGATCGCGCGGCACTTGGCGTGGTTGACTGAGTTGTTGACGAGCTCCGAGACGACCAGCTGTCCGATGTCAGCCAACTCGTCTATGCCCCACGTGTTCAGGGCAGCAGAGACGAGCAGGCGGGCCCGGTGTGCCGCCCCTGGTTCGCACGGCAAGGTCTCGCTGTAGCCGGGCGCACCTGTCCCGGTGGGGCTGGCGGCTGTCATGATCACGGGGACATCCCTCCGGCGTGGTGGAGCTGCCCGGCCATGACGGGTGGGGAAGGCCGGGTCCTCTCCTCCATGCAGCCAGGCGCCGGGGGTGGCGCCTCTTCACTGCAACGGTGGTTGCGACAAGACAAGTCCACCCCTGGGCTATCCATGGCAACAGGTGATTCCGTCACACGACGTGTGCGTGACCCCGGTGATTTTTACCTTCGGGCTGTCGCCGCAGAAGGCAGCACCGCTACCGTGCGGTTGTGGGAGAAAACCGCAAACTCGCTGCGGCAATGGCCGAATGCCACATGGGCCAAGCGGAGTTAGCCCGATGCGTCAACGCAGAGATTGAGTCTCTGACGGGCAGGGAAGGCCACGTCACCGACCGCGACGTCCGTAGGTGGCTGAGCGGCGAGACCCAGTGGCCGCAGGCCAAGCAGCGCCTGAGTATGGAGAAGGTCCTTGGCCGTTCGGCAATCGAGTTAGGTTTCGTCCCCCGGTCCAAGAACGCAGCACAAGCACCTCTGGAGGACCCTGTGCACCGTCGTGCCTTCATTGCCGCCGCGACCGGAACCGCCGTCGCCGCCACGGCCGGCGCCTCGCGCGCCCGCCTCGGCCAGAGCGACGTGAACCGTTTCCACGTCGAGTACGAGAAGATCATCGCCCAGGATCAGAAGCTCGGCGGGGCCACGAATGTCGAGAACGACGCCGTGGAACTGGCCATGCGAATCAAGTCGTCGCTCGCCGGGGGCGGGGCCTCCACCTGGGTGCGAACCAAGCTCTACTGCCTTGCCTCGGACGTGACGTGCTCGGCTGCCTTTGCCGCCATTGATGCCCAAGCCCGGAGCCGTGCCCGCAACCACCTGGACTCCGCTGTCACGTTCGCCGGGCTGTCCGGCGGCAGCGAGACCCAGTACCACGTCTGGAACCACATTGCGATGGTCGCCGGTCAGCGCAACGACTTCGCCGAGGTCTCGGCGGCGGCCGATGCCGCCAAGAGCTTGGCCATCGCGAAGAAGGACCCGCTGTACGCGTCGCTGGCACACATGCGCAGCGCTCATGCCCACGCAGGCAGCCGTGACCGCAACGCTGCTCTCGGGGCCCTCGGTGCCGCCGAACGGTCCTTTGGCCGACACATGGCCATAGAGCGGCCGCCTTGGATCACGTTCTACGACGAAGCCGAATTCGATGGGCTGACCTCGATAGTGTGGCTCCGCCTCGGGGCGCCCGACCGTGCCGAATATCACCTGCATCGCGCACTTGGCGCCATCCGCCCCCACCTCATCCGCAACCGCACCTACTACACCGCCCACCTGTCTCTGGCGCAGGCCAAGCAGGGAGACCTGGAGCTGGCTTGCAGTACAGGCGAAACGGCAGCCGAGCTCCTGGCCAAGGTTCGCGGATCGAAGCGCACGACTGACACCCTGGCGGACGTTCGCAAGCTCGTGGTGTCGTCGGGGTCAAGGGAGCCCAGTGTTCTGGACTGGGCGGAGAGGGCACAGGCATGGATCTGAAGACCTATACGCACAAGGACGCGGCCGACATCCGAGAGATGCTCCTTGACATGCACGATGCGGTCTATGACGGAGGAGAGGACCGCTTCCACGAGAGGGAGCGCTTCGCATGGTTCGTCGATCACTGGAGCAGCAAGGAAAGCTGGTCCTGCGTCGTCGGCTTCGACAAGGGGGCTCCTACAGGCTTGGCATACGGAGCGGCCTTCGAGCCCGGAGGGTGGTGGAAGGGCTCCGAACGTCCCGCTTCTGTCCCGCGCGAGGCAACGGCGTTCGCCCTGTCTGAACTCATGGTGATGGAGCAGTGGCGGAAGACCGGCGTATCCGCGAAGCTCCATAGAGCCCTGGTGGACAGCCGCAGCGATCACGTGGCCACGCTCCTCGTCGACACGACACACGCCAAGGTGCAGTCACTCTATGAGAGTTGGGGATACGAGAAGGTCGGCGAGCAGAAACCCTTCGATGATTCTCCAGTCTTCGCGATCATGGTAAAGGAGCTCGCCCTCCTAAGGTGTATTGACCCGCAGGGTTGTTAACGCGGCTGATGGGTGGCTTGCCTGCCAGTGCGGTGTGGCAGCGGTGGTGGTTGTAGGTGTGGAGGAAGTCTGCCAGGGCTGCGGTTCGTTCGGTGTTGCTGGTGTAGGGCTGGATGTAGGCCCACTCGTCGAGCGGGGCGGTCAGACGGTGGTCTTCACCGGCTCCTGGTCTTCGTCGGCCTCCTCCATCTCACCGGCCTTGCGGGCGCGGACGAACTCCAGGAAGGAGTTCGTCCGCGCTTGACGACCGGTGCGAGGAGGTAGAGGCCGATGATGTTGATGACGGCCAGCATGAAGAGCACGGCGTCGGCCATGTTGACGAGCGTCTGCAGGGTCAGCAGGGAGCCTGCCACAGCGAACAGGGTGTAGACGACCTTGTAGGTGAGCTCGCTGGCCTTGCTGCGTCCGAAGAGGTACGACCATGCCTTGAGGCCGTAGTAGCCCCAGGTCAGCACGGTGGAGATGGCGAAGAGCAGCACCGCGACGGTCAGGATGTACGGGAACCAGGGCATGACGGTCGCGAAGGCGTCGGAGGTGATGGTGACGCCCTGGGCGTCGCCGTTGCCTACCTTCCAGCTGTCGGGGCTCGCGATGACGATGGTCAGCGCGGTCATGGTGCAGATGACGACCGTGTCGATGAACGGCTCCAGCAGGGCGACCAGGCCCTCGCTGGCGGGGTGCTTGGTCTTGACGGCGGAGTGCGCGATCGGGGCGGAGCCCAGACCGGCCTCGTTGGAGAACGCGGCCCGCTTGAATCCGATGATCAGGGCACCGAGCACACCACCGGCCACACCCTCGGGGTTGAAGGCTCCTTCGATGATGGTGCCGACCGCGGAGGGCAGGGCCGTGACGTTCACAAGAATCACGGTCAGGCAGGCCAGGATGTAGATGTCGGCCATGGCGGGGACGAGCTTGCTGGTGACGTTGGCGATGGAGCGGATTCCGCCGAGCAGCACGATGCTGACGAGCGCGGCGATCAGGATGCCGAAGAACAGTGCGCCGGCGGACGAGCCCAGGACGCCGCTCTCGCCGCCGGTGACGGAGACGAGCTGGGCGTAGCTCTGGTTGATCTGGAAGAGGTTGCCGCCGAAGAGGCCGAAGAACAGGACCATGGCGGAGGCCAGGGTGGCGAGGACCTTGCCCAGGGTCTTGCCGCGGCTGCCGAAGCGGTCGACGAGTCCCTTGGGCAGATAGTGCATGGGGCCGCCGGAGACGCTGCCGTCGGCGTGCACCTCGCGGTACTTCACGCCGAGGGTGACTTCCACGAATTTGGTGGCCATGCCAAGCAGGCCGCAGAGAATCATCCAGAAGGTCGCTCCGACGCCGCCGATGGAGACGGCGACACCGGCGATGTTGCCGAGGCCGACGGTGCCGGAGACAGCGGCGGTAAGCGCCTGGAAGTGGTTGACCTCTCCGGCCGACCCCTTCTCGTCGTACTTGCCTCACACGACGTCTACGGCGAGGCGGAACTTTCGGGTCTGCACGAACCCGAACCAGCCGGTGAAGACCAGACCGGCGACCACGAGCCAGGCAACGATGAGGGGAAGGTCCGTTCCGCCAACGGGAACGGAGTAGAAGACGACTTCTCCGAGCCATTTGGCTATGGGCTCGAAGAATCCGCTGACGGCAGCGTCGATGGACTTGGTCATGGAGTCGAGTGACACGTGGCTACCTCGTGGCGCAGGGACCGGAGCACGGGAGGGTTGCTCCGGGTGATGTGCGGGCTTTGAGCGAACGCCGTTGTCCGATCGGCGACCCGGAGTGCGACGGTCCGCGGACTCGGACCGTGATCACCCTGGTCGTGCAGCCGGTGCGTGCCGGCACTCCGCACTGCGGCGAGGGGTGGAGCCGCTTGCGGGGTTGCGCAGTTTTAGCACGACCTTTACGAATTCCAGGCTGGAGACTCCGAAGAGCGAAAGCCCCTGCGATTTCGTTGCCGGCCTCCGGCAACAACCAGCGCGCCACGGATGCGCGCTAGAGACCTGTCAAAATCGCGTAAAGAGCAGGTATGGTTCCCCGCGGTGTGCCGGGAAGCCTGGTCGGCAAGTTGGAGAGAGCTCTCTTTACCGATCGGGGACACCCATGGTGCTCGTTGCCGTCTTTGGATTCGCGCTGCTCATCGCGGTGCTGCTCTCTGGGCTCGCCGCCCGTACGGTCCTGTCCACCTCGCTGCTCTTCCTCGTCAGCGGGGCATTGGTCAGCGACGGCTTCCTCGGCCTGATCCACATCACACCGGGCAGCGAGATCGTCTCGGTCACGGCGGACCTCGCCCTGTTCACCGTGCTGTTCACCGACGGGATGCACGTCTCCTTCCCGAAACTGCGCGAGAACTGGAAGAACCCGGCCCGAGCGCTAGGACTGGGCATGCCGCTCGCCTTCGTCGGCATGGCCCTGGTCACGCACTACTTGGTGGGCCTGGACTGGACAACGTCGTTCCTGGTCGGAGCGGTGCTGGCGCCCACCGACCCGGTGTTCGCCTCGGCGATCGTCGGACGCAAGGAAGTCCCCGCCAAGCTGCGGCAGTTGCTCAACGTGGAGAGCGGCATCAACGACGGCCTCGCACTGCCCCTCGTCCTCATCCTGATCGCCGCGGCCGGGCCCACCGCCGGCCACGCGGACGCATCGCTCGCGAAGATCGGGCTGGAGCTGGGCCTCGGGCTGGCCCTCGGCATCCTGCTGCCTGTATTCGTCACCGGCCTGGTGCGCTTCCGGCTGCTCGGCTCCGAGCCGAAGCTGCAGCCGCTGCTGCCGCTGGCCATCGGGACCCTCCTGTACGGGCTGTGCCATCTCACCCACGCCAACCCCTACCTCGCCGCCTTCTCCGCCGGTGCCGTTCTCACCGCGGTGTCTCCTGAGGCGAAGTCGGCATTCGAGCCGCTCGGTGAGGCGCTGGCCGAACTGGCCAAGTTCGCTGCTCTGCTGGTGTTCGGCGCCCTCCTCACCCCACAGCTCTTCGGCGAACTGTCCCTCGGCGGATACGCCGCCGTCATCCTGGCGATCGTCCTCATCCGGCCGGCATCGCTACTGCTGTCGCTCATCGGGACGCGATTCAATCGCCGGGAGAAGCTGGTCGCCGCCTGGTTCGGGCCGAAGGGCTTCGCGTCCGTGGTCTACGGCCTGCTGGTGCTGCAGTCCGGCATCCCGCAGGGACAGGAGGCGTACACCCTCATCTCGGTCTGCATCGCGGCCTCGATCATCGCCCACAGCAGCACGGACGTGCCGATCGCCCGCCTCTTCCACGTCGAGGACCTGACCGGCATCCCCGCCGACCACGAGCGGGACGCAGTAACCCTGCCCCACAGCAAGGAGACAGGCCGTGCGCGCGCGTGACCTCTGCGACCTCGCAGAGGTCTACACCCAGAAACCGTGGCCGGGCCCCGTCATCGAACGCGACGCGCACCAGGCCCGGATGATGGGCGCGATCACAGCCACCCGCTCGCAGGAACGATTCACCGGAGAACAATGAACGACTGGCAGAGCTGGGCCGCGATCGTCGTCTTCGTCGGCGCATACGCCCTGATCATCACCGAGAAGATCCACCGAGTAGCGGCAGCCCTCGGCGGCGCTGGCCTGATGCTGGCCATCGGGGCGACCGACGACAAGTCGGCCTTCCACTCCGAGCACAGCGGCATCGACTGGAACGTCATCTTCCTGCTGATGGGCATGATGATGATCGTCGGCGTGCTGAAGAAGACCGGCCTGTTCGAGTACCTGGCCATCTGGTCCGTGAAGAGAGCGAGAGCCAGGCCCTTTCGCGTGATGGTCATGCTGATAGTGATCACAGCCGTGGCCTCGGCGCTGCTCGACAACGTCACCACCGTGCTGCTCATCGCCCCCGTCACCCTGCTGGTATGCGAGCGCCTGGCGCTCCCCGTCGCGCCGTTCCTGATCGCAGAGGTCCTCGCCTCCAACATCGGCGGCACCGCCACCCTCGTCGGCGACCCGCCGAACATCATCATCGCCAGCCGGGCCGGACTGACCTTCAACGACTTCCTCGTCCACCTCGCGCCCCTGTCCGCCCTGCTGATACTGGCCCTCATCGCGCTGTGCCGCATCCTGTTCCGCAAGTCCTTCCAGTACGACGAGGCACGGGCCGCCGAGGTCACGGAGCTGGAGGAACGCGAGGCGATCCGCGACCCCCGCCTCCTCCTCCAGGGCCTGATCGTCCTCGCCCTGGTCGTCGCCGGCTTCGTCCTGCATCCGGTGCTGCACTACGAGCCCAGCATCGTCGCCCTCCTCGGCGCCGGCCTGCTGGTCGCGGTCTCCGCCGCGGAGACCGGCGATGTGCTGGGCGAGGTCGAGTGGCCCACCCTCGCCTTCTTCGCCGGACTGTTCATCATGATCGGCGGACTCATCGAGACCGGAGTGATCGGCGAAGTGTCCAAGGCGCTCGCGCAGGCGATCGGCGACGACGAACTGGGCGGGTCCATGGTCCTGCTCGGCGGCTCAGCCGTGCTGTCCGGCATCGTCGACAACATCCCCTACGTCGCCACCATGGCGCCCATCACCGGCGATCTCGTCACGGCGATGGGCGGCTCCGGCGACCACGTCATGTGGTGGGCCCTGGCCCTCGGCGCGGACCTCGGCGGCAACGCCACCGCCATCGGAGCCAGCGCCAACGTCGTCGTCCTCGGCATCGCCGAACGCAACCGCACTCCCATCTCCTTCTGGCAGTTCACCAAGTACGGACTGGTCGTCACCGCCGTCACCGTGCTGATCTCGGCGGGATACGTTTGGCTGCGCTACTTCGCCCTGGCCTGACCGATGACCACATGGGCCCAGGCCGCACTCGGATGCAGCGTCGTCGTGGCGGCACTCGTCGTCCGCACCGCATTCAGGGAGATGCGCCGACCGGGCACGGCCCGACGGCAATGGCGGTTCCTGACGAACAGAAGAGCGGCGACGGCAGGTGCGGTCACTACGGCCGCTCTTGGAGGCGCGCTCGCATGCGGCGGAAGCGGCCCGGGCCATGCCGTATGGGCTCTCCTCGGCGGGGCACTGACCGCGTTCATCGTCGACCGGCTCTTGGACCAGGACGGGAATGGAAGGCAATGAAGTTGAGGACCACGGGGGGGAGTGGGTGTGCCCGCGCTCGCGAGGCCGCAGGCCAGGCCAGCCGCCAACAGCTCGCCCGGCAGAACGGGGACCAGAGCAGGCACACCGGGCCACGCATGCGGCGTATGCGTCGCGTCAACGTCGTCGCCGGTCGCCCGACGATGGGTGACGCTGGGACCAGGGACTTTCCGAGCAGACGAGGAGCCGACGTGCGCGCACGAGATCTGGCAGTTGAGTATGAATCGGTGAGCGTCGACAGCGGTGCCCTGGCAGCGGCACGGCTGATGGCCGAGCACAGGCTTCCCGGGCTTCTGGTGCTCGACGAGCGCGGCGAGCCCAGGGCGATCCTCCCGGCCTCCCAGATGGTCAAGGTCCTGGTGCCGGAGTACGTGATCGAGGACCCGACCCTCGCCGCGGTCGTCGACGAAAGGCACGCCGACCGGCTCTGCCGGGCTCTGACCGGGCGCAGCGTAGGAGACTGCCTGCCCACCAACGCACCCCCTCCCCCCATCGCAGACCCCGATGACACCGCGCTGGAAGTGGCGGCGCTCATGGCCCGCGTACGCAGCCCGCTCGTCGCCGTGGCCGAGAAAGCCAAGGACGGCACACACCTGCTCGGTGTGATCACCGCGTCCCGTCTTCTGCACGAGCTCCTCGAAGCATCTGGCGGCTGAGGCTGCACCACCCTTGTCCGAGCCTTGCCTTGTGGTGCCGGACGGGCTTCCGCTCCGCAATACAACCGGCCTTCCCCAAGGGGGTCTTGGGGACGCGACTTCCCTTCTTCCGCAACAAGCTCAAACCACCACGCCCACAGGACAGATGATCGTATGCGGCGACGACGCGCTGGCCACGCGTCTCGCCGCAGAACTGCACGATGTCTACGGGAAGCTGGTCACGCTCCTCGTGCCGCCCTCCCTCTCCACCGGGACTGGGCAGCCCGCTGTGGCACCCAACCGCGCCCGGGCCTCGGCGCTGTTCGGGCGCGTGTCAGCCGCCGTCACCCGCACGGAAGGCGGCGACGAGATCGGCCCCAGTGGTGAATTCCTGCTCCCTGTAAGGAAGGTGGAGCCTCCAGAGCCGTCGGAGGAGGCCCTGCGCGAGGCCGGTGCGCAGCGGGCCGCCGCGCTGGCTCTCGTGTATGACGACGAGACCAATATCCGTGCCGCACTGATCGCCCGTCGGCTCAACCCGCGGCTGCGTCTGGTGATCCGGCTCTACAACCGCAAGCTGGGCCAGCATCTGGAGGAGCTCCTCGACCAGGCCGCGATGGTCACGACGCCCGGCCTGGACCCTGCCGCGCTGGACGCCTCCACCACGGTGCTGTCCGATGCGGACACCGCCGCTCCGGCGCTCGCGGCGACCGCCGTGGCCGGTACGCGCAAGGTCGTCCAGGCCGACGGACTGCTGCTGCGTGCCGTGGAGCACTCCCCGCCCGGCCGCGGCGAGGTCCCCGACCCGGGCCTGGCCACCCTCGCCCTGCTGTCGTCGACCACCAACGACCCCGCGGGCACGGAGGGATCGGAGCGCAGCGGAATCCAGGGACCTCTGCTGTTGCCCGACGACGCCACGGTCGCAACTGCTACCGGACGGGGGACGGTGGTGCTGGAGACCGTCTCGTACGCTGGACCACCGGTGCCGCCCCGCCTCCTTGCCGGTCGCGGAGCCCTGCTCGGGGAGATCTTCTCTCAGCGGCTGCGCTGGGCGCTTGCCGGAGTCGCCGTGGCCGTCGTCGCCCTGGCCGTCGCCTCCTGGCTCACGGCCGGCGGCAATGCCCTGCACTCCGCCTACGTCACGCTTCTCGACCTGTTCGCCATCGGTGACCCTGCCGTCGGCGAGCCTGTGGCCCGCCAGGTCCTGCAGCTCCTGACCGGGCTCGTCGGCCTGGCCCTCCTGCCGGTCCTGGTGGCCGCATCACTGGAGGCTCTCGGTGCGTTCCGCGGAGCTCACGCGCTGCTCAGGCCGCCACGCGGACTGTCCGGGCATGTCGTGCTGCTCGGCCTCGGAAAGATCGGCACCCGCGTCCTGGCCCGGCTGCGTGAGCTCAACATCCCCGTGGTGTGTGTGGAAGAGGACCCGGAGGCGCGCGGCGTCCCGTTAGCCCGCCGTCTGCGTGTGCCGGTCGTGCTGGGGGACGTCACGCAGGAGGGCATCCTGGATGCTGCCAAGATCCATCGGGCACACGCGCTGCTGGCCCTGACCAGTTCCGACACCACGAATCTCGAAGCGGCGCTGTACGCGACCGGATCGGCGTCGTGGCACAGCGGACAGGGGACTTCGAACTGGTCGTTTACAAGGCCGAGGATCCCGACGCGGCCCGGACAGTGCTCCAGCTCAACACCGAGGAGGCGGACACGGTTGCCGAGATCCTGGGAGCGCCGCGCATCGCCGAGCGGTTCGCGGACCTCACCAAGGAGGTGCCGGGACTGCTGTCCGGGCAGGTCGAGGTACGAGCCGACAGCCCGTATGACGGTCAAACACTGGGCAGCACCCGGGCGCGGACCCGCACCGGAGCGTCGATCGTCGCCATCGTCCGCGGCAACAACGTGATCGCGTCACCCACACCCCAGGAGACCCTTCGGAGAGGGGACATCCTGGTGGTGATCGGAACCCGCGAAGGCATCGCCGGCGTGGAACAGAACATCCAGGGCTGAGCGTGCACACCCCGGTCGCACTGCTGCTGGAGCTGGGCATCATCCTCGCCGCCCTCAGCGCGCTCGGGACGCTGGCACGGCGCTTCACCCTCTCGCCCGTTCCGCTCTACCTGCTCACCGGTCTGGCCCTCGGCGAAGGAGGCATCGCCCCCGTCCCCGCCGCCGGTGCATTCGTCGAGACCGGCGCATCGATCGGGGTCGTCCTGCTGCTGACACTCGGGCTGGAGTTCTCCCTAACGGAGTTCACGGCCAGCATGCGGCAACACGTGCCGTCCGCCGTCACCGACCTGATTCTCAACGCCGCTCCGGGCGCGCTGGCGGGGTGGCTCCTCGGTTTCGACGGGGTCGACATCCTCGCCCTGGCCGGCGCCACCTACATCTCCTCCTCGGGCATCATCGCCCGCCTCCTGGCCGACCTGCACCGACTGGGCAACCGGGAGACACCGGCCGTCCTGGCCGTGCTGGTCATGGAGGACTTCGCCATGGCCGCCTACCTGCCCGTGCTCGCGGTACTCGCCGCCGGCGGCCAGTGGTGGCAAGCCACTCTCGGCGTTCTCGCCGCGGTCGGCGCCGTGCTCGCCGCCTTCGCCGCCTCGTACCGATGGGGCCACCACCTCGGCCGGCTGCTCTCGCACCCTGATGCGGAACAGCTTCTGCTGCGGGTACTCGGCCTGACCCTCATCGTGGCCGCCCTGGCCGAACTCGTCCACGCCTCCGCCGCGGTCGGTGCCTTCCTCGTCGGACTCACCCTCACCGGCGAAACCGCGACCCGCAGCCGAGCCGTGCTCAGCCCCCTGCGCGACCTGTTCGCCGCCGTCTTCTTCCTCGCCATCGGACTGTCCATCACCCCCGAGGAACTGACGCCCGCACTTCCTGCGGCATTCGCCCTGGCCACGGTCACCATCGCCACGAAAGTACTCACCGGCCGATACGCGGCAGCACGCGACAAAGTGGGGCGAAGAGGCCGACTGCGCGCCGGAACAGCGCTCATCGCGCGAGGCGAGTTCTCCCTCGTCATCGTCGGACTCGTCGGCACCACGCACGACACACTCGGCCCGCTGGTCACCGCCTACGTCTTCATCCTCGCCATCGCAGGCCCCCTCCTCACCCGCATCGCGGGCGCCGTCCTCCCGCGGCGAATTCCACGTCCGACCGGGGCCAAGAACGTATAGCTACGGCGAACGGACATACATCCCTGTGTAATCACCCTGCTCCTCGTTTCCCCTGACGGGCGCCTCATTGGACCGAACAGGTGATCTCGGGCGCGGCCCGGGTGCGGCAGGACTGAGGCCGGAGGAACCGATCCAGGCAACACGGGCAAGGAGCCAAGTCGGGGGCCACGGCCACGCCCCCAATAAGTCCCTCCCCTCCTGCTCACGGTCCGACCGCCGCCGACACGGACGACAGAGCGATCACGCAGGAGGCAGGTCAGGTACGGGGACCTGGGGGCTTGCGCCAGTGTCGGCGTAGCCAGTCTCCGATTTCCCCCACGGTGACAAGCAGCGCGGCGGAGGCGGCACAGGGAATGAGTCCCGCGGGCTCGTCCACGGCGCTGCTCAGCAGCCAGAGCGTAATCGTGAGCGCGGCCCACCAGAGGCTGACCGACGCGATCTCGCGCCCCCAGCGAGGTGCGGGCGTCATGAGGCCGCCGCCGCAGTCCGGTGGGCCGCGATAGCCACAACCACACATCCGGTCGCGGCCACGACGCCTGCGGTGGCGATGGCGGCCACGGTGACTGCTCGTGAGGCACCAGCCAGCCGCGGGATCGCGTTGAGGGGCACGGCGGCGTAAAGGGCCAGGACGGCCCAGCCGCACGGCCGCACCGGGGCGAGCCGGGGACGCAGGCGCCCTGGGATGCGGCCGGTGACCATGGCCAGTCCTGTCGGCATGAGAGTGAGGGAGAAGAGGACGAGGCCGATCCACTGCCAGGTCATGGGTGCGAGTGCTCCTGTGGGTCCGGGGCGGGGACAGTCAGCTGCGGCGGGTTGCGACGATCACGACGAGCCCTGTGGCGAGGGCGGCGAGGCCGATGACCAGGATGGGGAAGCTGGGTCCGGGCAGAACGTACATGGCTGCCCCGGCCAGAGCCAGTGGCGCCCCTGCGGTCGCCAGTACGGCCCCGAGGCATCGTTCGGACATGCTGCTTGTCATGGGTCCGGGTGGGGGTGGTCGTGGTCAGCGGGGCTCGCCTGGTGCCAGCCAAGCAGGACAGCGGCCGCAACGGCTCCGGCGGCTCAGGCCCGCCGCTTCGTCAACGAACACCCACGCCGACCGGGCCTTGCCCGGTCGGCGGATCCAGATGATCACGGTCTGGAGCACCACTGTGGCGATCGCAATGAAGACCGGCAGCACTGCAGCGGTGTCGTGCATGCTGCCGCCGCGATGAAATGCTGCATGAGACGGGCTGCGGTGACCGTGCCGAGCAGCGTCACGGCGTCGCCGTCGCGTTCGATGACAGCGACCATCGGGCTGTGGGTGCAAGCCATCAGGGCCGCGACCTCCATCGGGCGTGCGTCGGGCTCGACGACCGGCGGCGGATGCAGACGGCGCGGCGCCCGTTCGGCCGCGGTGAGCCCGGCGAGGCGTTCGGTGAGCTCGCGGTCATGCCGTTCACCGACGACACCGGCGAGCGCGGGGTCTTCGGCGACGTAGGCGGGGATGAGCTGCCGGATGAGCTGGGATCCGGGGACGATGGCGTGCGGCTGTCCGTCGGAGTCGAGGACCAGCAGGGCGGGCAGTGACTGCTCGGCCAGCATGCGAGCGGCATCGACCGCGTCGTCGTCCGTGGTCACGAAGGGGTAGGGCTCGGCGAGATCACGTGCGTGCATGACCGGAGCTCTTTCAGTGTCCGCCCCCGGCACCGTCGTGCCTGGGGCTGCTGTGCCGGTAGATGTCGGGGATGCCGTCGGCGTCCTCGTCCCGCGTCTCCGCCTCCCACAGGCGGCGGTAGATCCCGTTGCGGCGCTTGACCAGTAGGGCGGCCACGGCCGCGGCCATGAGTGAGCCGAGCAGGACTGCGGCCTTGATGTGCTCGGCATCGCCCGGGTCGGGAAAGGCGAGCTCGCCGATCAGCAGGGCCACGGTGAAGCCGATCCCGGCCAGCACCGCCAAGGCGAACACGTCCGCCCAAGCCAGGTCCGGGTTGAGGCGGGCCCGGGTGAACCGGGCCGCGAGATACGTGCCGACGAAGATCCCCACCGTCTTGCCGACGACCAGGCCAAGGACCACGCCCAGCGGCTCCGGGCGGCTGAACACCTCGCCGAGCGAGGCGGCCGAGACGCTGACCCCGGCGGCGAACAGGGCGAACAGCGGCACCGCCACACCGGCCGAGACCGGCCGCAGAAGATGCTCGGTCCGTTCCCCGGGAGATACCCGCTCGCCGGGGTCGCGGGTGGTACGCAGGATCAGCCCCATCGCCACGCCGGCCACCGTGGCGTGCACCCCGCCGTTGTAGGTGAGCGCCCAGATCGCCAGCCCGAGCGGTACGTACCACCACCAGCCGCGCACCCGGTGCCGCTGAAGCAGGTAGAAGACGACCAGCCCGGCCGGCGCGCCGCCGAGCGCCAGCGGGTTGAGGTCGGCGGTGAAGAAGACGGCGATGACCAGGATCGCGCCGAGGTCGTCGACGACGGCCAGGGTCAGCAGGAAGGCCCGCAGCGCGGAGGGCAGGTGGGTGGAGAGCACCGCGAGGACGGCGAGCGCGAAGGCGATGTCCGTGGCCATCGGCACCGCCCAGCCCTGCGCACTGCCTGACCCGAGCGTGGTCATAGCCAGATAGAGAGCGGCCGGCACGGCCATGCCACACACGGCGGCGACCACCGGCAGGACCGCGGTGGCCGGCGTTCGCAGCTCGCCGACGACCAGTTCACGTTTCAGCTCGATCCCGGCGACCAGGAAGAAGACGGCCAGCAGACCGTCCGCGGTCCAGTGCTCCGCCGACAGGTCCAAGCCGAGCGCGGGGATCCCGAAGTGAAAGTCGCGTATCTGCTCGTACGTTTCGCTGAACGGGGTGTTCGCCCACACCAGCGCCACCACGGCCGCCACCAGCAGCACCAGCCCGCCGACCGTCTCCGTACGCAGGGCCCGGGCCACCTGCACGCGCTCCGGCCAGGGCAGGAGACCAAGGAAGACCGAACGCTCACGCGGGGCACCAGGCATACGGAACCTCCGGGGCATCGGCACATGGGCACACAGGCCCCTACGACACCGACCAGACTTCCCGGCACACCCCGCATCTCTTGACGCGTTCTTTACACACTATCCGGCGCAGCCCCGGCAGAGCCAGAGCAACCCTGACCACCGCGGACCGAGGGCCGGACCGCCTCACAGGTCTTGTCATACTCACGCGGCACTCCCACCTCATCCCATCTGCACGCACGCCGCATCCACCACAGTCAGGAGCACCAGCTCGGCGGAATCGCCACCACCCAGCGACACCCCAAGCCCCGGCCCTAGGCCGTTTCTGATGGCTCTTGGACGGTGTCGCGGAGCCAGATGACGATCGCCGCAACGGCCAGGGTGCCGTTGAAGATGTAGTCACGTTTGTCGTACCTGCTGGCCACTGCACGGTGCTGCTTCCACTTGCTGACACATCGCTCGACGGCACTGCGGTGGCGGTACTGGGCCTTGTCGAAGGCCGGAGGACGTCCGCCGGCGTGGCCCTTGCGCCGGCGTTTGGCCCGCTGGTCATCAGGCTGGGCGATGGTCGCCTTGATCCCTCGCCGTCGCAAGTAAGCCGGTTGTCGTAGCTGGAGTACGCCTTGTCACCGCGAACACGATCTGGGCGGCTGCGGGGCCGGCCAGGTCCGTGCCGCTGGATCCGCAGGCCCTCCAGTACGGGGATGAACATGAGGCTGTCGCCCCGCTGACCCGGAGAGGTCTGCCAGGTCAGCGGGCGGGCCCGGTCGTCGGCCAGCAGATTACCTTGCTGGTCAGTCCGCCTCGTGAGCGTCCCAGCGCCTCACGGCCATCGGCTTCCACACGCGCACCGCCCCCTTTTGCGGGAAGTCCCGCGGCGGCCGGCGGCGGGCCCCGGCCGCGTGCTGGTGGGCCCGGCAGGACGTGGAGTCGATGTTCACCGCCCACTCCCGCCGACGCTGCACGCTTTCTGTCTCCACGTTCTTGGCCAGCGCTCCGTCGGGGTCGGTGGCGTCGGCCTCGATCTGTAACTCGGTCAGGATCTGCTGCCAGGTTCCGTCCGCTGACCAGCGGCGGTGCCGCTCGTAGATGGTCTGCCAAGGTCCGTACCGTTCGGGCAGGTCCGGCCAGGGCACCCCGGGCGGGCCCGGAACAGCACCCCCTTAATCACTTTGCGGTGATCGGCCCACTGCCCGCCCGGCTTGCCATCGGCGGGCAGTAAAGCCTCGATCTTCTGCCACTGCGCGTCCGTGAGCTCATGTCGCCGCACCATACGACGCCCCTGCCCAGCCGCAGCACTGATCCACCACCCCAGCAAGAGCCATCAGAAACGGCCTAACCCGCTCCGGCAGCGGTCGGCGCGAACCGCGCCCAGGCTGCTCTTCTGCGCCACGCGCATTGCCCACTCGCGGTCGCCCGGGGCTCCGACGTGCCCGTGAAGCCGCTCGACCGTGCGCAGAACAGGGCACGGCTCAGATGCCGGCCGGGATCCCGTTTGCCCTCCACCCGCGCAGCGGCGACGGACGCGGAAGTTCCTCAAGTCCCTGAAATCTACAACGCTGTAGAAATAACGCGTAAGATCTTGCCCCGTCATGGCCATGGATCCACCGCACGGACGGTGGACGTGCGGCGATTCGAGGATGCACCGATGAGGCTCTGCTTCCTGGTGGAGGAGCAATACCGTTACGACGGCATGCCGCTCGACGTCATTCGCCAACTCCGCAACTGGGGCCACCAGGTCGACGTACTGCGCCCCGGCCGGTCGCTGATCCGCCTCTCCGAGGCGATACAGGCGGGTAGCCACGACGCCTGGGTCCTCAAGACCGTCTCCGGTGGTCCGGGCCTCACGCTGCTGGAAGCCGCCGCCTCCGTGGGCCTGAACACGGTAAACGACGCACGCGCCATCCGCGGCGTACGCGACAAGGCACTGGCGGCGGTGATCGCCCGCAGCCACGGGCTGCCTGTCCCCGTCACCTATGCGGCAGCCCGGCCCGAGGAGTTCACGGCCCTGCCCGAGGCGGAATTTCCTCTGGTGGTGAAGCCCGCCAATGGCAGCTCCGGGCGACACGTGCGTCTGATCGCGAACCCGGACATGCTCGCAGATCCGGGTACGGAGCGGACGGGCGGCGGTCTGCTGATCGCCCAGCCGTACGTTCCCAACTCCGGTACGGACCTCAAGGTGTACTGCGTCGACGGCGAGCTGTACGCGACCGAGCGATGCTCACCACTGCACCCTGGGCGCGCCGTGCAGGAACGCCAGGTCTCCCCCACCTCCGAAGTCGCCCGCATCGTCACCGAGATCGGCACGATCTTCGGCCTCGACCTGTACGGCGCCGACGTCCTGCTCGGCCCCGACGGGCCCGTGGTTGTCGACATCAACGACTTCCCCAGCTTCCGCCAGGTCCCGGACGCCGTCGCCCGGGTGTCGGCGGCCATCCTCCGCCTCGCCCGCACCAGCGGCGAACGGCCGATCGCCGCGCTCGCTCCAGCGACGCCCGTCCTGATACCTGCCCAGTCAGGCCCCCAGTCAGTGGTGCGCTCGGTGTTCAGTAGTGCGCGGCAATCCTCCGCAGGCACGAACTGCACCCTGAGGCAACGACCAGGCGTGAACGGCCATGATGGTGATGTTCTTCGAAGGGCCGATGGACAGTAGGGCCACCAACCTGATGGGCACACGCCTCGACTCGCGCCTCGTCACTGCGCCCGATCAGGACATGGGTGCTGTCGAAGGAGTCCCGTTCCGTGACCGGATCCGCCCGGGGCCTTTACAGGGCCGGCATGCGCCGTATCCGAATGAAGCGCCAACTGCGCCGCGCGGGCGTCAAGCACGTACGCGTCACCCGCGGCGTTGCAGTGGTAACTCTGCATGGGCCGATCGATGGGCGGCAGGTAGACGCGCTGTCCATGCGGCTGTGGCAGTGGGTCCAGGACGGCATTCGTGAGCTGGTTCTGGACGTGGAAGCGGTGCCGATCCTCACAACGACCGGAGCCGGCGCCTTCGTCCCCGCCTTGGGCGCACTGTGCCAGACCGGTGGCCGCCTAACCGTACGAGGCGCCAACCAGCAGGTCGTCAAGACGCTCACCCGCATGGGGCTGGCATCTCTGACCGGCATCACACAGCCGGAGCCCCCGAGCGCTCCTTGAGCCATGGCCGGTTCCGGCGGGCACGCGGCTCACGTGTGCGCGCCTACGGCCTCTGCGCCCATGCCGGAGGTATCCACGTCCTCCTGTGAGCGTTGCCCGGGGATCCCGGACAGCCGGCTC
Organism: Streptomyces sp. NPDC033270; assembly: GCF_055576575.1. Lineage (NCBI taxonomy): Bacteria > Bacillati > Actinomycetota > Actinomycetes > Kitasatosporales > Streptomycetaceae > Streptomyces > Streptomyces sp. NPDC033270. The sequence continues at coordinate 22,786 of NZ_JBVIRA010000053.1, forward strand.
TCCATCCGGATGCGGCGTTCGTCGGCCTTCGCGCACAGATCCTGCGCGGCCTGGTTGAAGCGGACCGAGGACGGCGGGTCCGACGGGCCCAGCAGGTGCTCCTTGAGTTCGGCACGCTCCGCGGCGAGGGTGTCCAGCTCCGGGTTGCGGACCGCGGCGAGCAGGGCCTGCACCTCGTCCGCCTCGCGAGGTGTTGCCCGGGTTGCCGTCCCAGCCCTCCCAGGTCGGGGCGTACAGCACGGTGGTCGGCCGGCCGGCCGGGGCGCCCTGGTAGGGCCGGATCGGGGCCAGCTGCGGGCGGCCGACCTCGACGACGTCCTTGTCCTCGACGCCGATGTCGGCGAGCTGGTAGCGGTCGCGGGCCGCCGGGCCCGCCACCCACACCTCGTCGTACGCCTTCGCGTAGGGGTTGCAGGAGGAGAGCTTGTCGCTCTCGCCGTGGTTGGTGAAGGC
>NZ_JBVIRA010000054.1:0-20737 GCF_055576575.1 Streptomyces sp. NPDC033270
CACTCACTCCACGGTCTCACTGCCTGCCGTGCGATGGGGTTGGCCACGAGGTGACGGGGGTCTGCGGCCCGAGCGATCGCGGATTCGACGGTGGCGAGACGGTCGGCGAGGAGCCCGAGGGCCGCGATGGCCCGGACGGCCGGGTCGTCCTCCGCTCCGCCGAGCTTCTGGGCGCGGACGTATGCGGACTTCAGCTCTGCCCAGCGGGCGGCCTGTTCGGGGGTGAGGGTGCCACGCAGTTCGGAGAGTTTGAGGAGGTTGGCCTCGGCGCCGGTGGTGAGGGTCTGTGCCTCGGCCGTGTAGTGGTCGTCGATGACGGCCGCGAGTTCGCCCTCGTTCATGACAGGCTGGATGCGTTGGGCGATCTTGGTCATGTTGCGGTAGGAGCCCTGGAGTTGGAAGGGCGGTTCGGTGCGGGTGGCATCGTGCTGAGCTGCGGAGGCGATATAGGTGTCGTTGACCGCGAGGACGGTGGCGCGGGCGGTGAGCAGGTGGCGCAGCACGGCCGTGATGCGGTCCAGTTCGGCGGGGGTGTAGGGGTGTGTGAGCTGGTCGGCGCGGGCGGTGGGGTCGTCGGTGGCGAGTCGGACGAGGGTGTCGAGGACGCCGCGGTCGCGGCCGGCGAGCGGGGCGAGGACCGGGTTGGCTGTGAGCGTGTTCTCGATGAAGCTCAGCGCGAAGACGTCCTCCTTGCCGGTCAGGACGTCGCCCAGGTTCCAGACGTCGGCGCGGTTGGCCAGCATGTCGGGAACCCGGAAGCGGCTGCCGGACTCGGTGTAGGGGTTGCCGGCCATGCAGACGGCGAAGCGCTTTCCGCGCAGGTCGTAGGTGTGTGGCTCGCCGTCCCACACCCCGTCGATGCGGCGGGTGGCGTCGCACAGCGGGATGAACTTCTGGAGCAACTCGGGTGAGGTGTGCTGGATGTCGTCCAGGTAGAGCAGCGTGTTGTTGCCCGCCGCGAGGGCGAAGTTGATCCTTTCGACCTCCTGGCGGGCAGTGGCGTTCAGGGCCTCGGCCGGATCCAGCGAGGTCACGGTGTGTCCGAGGGCCGGTCCGTTGATCTTGACTAGGACGAGGCCGAGGCGGTCGGCGACGTACTCCATGAGCGTCGTCTTGCCGTATCCGGGCGGGGAGATGAGCAGCAGCAATCCGCCGGTGTCGGTGAGCTTGGCCTCGCCCGTGGTGCCAAGCTGTTTGGCGAGGTTGTCGCCGATGAGGGGCAGGTACACCTCGTCGATGAGCCGGTTGCGGACGAAGGACGACATCACCCGGGGCCGGTAGGAGTCCAGGTGGAGCCGGGAGCGCTCGGCGGCCACCAGGGCGGTGCGCTGCCGCTGGTAGGCGCGGTGCCCGGGGACGTCGTGGGCACGGAAGTTCCGGGTGCGGGCGAGGAGTTCATCGATCCGGATCGTGAGCGCGCGGCCGGTGATCCGGGGATGGCTGCCGAGCAGACCGTCGACGGTCTCGGCCAGTGGTGCGTCCGACGCGTAGCGCGTGAGGCCCGGGCACAGCTCCGCGGCCACGGCCTCGGCCAGGTCTCCGGCCGTGACGTCCGTGCCAGTGGAGGCGGCGTACGACGAGAGCCACGCCTCAACGAGCTGTTGGCGGGCGGCCAGGTCACCAAGTGCGGCGAGGTCCTCGTCGTACGCCGGCATCCCCACCGCGCGGCGGAACTTGTCGAGCAGCGTGCGGGCGCCTGCGCTGATGACGAAGCCGTCAGGGCCACTGGTCAGCTCCTCGAAAAGGTACGCGGCGGCAGCGGTGGAGGCGCTGTCTGTGCCGCCCCACGCGGTGATCGCCGTCGCCAGTTCTCTCTCGATGTCGGCGATCGCCGGGGCAAGCCCGAAGGTCTCCCGAGCACGGGCGAGTGACACCGCGCGGCGGGTCCATGCCGTGCGCTCGTCGGCGGTCGTGCCGTGGGACCAGAAGAGCTGGGCGACGGCCCGCGCCGTGGGCTCGTGCCGCAGGAGGCCCGCGCCGTCGTACAAGCGGAGCAACGTGGCGAGGACCGCGGTGGCGTCGTGGTCGTGGACGCCGCGCTCGTATCCCTCGTCGTACGCCTCCTCTGCGGCCTTCCGTACGAGGGTAGGCAGGTCGGCCGCCGCGAGGGCTTCCGGGCCGTGTTCGTCCAGGAGCCGGGCGGCGAGGTGTTCGGCGCGGTAGACCTCCGGCGACTCAGAGGGCAGGAGCCGGCCCCAATACGGGCGGGTGGCGGCGAAGTCCGGGTCGGTGACCGGGGAGCGGTAGTCGGTGCCGGCCAGGGCGAAGGCGAGACCGTCCCCATGAGGGACCAGCGTGAGGTCGAGGGGCTGGGCGTTGACTGCGAAGCGGTGGTGGCCCAGGCGGATGGTCCGGCCGTCGTCTGCGTAGAGGTCGGTGCGGTCGCGCAGGGCGCGGGATGCCTCCTGGCGAGTTGCCTTCAGGCGCCCTTCCAGCTCCTCGGCCCGTACCTGGTCGCCGAGTTCGCGCAGTTCCTCCGCTATGCCGCGGACCTTCGCGACCATCGGATCGGAGGCGAAGTACGTGGCAACCGCGTCGGCGTCGGCGAGCGTGGCGGCTCGCCGGGCCACGGTCTCCAGGACCCGGGCCGCCGAGGCCGCGAGCTGTTCGGCCCGCCGGGAACAGGCGTCGGCGAGGGTCTGCTTGCGCGCGGAGAACGCCTCATAGACCTCGGTGCGCTTGTCCGTCAGCTCGCCGACGAAGTCCTCGAACTCCGTGAACCGGGACTCCAGGTCCTCCAGCCGTACGAGCATGCGCGCCAGCTGCTTGTCGCACCTCTCCGGCGTGTCCGCGGCGGCGAGGGCGCCGGTGACCGCCTGCCCCAGCAGGGCGAATTCGGCGGCGAACTCGGCACGGCCTTCGCGATCGAGGAGTTCGCGACGGTGGGCATCGAGCGTGGCGCGAGCCCGGTTGGCGCCGCCGAGCACCTCGGCGATCCGCTCCAGGATGGTCGTACGCACCGTGGCGTCGCCGACGTCCAGCCCGGCGACGACCTCGGTCACCGTGGACAGGCCGTCGGCGAGTTCGTCGAGGCGGGCGGCGAGGGGCGCGGCCTCGGCGACGGTGGCGACCGCCTCGGCGTCCGTGACGAGTTGCTCGATGGCGGCGTGGTGGTCGGCGAAGGCGTCCTCGCGGGAGAGGTGGGCGACGGCCCGCTGGCCGAAGGAGGCGAGGTCGGCGTCGATGTCGGCGGCCAGCTCGTCGATGCGGGCGGTGTCCGCGTACCGCATGTCCTTGAGCGTAAGCAGGTGCCCCTGGGCGTGACGGAGTTCGGTAAGGCCACTCACCCAAGCGGCAGCGCTGCGCGGGGTCTCGCCGCGCAGCCTGCGCACGACCCCCGCCACACGCACAGCGGCCTCGCCGAGCGCGTCAGCCGCCTGCCGGGTAAGCTCCTGGGTGGTCTCGAACTCGCTCAGCACCTGCTCGGCAGTGACCCGTACCTGCTCCAACGGGCCCAGTAGATCGCCGAATTCGGCCTCGCCCAGCCAGTGGTAGGAGTCGACGGCCCGAACGCAGGCAGCTGACAGTGCCTCGTACACCTCGGCCGTCGGGGTGGTCTCGGCGACGGCACGGGTGATGGACAGGCAGTCGGAGACACCGCGGACGAGATCGGCGTTGCCGACGCGGGCGAGCGGAGTGGTGCCGACGGGCTGGGCGGCGGCGTAGGTGTCGGAGACGTATGGGGAGTTCCACAGCTGGAGCGGGTGGACGCGCTGCGGCTCGGCGGTGCCGGCGCGCAGCACCATCAGCGTGCCATCGTCGAACACGGCCCAGCCGTGGCAGGACAGCGGGGTCGCGACCTCCTTGCGGATCATGTTGTATGGCAGCAGGAGGCTGCGGCCCGGCACACGCGCGTGGAACGCGAAAAGCACATCCTCGCCGTTGGGCGAGCGGACCACCCGCTCGAATTCGAGGTCGGCGGTGTCGGTACCATCGAAGGTCTTGTGCGTGCCGGTGGCCAGGCAGTAGCCGCCGGGGAAGACGATGCCCTGATCCTCGGGCAGGCGGCGGCATGCCTGTCCGATGCCGTCGAGGCGGACGACGGTCCTGGTGAGGGTGTTGAACACCAGGTACCGGTCGGTGTCCTCCTTGTAGGGGCGGATCCGTATCAGGATCAGGGCGCCCACGCGCGCGCGTGCGATGTCCGCGTCGGCGAGGGACTGCAGCGGCTCGTCGACGGGCTCGGCATGGATCCCCTCCCCCGTCTCGGTGTCGTCCTCCACCTTGACGGTGAGGGTGCCGCCCACCGTCGCGACGAACACCTCGCCCCCGATGGACACATGCGGGTGGCGTCCCAGGACGTGGTCCTCGCGAGTCGCCACCGTCCACGCGAAGTCGTGGGAGGGCGGGAAGACGTGGTCGCGGTCGCCTCGCGCGTCGAGGTAGCTGACACGGCCGTCGTCGGACAGCGCCCAGCGAAGGACACGGATGTCCTCGGCCTTCTCTCCCGTCTGGAAGACGGCCAGCACCTTGTCGTCCACTCGGCGCAGTTGCAACAGGTGGGCCTGGCGGTAGTAGCGGTAGAGGGCCGCGAGCTCCCGGATGAAGGCGGGGTCGTCGAGGAGGCCGGGCACGGCGTCGTCGGGCAGGCGGTTGAGGTCGCGGTCGTGCAACGCGAAGACGTCACCGACGGTCGTCTCCGGGTTGGTGCCGAGGAAGCCGTTGTAGCCGAAGAGCAACACGTCACCGACCGCGACAATGTCGCGAGGCACGCAGTTGTGCTCGGTGCGCAGCCGCTCGGTACCGGCCAGTTCGACCCGGGTCGAGCCGAATTCCTCTGTGCGGCGGGCGTTGAGCGCCTCGGCGCGGCTGGCGAGTTCGGCGGCCTGCGCGGTGAACCGGTCGCGCAGCACCTCGTACGTACCGGTGTCGGGGCCGGTGGTCATGGAATCCCTCTCAGGAAGTCAGAAAGAAACGCGGTCCGGAGCTGCCGTCCCCTGTGCGGCAGCTCCAGACCGTGGGCCGGTCAGACCGCGGCAGTGCCGTTCAGGGCGGCCAGCGGGGTGTCCGCGAGACCCAGCTCGCCCGCCTTGTCCAGCAGTTGCTGGAGCTGACCGGAGTTCGCGTCACCGGTCTGCATCAGCTTCATTAGCAGGGCGGAGACGGTCAGGTTCTGTACGTCGGCCGTCGAGACCGAGCCGAGGATGCGGCTGATGTCGTCGGTGAAGCTCGACGAGCCGTCCAGCCAGGGCTTGGCCAGTGCCTGCGCGGTCTCGGAGTGCTGGACGAAGCCGTCGACGCCCTTGCCGAGCGCGATGGAGGACACCAGCCGGTCGAAGAACACCGACTCGCCGCCGACAATGTTGATGTCGGCGTTCTCCAGACCGGTCGCCAGCACCGTGGCCTGTGCCTCGGCGACCTGCCGCTGGACGTCGAGGCCGGCCAGGCGGATGTCCTTCTCGGCCTCAAGACGCAGCCGGTACTCCTCATGTCCGCGGGAAGCGTCGTCGAGGGCAGCCATCGCGGCGGCCTTCTCGGTCAGGCCGGCCGCCTCCGCCTTCAGCTTGCTGCCGATCGCCTCGGCGTCCGCGAGCGCCTTCGCCCGTACGCCCTCGGCCTCGGCACGCAGCTGTGCCTCGGTGGCCTCCGCCTCGGCGCGGCCCGCCTTCTCGATGACGTCGGCCTCCTTGTCGCGGACCTGTACGGCCGCGAGTCCTTCCGCCGCCGCCTCAGCCTGGATACCCTCGGCGAGCCGTACCTTGGCCTGTGCGTCGAGGTCGGCGGACTTCAACCTGGCCTCGGCCAGGGTCAGTTCCTCCGCCGCCCGGTGGGTGGCGGCCTGCTCGGCGGCCTCCGCGGCCTTGATGTCCTTGACCAGCTTCTCCTGCGCCTCCGCCTCGGCAGCGATGATGACGGCCTGCCGGCCGCGTTCCGCCTCCTCCACGGCCCGCAGCTTCTTGATGGACTCCTCCTGCTCGGCGACCGTACGGTCCACCGCGACGCGCTCCCGGATGACCTCGGCGATCTCGCGCTTCTCCGCTTCGACCTCCTTCTCGGCGGAGATCCGCGTCAGCTGCGTCTCCCGCTCCCGGGCGATGACCTCCAGCAGCCGGTCCTTCTCGATGCGCTCGTTCTCGATGGCGATGACCCGCTCACGGTTCTTCTCGGCGACCGCGACCTCACGGGCCTGGTTCTCACGCTGCACGCCGAGCCTCTCCTCGGTGGTCAGGAACGCGGTCTGCGCCCGCAGCCGCTCCTCCTCGACCACCCGTGCCGTCTCGGCCTCCTCACGGGCCCGCGCGGTGTCGATCTCCCGCTTCTGCTTGATCTCGGCATCCGCCTGCCGGCGCTGCAGTTCGAGGATGGCCTCCCGGGCGTCGACGTTCTGCCGGGTGATCTCCTTCTCCTCTGTGCGCTGGAACTCGTTGGTGCGCAGGTGCTCGACCGTGGTCAGCTCAGTGATCTTCCGGATGCCCTGGGCGTCGAGGACGTTGTGCGGGTCGAGCTGACTCAGCGGCGTCTGCTCCAGATAGTCGATCGCCGCGTCCTCCAAGTGGTAGCCGCTCAGGTCGACGCCGATGAGCTCGATGATCTTGTAGCGCAGCTCCTCGCGCTTGGTGTAGAGGTCGGTGAAGTCCAGCTGCTTGCCCACCGTCTTGAGCGCCTCGGAGAACTTCGCGTGGAACAGCTCCTGGAGCGTGTTCTGGTCGCTGGCCCGCTGCGTGCCGACGGCTTGCGCGACCTTGATGACGTCCTCGACGGTCTTGTTGACCTTCACGAAGAACGAAATGCAGATGTCCGCGCGAATGTTGTCCCGGCAGATCAGCCCGTCCTTGCCGGCCCGGGTGATCTCGATGGCCTTCACCGAGATGTCCATCACCTCGGCCTTGTGCAGCACCGGCAGCACGACCTGCCCGGTGAAGGTCACATCGACCTTGCGCATCTTGGAGACGATCAGCGCCTTGCCCTGCTCCACCTTGCGGAACAGACGGGAGAACACGAGGCCCAAGGCCAGGGCGATGAGCAGGGCAACGGCTATGAGCACACCGATGCCCACGGTGATGGCATCCATAAGAAACGTCCTTGAAGCGAGAGGTGGAGAAGCGGAAGCGTGAAGAGGGTGCGCGCCGGTCCGGGGACTCAGGCGGCGTTGCGGCGCGGATCGCGCGCCGCGTCGTATGGCGTGCCCCACAAGAACTCGCCGGTGCCGTCAGAGGCGCGCAACAGCCCGGTACTGCCGTACGTCAGGGGCTCGGCGCCAGGCTGGCGGATCCGGATCAGTGCGGTGGAGTCGTCCTGGGCCGTGGCCCCGGCCTGACCGGACCCCGCGTCCACCCGCCCGGTGCGAAAGGTGCAGGTAGGACCGTTGAGATCCGCCCCGGACGGCCTGGGTTCATCAGGCAAGAGGCGATGCAACGGCGGTACGAGCACCCGCGTCACGCGCCACGCGACCAACACCGCCGCGGCCAGCACGGCCAAGCGCACGACCGCCCGGCCCATGCCCGGCCCAACGAGGGGATCCAGCAGAACGGTCGCGACGATGCTCACGCACCAAGCGAGCACCGTCATGATAGAGAACGTGACCGAGACCGGAATCCCGCCCATGCCCCAGGCATCGGTGTCCACATCCGCATCGAAGCTTCCGGAGTCGGTCACGCCGGAGGCGACCAGCAGCCAGAAGATCACGGCCACGGTGAGGGCGGTGGTGAACATGAGGGTGGGAAAGCCTGCGGCCGCCGCGAGCAACGCCCCCATGGCACCCTCCCCGTTCGTCCTGTCCGGTCTGCGCCCCGCCCTGTGCGGCAGCAGGGGGAGACGGTCCCGCGGTATCCCATGCCTGCCGGTATCCGGCATCGGGACCGTCCCATGTGCTCCCCCACGACCATCCTGCCCCCGCCCACACCCCACCCGCATTGCCGGTTTCCGGCAGTATTTATTAGGGTCTTCATGCCAGGTTGCCGCTAAGAAGGCGTCACCGGCGCGTCAAAAAACCGGGGGACATATGGCGGAGAACGAGATATCCAAGGACTATCTGGCGGGCTACACACAGCTCCTGGCCGACGTCTCGGCCACCGGCCGCCGGCTGACCCGCGACGAGATCACGTCCCGCCGCTCCCTCGGCGAGCAGGCGGCCGAAGCCGGCCTCGGCCTGCGCGCCCTCGTCAGCGGACATCTCACCGCCACCCGCGCCGCCTGGCCCCACTCCCCCACCTCGACGGACAGCGTGCTCGCCGCCATGCAGCAGGCCATCGACGCCTTCGCTGAAGGCTACGAGCGGGCCCAGCGGCTAGCCGTACGCCAGGAGGAGGCCGCGCGACGCGAGTTCATCGACGATCTCCTCTACGGCCGCAGCGACCTGGGCCGCCTCGCCGAGCGCGCCGAACGCTTCGGGCTGCGTCTCTCCCACGCCCACGCCGTCGCCGTTGCCCAGGGACCGGTCGCCTACGACGAGGGCGACACCGTGCCACGACAGGTCGAGCAGTCCCTCATCGCCCGCTTCGGCGACCGCAGCGTCCTGCTCACCACCAAGGACGGCCGCATGCTCTGCATCGCGCCTGGAGACCAGGACGAGATCCTCCTCCACTTCGCCAAGCAGGCGTACGCGGCCACGGACGGCGGCCGGGTCGCCATCGGCCGTCCCCAACCCGGCCCCGGCGGAGTGGTCCAGTCCTACGAGGAAGCCCTCAACACCCTCGACCTCGCCCACCGCATGGAGCTCGACGACCCCGTACTGCGCGCCGCAGACCTGCTCGTCTACCCCGTCCTCACCCGCGACCGGCAGGCCATGGCCGACCTGGTCCAGAGCGCCCTCGGCTCCCTCACCACGGCCCGCGGCGGACCCCAGCCCCTCCTGGACACCCTCACCACCTACTTCAACTCCGGCTGCGTCGCCGCAGAAGCCGCCCGCCGGCTCTCCCTGAGCGTGCGCGCACTGACCTACCGCCTGGAACGCATCCACACCCTGACCGGCGCCAACCCCACCGACCCCGACCACCGCTACATGCTCCAGACCGCGGTGATCGGCGCCCGGCTGCTCGACTGGCCGGCCAAGGCGCTGTGACGCCCGGCCAGGCAGGCTCGCTGGCTTCCTCATTGCATGTCGCGGTCTCTCGGAAGTCGGACGGCCTTGAGTTCCATGGCCGCGGACGTGTGCCTTCCAGCGAGCGCCACACGCAGCGGTTGGTACCAGGCCAGGGTGGCGTTCAAGATGCCGCGCTGGGGCGCAGTTGCCCGACAGCGTCCGGGACCCACCTGTCGGCCCATGGTTTCGACGAAGTGAGCCGCGACGCCCTGCACCGCAGCCGGCTCCACTTCGACTCCGTGGGTCAGCAGCACGGCACTCGCCTGCGTCACGAGGGTCTTGAACGGGAGGATGACCATTGGATCTGCCGCGGTCCCAGCCTAAAAGCGGGCATCGGAGCGTTTCCACAAAACTGGCTTGATCGCCAAGACTCCTCGCCAGGCCGTTCGGCGACGCTTTGGCAGTTTCCCTCGCACACCTTTCTGCGCAAGCTCTGCGCTCATGAACTCCCCTGGCGCTCCCCTGGTCGCCCCCCCGGTGATGCTCCAGACCCGGACGGCCACCGAAACTCGCTGTTCAAGCGCCTCTTGTCTGGAACGAACAACGACATTACGAGGCCCGCTCTGCATGACGTCAGGCTCTGTCCTCTTCGGATGTACGGGGACCCACTATCACTGAAGGCTGGTCACGAGGTGGCTGCGGCCGGAAGGCCAGGCTGAGGTAGCTGGCGACCCGATGCGGTGGGGACCGTGAGGACCATGGTCATGCCGCCGCCCGGGGTGTCCTCGGCGTCGAGGGTGCCTCCGATGGCCTCGGCGAAGCCGCGGGCGACTGCCAGGCCGAGGCCGACGCCGGCGCCACGAGGCGCATCACCGTAGCGTTGGAAGGGCGCGAAGATGCGGTCCTTGGCGTCGTTGGGAACGCCGGGGCCACGGTCGACGACGCGTATCTCGACGCGGTCACCAAGTGCGCTTGCATGAACGAGTACGGGTTCGTCGTCGGGACTGTACTTCACTGCGTTCTCGACGATGTTGGCCACCGATCGCTCCAGTAGACCCGGATCGACGGCGACCATCGGCAGTTCTTCGGGAATGTCGAGGACGACGCTGTTCTCGGGTACGCCGCCGAGTGCGATCGGGACCACCTCGTCAAGGTCGATCTCGCGGATGAGGGGCGTGACGGTGCCGGTCTGGACGCGGGACATGTCGAGGAGGTTGCCGACGAGGTGGTCGAGGCGGTCGGCGCCCTCCTCGATGCCGGCGAGGAGTTCGGCCTGGTCCTCGTCGGACCACTCGATGTCGTCGGAGCGCAGGGAGGTGACGGACGCCTTGATGCTGGCCAGAGGGGTGCGTAGGTCGTGGCTGACGGCCGCGAGCAGGGCGGTGCGGATGCGGTCACCCTCGGCCAGTTTGCGGGCGTGGTCGGCCTGGGTCTGCAGGCGCTGGCGGTCGAGGACGACGGCGGCCTGCGCCGCGAAGGCCGCAAGGACACGACGGTCCTCGGCGGGCAGGACCCGGCCCGAGAGCGCGAGTGCCATGTGATCGCCGACGGGCATGTCGACGTCCGCGTCCTCGGGGCGTCCGGGCGGAGTGACGTCGCCCACCATGCCCGTGCAGGTCCAGGGAGCCGTCTCGGTCTCGCGCTCCAGAAGTGCCGCGGACTCCATGGCGAAGGTTTCGCGCATTCTTTCCAGGAGGGCATCCAGGCTCGTCTCGCCGCGCAGCACGCTGCCTGCCAGGAACGAGAGGATTTCCGACTCGGCGCGTAGGCGGGCCGCTTGGTGGGTGCGCCGGGCGGCGAGGTCGACGACGGAGGCGACCGAGACCGCCACCAGGACGAAGACTGCGAGGGCGAGGATGTTCTTGGGGTCCGCGATGGTGATGCGGTGCACCGGCGGTGTGAAGAACCAGTTCAGCAGCAGAGAGCCGAACGCGGCTGACGCCAGCCCTGGAACGAATCCACCGAGCAGCGCCGCCGCCACGGTCAGCGTCAGGAACAGCAACATGTCGTTGGCGAGACCGAGATTCGCGTCGACATTCGTCAGCAGCAGCGTCAGCAGCGCCGGCCCCACAACGCCGGCCAGCCAACCCCAGATGATCCGGGACCGCCCCAGCCGGGTGCCCCGGGCAACGGGCAGTCCACGGCCCTTGGCGACCTCCTCGTGGGTGACAATGTGGACGTCGAGGTCGGGTCCGGAGTCGCGGGCGACGGTCGCGCCGACGCCGGGGCCGAAGATGTACTGCCACGCCTTGCGGCGGGAGGAGCCCAGCACGATCTGGGTGGCGTTCACGCCCCGGGCGAATTCGAGGAGCGCGGAGGGGATGTCCTCCCCCATCACGTGGTGGAACGTTCCGCCCAGGTCCTCGACGAGGGTGCGCTGGACGGCGAGTTCCTTGGGCGAACCAGAGGCCAGTCCGTCGCTGCGGGCGATGTAGACGGCGAGCACTTCACCGCCGGCGCCCTTCTCGGCGAGGCGGGCGGCGCGCCGGATGAGCGTCCGGCCCTCGCTCCCGCCGGTCAGACCGACGACGATGCGTTCACGCGAGCCCCAGATCTTCGAGACCCGGTGTTCGCTGCGGTACTCCTGGAGGTACTCGTCGACCCGGTCCGCCACCCACAGCAGCGCCAGCTCACGCAGCGCGGTGAGATTGCCCGGCCGGAAGTAGTTCGAGAGCGCCGCATCGACCTTGTCGGGCTTGTAGATGTTGCCGTGCGCCATCCGGCGACGCAGCGCGTGCGGCGACATATCGACCAGCTCGATCTGGTCGGCACGGCGCACCACCTCATCCGGAACGGTCTCCTTCTGCCGCACCCTGGTGATCGACTCGACGACATCCCCGAGCGACTCGAGGTGCTGAATGTTCACCGTCGAGATCACATGGATCCCGGCCTCCAGCAGCTCCTCGACGTCCTGCCAGCGCTTGGTGTTGCGCGAGCCGGGGATGTTGCTGTGCGCCAGCTCGTCCACGATTGCCACGGCCGGCCTGCGTTCCAGGATCGCGTCCACGTCCATCTCGGTGAAGACCGAGCCGCGGTACTGCAGCTCCTGGCGCTGAATCTGCTCCAGACCGTGCAGCATCACCTCGGTCCGCGGCCGGCCGTGGTGCTCCACGAAGGCCACCACGCAGTCCGTTCCCCGCTCTACACGCCGGTGCGCCTCGGACAGCATCGCGTACGTCTTGCCGACACCCGGTGCCGCGCCGAGATATATCCGAAGTTTGCCGCGTCCCACGTGGTTCCGATCTTCGTGTCTGCTGGTCAGGGCGCTGAGCCCCGAATGATCACGCTTCGAAGCGATAGCCCATTCCTGGGGCGGTGAAGAAGTGCCGGGGATGCGCCGGATCGGCCTCCAGTTTGCGCCTCAGCTGAGCCATGTAAACACGGAGGTAGTTGGTCTGCGTGCTGTAGGAGGGGCCCCAGACTTCTTGGAGCAGCTGCTGTCGCCCGACGACTCGCCCGCTGTGGCGCACGAGCACCTCCACCAGATGCCACTCCGTGGGGGTGAGCCTGACGTCACGCCCCTGCCGCCGTGCCTTCTTGGCCAGCAGATCGAGCGTGAAGTCCTTGGTCTCGATGACCGCGGAATCACGGGACGCACTGGCTGTCTCGGTCCTGCGGGTTGCGGCGCGCAGCCGGGCCAGCAGTTCGTCCATGCTGAACGGTTTGGTGATGAAATCGTCGGCCCCCGCGTCGAGCGCGGCGACCTCCTCGTCGGAGGTCCGGCGGGCGGAGACCACCAGGATCGATGCCCGGCTCCACCCCCGCAGCTCCTTGATCACATTGATGCCGTCCATGTCAGGCAGCCCGAGGCCGAGCAGGACGACGTCCGGTGGGTGCGTGGCGGCAAGGCGCAGGGCGTGTGCGCCGTCGGGTGCGGTGTGCACCTCGTAGCGGCGCGCCTTCAGATTGATCTCAAGAGCCCGTACGAGCGGTGGTTCGTCCTCGACCACCAGCACCCGGGTCATTGGTGTCACCCTTCTGTTGTGTCTGATGACTGCGACATCGCGGGTGGCTGGCGCAAACCCGGCCACCCGCGACACGGTCACTCACTTCTTGGCGAGTTCCTTGATCGCGATGTTGAGCTTCAGGACGTTCACCGAGGGCTCGCCGAGGAAGCCTGCGGTACGGCCCGCGGTGTTGGCCTTCACCAGCTTCTCGACCTGCGCAACGCTCAGCCCGCTGTGCTGGGCCACCCGCTTGACCTGGATCTCCGCGTAGTCGACAGAGATGCCGGGGTCGATGGCGGAGGCCGAACCGGTCACCGCGTCCTTGGGAACCTCGGACTGCGGTACGCCGTTGAACTCGGCGACCTGCTTCTTCGCCGCCTTCACGTTCTTGACCAGCGTGGGGTCGCTGGCACCGAGCTGGCTGGAGCCGCTGCTCAGCGGGTCGTAGCTGCTGTTGGACGGGCGTCCCTGGAACCACTTGGGATCGGGCTTGTCCGTGCCCTTGAAGTTCCAGTTCTGGCCGATGAGCTCGGAGCCGACGACCTTGCCGTCGACCTTCACCTCGGAGCCGTTGGCCTTGTCGCGGAAGGCCGCCTGCGCAATGCCGGTCACGACCAGCGGGTAGAGGACGCCACACACGACCGTGAGGACCAGCAGGACGCGCAGCGAGGCCCACGCCAGGCGGAGCGTGCTGGTTACGGAGTTGTTCATGGCGGTCACCCGATTCCGGGGATGAGGGAGATGAGCAGGTCGATGATCTTGATGCCGATGAAAGGTGCGATCAGGCCGCCCAGCCCGTAGATACCGAGGTTGCGCCGCAGCATCTTGTCCGCACTCATCGGCCGGTACTGCACGCCCTTCAGCGCCAGCGGCACCAACGCGATGATGATCAGCGCATTGAAGATGACCGCCGACAGGATCGCGGACTCGGGCGAGACCAGGCCCATGATGTTGAGCTTGTCCAGGCCCGGATACGCCACCGAGAACATCGCTGGGATGATCGCGAAGTACTTCGCGACGTCGTTGGCGATGGAGAAGGTGGTCAGCGCACCGCGGGTGATCAGCAGCTGCTTGCCGATCTCGACGATCTCGATCAGCTTGGTCGGGTTGGAGTCCAGGTCCACCATGTTCCCGGCCTCCTTGGCGGCCGAGGTACCGGTGTTCATCGCCACGCCGACATCCGCCTGCGCGAGGGCCGGGGCGTCGTTCGTCCCGTCACCGGTCATCGCGACCAGCTTGCCGCCGGCCTGCTCCCGCTTGATCAGCGCCATCTTGTCCTCGGGCGTGGCCTCCGCGAGGAAGTCGTCCACGCCCGCCTCGTCGGCGATGGCCTTGGCCGTCAGCGGATTGTCACCCGTGATCATGACGGTCTTGATGCCCATGCGGCGCAGCTCGTCGAACCGCTCCCGCATGCCCTCCTTGACGACGTCCTTGAGGTAGATGACACCCAGGACTCGGGCGCCCTTCTCGTCCTCGACGGCCACCAGCAGCGGCGTACCGCCGGCCTCGGAGATCTGGTTGGCGAGCTGGTCGGTGTCGTCGGCCACCCGTCCGCCCTGCTCGGTGACCCATGCAATCACCGAGGCGGTCGCGCCCTTGCGGACCTTGCGGCCGACCCCGTCCTCGACGAGGTCGACACCGCTCATACGGGTCTGCGCCGTGAACGGCACCCACTCGGCGTCCACCAGCTCGCCCTGGTGGCGCTCGCGCAGACCGTACTTCTCCTTGGCAAGGATGACGATCGAGCGGCCCTCGGGGGTCTCGTCCGCGAGCGAGGAAAGCTGCGCGGCGTTCGCCACCTCGGCCTCGGTGGTGCCCTTGACCGGCACGAACTCGGCGGCCTGGCGGTTGCCGAGGGTGATAGTGCCGGTCTTGTCGAGCAGCAGCGTCGACACGTCACCCGCGGCCTCGACGGCACGGCCGGACATCGCCAGGACGTTGCGCTGGACCAGACGGTCCATGCCCGCGATGCCGATCGCCGAGAGCAGCGCACCGATGGTGGTGGGGATCAGGCAGACCAGCAACGCGGTCAGCACGATCATCGAGGTCTGCCCGTCGGCGCCCGCGTAGATCGCGAAGGGCTTCAGGGTGACGACGGCCAGCAGGAAGACGATGGTGAGGGACGCGAGAAGGATGTTCAGCGCGATCTCGTTGGGGGTCTTCTGCCGTGCGGCGCCCTCGACGAGGTTGATCATCCGGTCGATGAAGGTCTCGCCAGGCTTCGTCGTGATCTTGATGACGATGCGGTCGGAGAGCACCTTCGTACCGCCGGTCACGGCGGAGCGGTCGCCGCCGGACTCCCGGATGACCGGCGCCGATTCGCCCGTGATGGCGGACTCGTCGACGGAGGCGACACCCTCTACGACATCGCCATCGCCGGGGATGATGTCGCCGGCCTCGCAGACGACCAGGTCACCGATGCGCAGCTCCGTACCAGGTACCTCCTCCTCGGTGTCCCCGGTGAGGCGGCGCGCCACAGTGTCGGTCTTGGCCTTGCGCAGGGTGTCGGCCTGCGCCTTGCCGCGGCCCTCGGCGACCGCCTCCGCCAGGTTGGCGAAGATCACGGTCAGCCACAGCCAGGCGGCGATCGCCCAGCCGAACCAGTTGCCGGGATCCTTGACCGCCAGCGCGGTGGAGACCACCGAGCCGATCAGGACCACGAACATCACGGGGGACTTCACCATCACCCGCGGGTCGAGCTTGCGGAAGGCGTCCGGCAGCGACTTCAGCAACTGCTTGGGCTCGAAGAGACCCGCGCCGACCCGGCCCTCTTCCTTGTGGCCGGTCGGCACATCGCTGTGCGGTGCCCGCGTCGGGGTAGCGGTGGACATGTCGTCCTCGTGCTTCTTTGTCTCGATGGTCATGACGACAGCCCTTCAGCAAGCGGGCCAAGGGCCAGCGCCGGGAAGAAGGTCAGACCGGTGATGATCATGATCGTGCCGACCAGCAGCCCCGTGAAGAGCGGCTTCTCGGTACGCAGCGTGCCCGCGGTCTCCGGGACCGGCTTCTGCTCGGCCAGCGAACCGGCCAGGGCGAGCACGAACACCATCGGCAGGAACCGGCCGAGCAGCATGCACAGACCGATCGTGGTGTTGAAGAACGGCGTATTGGCACCGAAGCCCGCGAAGGCGGAACCGTTGTTGTTCGAGCCCGACGTGTAGGCGTACAGCACCTCGGAGAAGCCGTGCGCCCCGATGTTGGTCATCGCTTCCTTGCCGTCCGGCAGGGCGATGGCCACCGCCGTGCCGATCAGCACCAGCGCCGGGGTGATCAAGATGTAGCAGGCGGCGAGCTTGATCTCGCGGGTGCCGATCTTCTTGCCCAGGTACTCCGGCGTACGCCCGACCATCAGGCCGGCGATGAACACCGCGATGATCGCCATGATCAGCATGCCGTAGAGGCCCGAACCCACACCGCCCGGTGCAAGCTCGCCGAGCATCATGCCCAGCAGCAGCACACCCCCGGACAGGCCGCTGAACGAGTCGTGGAAGGAGTTGACCGACCCGGTCGACGTCATCGTCGTGGAGACGGAGAACAGCGAGGACGCGCCCTCGCCGAATCGCTGCTCCTTGCCCTCCATCGCGCCGCCCGCGAGGTGCGAGGCGGTGCCCGGGTGCGCGTACTCCAGCCAGGTCACGGCGATGACGGCGGTGAACCAGATGATGCCCATGGCCGCGACGATCGCGTAACCCTGCTTGATCGAACCCACCATCTTGCCGAAGGTCCGCGGCAGCGAGAACGGGATCACCAGGAGGAGGAAGATCTCCAGAAGGTTCGTGAAGCCGTTGGGGTTCTCGAAGGGATGGGCGGAGTTGGCGTTGAAGAACCCACCACCGTTGGTACCCAGGTCCTTGATC
Source organism: Streptomyces sp. NPDC033270 (assembly GCF_055576575.1). Taxonomy (NCBI): domain Bacteria; kingdom Bacillati; phylum Actinomycetota; class Actinomycetes; order Kitasatosporales; family Streptomycetaceae; genus Streptomyces; species Streptomyces sp. NPDC033270. The sequence continues at coordinate 16,767 of NZ_JBVIRA010000054.1, forward strand.
GCCTCCTGGGACGCCACCGCGCCAGGGCTCAGGGCCTGCTTGTCACCGGTGAGCGTGGTGATGTGGTGGATGTCGCCGAAGTTCTGGATCGCACCGCACGCCACCAGAATGATCGCGGCGATCACGGAGAGCGGGAGCAGAATGCGGACGGTGCCGCGCACCATGTCGGCCCAGAAGTTGCCCAGGTCACCGGTGCGGGAGCGGGCGAAGCCGCGCACCAGCGCCACGGCGACCGCGATGCCGACGGCGGCGGAGACGAAGTTCTGCACGGCCAGACCGGCGGTCTGGGTGACGTGGCTCATGGCCACCTCACCCGAATACGACTGCCAGTTGGTGTTGGAGACGAACGAGGCGGCCGTGTTGAACGCCTGGTCCGGGCTGATCGGCTTGAAGCCGAGCGACAGCGGCAGCTTGTCCTGTACGCGCTGGAGCACGTACAGGAAGAGCACGCTGACACCGCAGAATATGAGAACGCCGCGCAGGTACGCGGGCCAGCGCATCTCGGCGTCGGGGTTGGCGCCGACGCTGCGGTAGATCCACTTCTCTACGCGCAGGTGCTTCTTGGAGGAGTAGACGGCGGCCATGTAGTCGCCGAGCGGGCGGTGCACCAGGGCGAGCGCGCCGATGAGCGCGATGACCTGGAGCACATCAGCAAGAACGGGGCTCATATCTGTCGCTCAGAACCTCTCCGGGAACACAAGGGCGAGGACGAGATAGCCCAGCAGGGCGACGGCCACGATCAGGCCGATGAGGTTCTCGGCGGTCACAGCTTTGCCACCCCCTTGGCGACAAGGGCCACCAGCGCGAAGACCGCGATCGTGGTGACCACGAAGGCCACATCGGCCATCGTGAACTCCTGGGAAGAGGTTCGGTTGAACGGACCAGAAGAGCGAACCGCAAAGGTGGCTCGTTTTCGCCCCTCATTGACAGGGCCCTTACGGCCGTTAGCGCAACTTTGACGGCTCTCTAACACCTCCGGGATTGCCGACCACCCCGCCCCGGACACTTACGTGGTGGCGTCCGGCTTCGGCGATCGAGCCCAGTGGTTCCGCAACATCCAGACCGACCCGCTCGTCCGCGTGACCATCGGCACGCACCGTCCCGCACCGGCGGCCGCACGCGTGCTTCCGCAGAACGAGCCGGACGCGACACTGCACAACTACATCTCCCGGCACCCCTGCACTCGGGAGCGCTTCCAGTCCATCCTGGAGAACACCCTCGGCACCCCGATCGCCGAGCAGAACGCCCCGTTGCCGATGGCCGGACTCCACCTCGACCACTGACCCCGCCGGGCTTGTCCACTGACCAGAACACCGCGGCCGTCGCGGGCGCCTGAGCTCACGGCGACCGACACGGCAACCGGCGCACCCAGCGAACGCACCCTGCCCAAGGCGGCCAGGGGATGCCAAAGACGTCTGGCCCACGGAACAGCGCGCCACCGGACCAGGAAGGCGGCATGTAGCTGGCTGACCGACCCCAGGAGCACCCCGGTGAACGCGCCATGCGCATGACTGCCGACGACCGGCAGGTCTGCGCACCGGGTGACCTCGATCAGCACGGATACCAGATGTCCCTCGACACCCCGGGGATCGACGAGCACGCGCGGTTCATCCCCCGAATCTCCTCGCCCCCCGATGGTTTCCTGATCCTGCTCCTCACCGGCAAGATGCTGACGACCAGCCTGGCCATCGGCATCGGCAGCTCCGGCGGGGTCTTCACGCCCAGCCTGGCCATCGGTGCGATGCTCGACTCGGCCTACGGCGTCGGCGTCGGCGTCGACCACCTGCTGCCCGGAACGGGTCGGCGCGGTGGGCGCGTATGCCCTGATCGGCGTGGGTTCGGGGGGCGCCGGGACGGCCCGGGCGCCGATCACCACCGTGGCCCCCCTCTTCGAGCTGACCAGCGAGTACTCGGTCATCCTCTGGCTCATGCTGGCCATCGTCCTGGCCACCACCACAGCCACCTGCTCTCCCGCGACGCCGTCAAGCTTCGCCATCGCGGCATCAACCCCGAAGGCCCGCCACCGGGGCGGCGATCGGCGCCCAGGTCCTGGTCGGACAGCTCGCCGAGTCGCCCACACCGGTCACCGTCAATCAGCCCCTCGCACAGGCGCTGTACACCCTGCTGTCTACCGCCAGAACCGGGGTACCTACACTCGAACACAGAGCAGGCAAGCCGGTGGGGTGGCTGAGCGACCAGAGCGCGGTGCATGCGACCGCCTGAGCACCCGCGCACTTGCCCGTTCGCACCTCCTCACATCTATTGCATTATGCAAAAATGGATGGAGGGAACCTCGATGGACCCTCCAAGGACGTGCAACCGTGGATATGCAGCACGTCCAGCGTGCCTACTCATTCGTGTGCCTTGACTGCGGATACGGGCAGGAGGGCACGTACGACATCGGCGTGGCCGTGTCTGAGCATCGCCAAATCCTCGCCATCTACCACCTCGACGGCCGGCGCGCTCTCTCCGTTGCAGTCACCTCACTACCCCGCCTGCGAGGGCCGCAAGATCCGCATCATGCGACCAGGACTCGCGGCATCGGCTCGCCTGCATGAGAAGTGACGACGGTGGAGCCGCATCACGAGTCCAGGGCCCGACTGGAGGCGGTCGGCTGAATCAGTCCGGCCTTGACGGGCACGGCAGCCTGGCGATCACAGCCGACGCCAGCCGGCGAAGACGACCGCCACACACTGACCGGCGTTGCAACTCGCCATGATCGCCAGGCTCTTCACAACCTGGCAATCAACGGCTGAGCAGTCCGAGCCGACCGTAAGGAGCGGACGTGGCAGCCACGGCCAGCCCAACCCGAGCATTCTTTGCATAATGGAAAGGTCGTCATGCGAGAGGGGCTCGACTGCCATGTCGTACCCGCGTCACTCGGCTGCACCCGATTCGACCGGTATGGGGAACCGCCGCACGGTGGCGACCGCGAGCAGCCCTGCATTCGTCGACGGGGTCATGCTGGTGGCCGGCATCTACGCGGCGATCTCGCCCTGGGTGATCCACTTCGCCAGGACGAACCCATACCTCACGGCGAACAACCTAATCATGGGGCTTAGCGTCACCCTGCTCGCTCTCGCAACCCCTTTCGCGCCACAGCGGATGCGCCGATTCGCATGGACCCTGATGGTGCTCGGCGTCTGGCTCATTCTCTCCCCGACACTCGTGACAGCATCCCACAACGTGTCGCCCGGGATCGTGTGGAGCAACACGTGTACGGGCTACACCGTGTGCCTGCTCGGCCTGATCTCCGTGAACATGGCTTCCGGCACATCGGCGTAGGCACCACAGACCCCGACCGCGACATAGAGCACTGTGGCAATCGCTACCTAGGGCAATAGTGCTGAGGTGCAGCGTGTCCGTGCCTCCTGCCGTCCCACGCCGTTCGCACCGGGAGGGCACCACGCACATGTCGCGCCGCACCGTCGCGACAGCCTTCATGGGCGGCGCGCTGAGCCTGCCGCTGGCCGCCCTCCCCCACCCGAGCACGCTCGGGCTCCAGAACGTGTCCACCAACCAGGCACACGTGATCGCCGACACGCCCTCCAGCCCGCTCGCCGAGGCCAACCGTGACTTCGTCGTCAAGGTCCGCTCGCCAGGCTCCGGGAATTGCCCTCAAACGAGATGGCGCCCAAGAAGGGCATGTCCACGGCCGTGCACACCGCGGGCCAGTGCCTGGCCATCGGGCACGCCACGCTCGACGCCGCTTGCCACAGGATCGCACCGTCACACCGCAGCAGCAGCCGGGACACCCGTAGTCGTAGCCGAGCGGACCTTTTGGGCGGGAAGCTGTCGAAGTCCATCACCGAGCAGAAGCAGGGGGTGTGGACACCGAGCGCCGTCTGGCCGTCGTCGGCCGACGTCACCACCACGGACTTCACCCTGCCTGTTTCCGTCCCACCGCGCCCGCGGCGGCCTGCGGCGCCTGGAGCGCGAGGCAGACGCCGAGCAAGGCGGTAATCCTGACC
>NZ_JBVIRA010000055.1:0-19828 GCF_055576575.1 Streptomyces sp. NPDC033270
TATCGCCCGCCTCCACAACCTCACCCTCGCCGGGTAACGGAGAAACGAGCAGGCCATCCAGCACGCCAAAGATCATTTACGGGACAGCCCTTAGCGTGTCACCGATGTGTCACGCACCTGCCGGAGGTGCGGCAGCACAAGCCCCTGACCTGGACGTTTACCAGACTCTCTGGACTCAGTGGACGGAGCGGACTGGCTTTCAGCTTCTGGGGGTCAAGGGGTCGCAGGTTCAAATCCTGTCGTCCCGACCAGTGACTTTTCGCAGGTCGGAAGCCGTCTTCTCGGAAGAGGAGGCGGCTTTTTCGTGGTCTCGTCGCGTTCTCGTCGCGTTCTCTTCGCGCTCCTCGGTTTCCGGGTTCTCCTCGGGCCCTGGTTCTCCGCGCGCGCCTCGTTCTTCTCGTTCTTCTCGCGCTCCCGTCTCTCCTTGCTCTCCCGTCTCTCCTTGCTCTCCTTTCTCCCTCCCCCGCTGTGCGCGCGTCGCGCGATCCGGAATCGCATGCTTTCGCCGTCACTCAACTCCCCGTTAAGCCCGGCGGGCCTCACTGTCCGTAAGTGGACTGGTGCGGCGCGTTCGTTGCATGACAGGATGCGGAACACAACGGGGGCGGCCTTAACTGTTCGTTGGGCCCGGTCGATTGGGGACGGTCAGCATGGGCGTGGGGGGCGAGGGCCGGTCCGACGGGGCGGGCGGTGCGCTCGCGGAGCGGCTCAACCACCTCTTCGCGAACATGCACCCGCCGGGGGCTCCGTACACCAACGCCTTCGTGGCCGACGAGATCAGCGGCGGGGTGGAGGAGTACGGAGGGGTCACGGTCACCGAGCAGTATCTGTCGATGCTGCGCAACGGCCGGCGGGCCAATCCGAGCCCGGAACTGCTGCGGGCGCTGGCCAAGTTCTTTGCCGTGCCGGTCGGTTATCTGCTGGGAGACCTCTCGCAGCCGCAGGCCGCGCGGGTGGAGGAGGAGGTCCGCTTCCTCGCCGCGATGCGGGATCGGCGGGTGCGGGCCATCGCGCTGCGCTCCGTAGGGCTGCCTCCGGAGGTGCAGGACAGTCTGACGACGATCATCTCCCAGTTCCGGCAGCAGATGAACCTGCCGGCCGACCCGCCGGAGCAGGGTGGTGACCGGCGCGGTGACTGAGGCGATACGGACCGCGGAACGCGACCAGATCTTCGCCATCTGGCAGCGGACCGGACACGAGGACGGGACGAGCATGCGAGTGGGCCAGATACGCAGGCGGTGCAAGCGGCTCATCAAGGAGCTGGCACTGCCCGCCGCGACCGACCTGCGCGGGATGTGCGACCTGGTCGCGGCGCGGGTGGAGCGGCCCGTCCATCTGGTGCCGATGAGCCTGGGCGGTGTGGTCTCGGGCATGACGGCCGTCACCGACGACGACTACTGGATCTTCTATGAGCTCCGGACCTCGCCCTGGCACCAGGCCCACATCGTGCTGCACGAGCTGGGCCACCTCCTGCTGGGGCACGCCCAGGACCCGGCCGTCACCGAGGACGCGCTGAAGCTGTGGACGCCGTCCGTCGACGTCACCACCGCCCTCCGGCGGATGGGCCTGACGACGGGCCTCGCCCGGCACCACGGCTACGACAACCTCGCCGAGCGGGAGACGGAGGTGCTCGGCACGCTCCTCATGGAGCGGGTGGCGCCGTCCGCCGCCGACCAGGAACTCCCCCTGGAGGGACCGGCGGCCGAGCTGGCGGCGGCGCTCGGGCCGGCCCTGCAGCACATCCGGCGGGAACAGGACGCACCGGCGGGCGGCGCGGGCTCCGGCGGCGTCGACACCGGCGCACAGCAGGACGGGGGACCACGTGTTTGACGTCATCTATCTGTCGTTCGGGCTGGCCGCCTGGGCGATCGTCGGCTACAAGTCCGTCGCCTGGTTCCGCGACCGCAGCAATGCGGACCTGGGACTGGCCTGTGTGATGACCGGAGGGGTGGCGACGGTCTTCCTCTTCTCCGCACCGAGCCTCTACCGCGCCTTCGACCGGATCGTCGGCGTGGCCAACCTCGCGATGGTCTTTCTCTACTCCGCCGTCGTGGTGTTCGCCGCGGGCGCGTTGGTGCTGCTGCTGCGCTGGACGGCCGGCGAGGGCGCCGAGGCGCGCGCCCGGGCCCGGGGGAGGGCGCGCGCCGCCGTCGGCGGTGTGGCCGCGCTGTGGGCGGTGGCCGTCACCGGCTTCGCGGTCGGCCGGCCGGACGCCGTCGAGCACCCCCGCGACTTCAGCACCGCCTACACCGACTCCCCCGGAGTCATGCTGTTCCTCGTGCTGTACCTGGCCATCTTCGGGTCGAGCCTGGCGGGCCTGGGGACGCTCTGCCCCCGCTACGCCGCCCGGCTCGGCGGCACGTATCTGGCGCGCGGCCTGCGGGTGCTGGCCGTGGGCTGCTGGCTCGGCCTGGTCTACTGCGCCTGCAAGGTCGTCGGCTTCGTCCTGTCCTGGACGGGCCACCCCGCGCTCTGGCTCTCCAACGGGGTGGCGCCGCTGAGCGCGTCGGTCGCGGCGATCCTGGTACTGGCCGGCTTCGCGCTGCCGGCCGCCGGCCCGCGCGTCGCCGCCTGGCGCCGGCTGCGCCGCCTCTCGCCGCTCTGGCGGACCGTCACCGCCCAGACGCCCGAGGTCACGATGGAGCCCCGGGCGTGGTCGGTGCGCTGGCCGTTCGCCGATCTGGAGTGGCGGGCCAATCGGCAGATGGCCGAGATACGGGACGTACAGCGCGGAATCCGCCGTCATGTGGAGTCCGACGCCCTCGACATCGCCCGCGAACGGGCCCGTGCGGTCGCGCTGGACGACCGGCAGCTGGCGGCCGTCGCCGAGGCCGCCGCGCTCCGCCGCGGCCTGGAGAACCGCGCGGTCGGCCACGTCCCCGCCCACGGAGCCGACAGTGTGGTGGTCGCCACCAGCTCCGAGCAGGCCGAACTGGCCGCGGAGTACGAGCACTTGGCGCTGGTCGCGGACGTCTACCACTCGCCGCTGATCGAGACCGTGCTGACCGAGCTGCGTCAGCGCAGCGCGATGGCGCACGGCTGACACCGCCACAGACGGGGTGGCCCGGCACGGGGGTCCGGGCCGCCCGGCACGACGGAGGCGGCACCGGTCCCCGCGGACCGGTGCCGTCCCCCTATGCCGTGGGACGGCGCCGAGGACCCGGGCTCCGCCCTAGAGTCGGGATCATGCGTAAATCCGCCGAGACCGGCCCCGATACCCCCCTGGACATCACGCCTCTGCTCGACGATCCCTATGCCGCCTACGCCGCGCTGCGGGAAGCCGGGCCGGTGCACCGGATCACCGGTGCGGACGGGAACCCCGCCTGGCTGGTGACCCGTTACGAGGATGTCCGCAGTGCGCTCGCCGATCCGCGGCTCTCGTTGGACAAGCGGCATGCCGCCCCTGGCGGCTTCCGCGGCTTCGCGCTGCCGCCGGCGCTGGACGCCAATCTGCTCAACATGGATCCGCCGGACCACACCCGGATCCGCCGCCTGGTGGTCAAGGCCTTCACCCCGGGCCGGGTCGAGACGCTGCGCGAGCCCGTACGGCGGGTCGCCGAGGGGCTGTTGGGCGCGATGGAGGAGCGCGGGGGTCCGGCGGACCTGATCGCCGACTACGCCGGGCCGCTGCCGATCACCGTGATCTGCGATCTGCTCGGCGTCCCGCAGCACGACCGCCGCGACTTCCGGGCGTGGACGGACCGGCTGATCACCCCGGACCCGACCCGGCCCGAGCTGATGAAGCAGGCGATCGGCGCGATGCTGGAGTTCTACACCGGTCTGATCGCGGCCAAGCGCGCGGAGCCGGGCGACGATTTGCTCTCGGATCTGATCGCGGTGCGGGACGAGACGGACGGGGAAGGGGGCGGCGACCGGCTCACCGAGGACGAACTGACCTCGCTCGCCTTCCTCATTCTCTTCGGTGGATACGAGAACACCGTCCACCTCATCGGCAATGCCGTCCTCACCCTGCTCGACCACCCCGACCAGCTCCGTTTGTTGCGGCGAAATCCGGCCGAACTGCCGGCCGCGGTCGATGAGTTCCTGCGCTTCGACGGTCCCGCCCCGCTGGCGATCCGGCGCTTTCCCAAGGAAGACGTGGAAATCGGGGGCGTACGGATCCCGGCGGGGGAGAGTGTGCTGCTGGCGATCGCGTCCGCGAACCGCGACCCCGCCCGTTTCCCCGATGCCGACACCTTCGACCGCGACCGGGACCTCTCCGGACACCTCGCGCTTGGCCACGGCATCCACTACTGCCTCGGCGCCCCGCTGGCCCGCCTGGAGGCCGTCACCGCCCTGGAGGCGTTGCTCGCCCGCTTTCCGGGGCTGCGACTCGACGTTCCGCGGGGTGATTTGCGGCACCGTCGGGCACTTCGTGCGCGTGGCCTGAATTCGCTGCCCGTCGCCTGGTAATCGGCAAACGAACACGTTTTTGAGGCGCAACCGTTCGCTCATGCGGTAGAAAGGTTCCTGAGACCCGCCCGGTGTGCATCCCCCGTCGCACCGGGCGGGTCCTTCTTTGCAGGTGTTGCAGATGCGACACGCCCGGCGTCCAGGGATCCGTTTGGCCCGTCTGGCTCACCCGCTGTGCGAACAGGGCGTTCCCTACTTAGCGTTACCGCATGGCAAGTGACGCGCGTGTGTCCAAGAAGGCGGCCGCAATGGCCCTGGTGGCCGTCGTGGGTGTGTCCCTGACGTCCATACCGGCCGCCGCGAGCGGGCCGACGGCCCGTCAACCGGTGAAGACCACGGACGGGGTGCAGGCGGTCGCCGCCCCCGGTGCACCGAGCCTGCCCAGCGGGCTGAGCGCACTGTCCTGGATGGTGGCCGACGCGGAGACCGGCAATGTGCTGGCCACCAAGAGCCCGCACCGCAAGCTCGCCCCGGCCAGCACCCTCAAGACGCTGTTCGCGGTGACGGTCCTGCCGAAGTTCTCGTCCGACACGGTCCGCCAGGTCAGCTCGGCGGACCTCGCGGGCCTCGGGGCGGGCAGCAGCGTCGTCGGCGTCCGGCACGGCCGCCGCTACACCGTCGCCGACCTGTGGCGCGGGGTCTTCCTCCGCTCCGGCAACGACGCGGTGCACGTGCTGGCCGCGATGAACGGCGGCTGGCAGGCCACCGTCCGCGAGATGCAGCAGACCGCACGGGAACTCGGCGCGCGCGACACCACGGTGAAGTCCCCCGACGGCTATGACGCGCCCGGCCAGGTGTCCTCCGCGCACGACCTGACCGTCTTCGCCCGCGCCGGGCTCGCCCAGGAGGACTTCGCCCGCTACTGCGCCACCGCCCGCGCCGCGTTCCCCGGCCCCAACGGCACCACCCAGATCGAGAACACCAACCGCATGCTGGTGGGCTCGCACGGGCTGCCGCGCTACCCGGGCATCATCGGCGTGAAGAACGGCTACACCTCCAAGGCCGGCAACACCCTGATCGCCGCCGCCCGCCGGAACGGCCGCACGCTGCTGGTCACCGTACTGAACCCGCAGTCACAGGTGGCCAACGGCGTCTACAAGGAAGCCGGCGCACTGCTGGACTGGGGCTTTCGCACGGCCGGCGACGCGGAACCGGTGGGCACGCTGCACGCCGTGAACGCCGCGTACGACGCCCGCGCCCAGGGCGCCCGCGGCGCCTCACCCTGGCGCCCCGCCCTCGTCCTCGGGGCGGGCGCCGCCGGGATCGTGGTCATGGGACTGGGAGCCATGCTCGCCCGCTGGCGGGACCCGCGCGGTCGCGGCCGCGCGGGGTAGGCCGACGGCTCCGCGCGTCCCGGCGGAGCCCGACGTCCGGGCGGGACTTTTCGGACCGCCCTAGGGCCTGTCCGATGGGTCATGGCCGGGTCCGCGGCGTCTGGCACGGTACCTCGCGGCGTTGCCGAAACGTCCCGAGAGCTCCGCTATCGGGACGCTCCGGCGCCTTGCGATGCACCGCACCAGACGCCGCGGCCTCTCCGACCCTGACCCATCGGACAGACCCTAGCCCGCCGGGCGGCCCCCGTCCGCGTCCCCGGCGGTGCGCAGCCGGGGTGCGGCCTCGGCCGCCGACAGGGCGCCCGGAGCGGTCAGACGGTCCGTCAGTTCCCGGGCCCAGGCCACCAGTCCCCCGATGTCGACCCCGTAGGGGGCGGCATCCGCGTACGGCCTGATGGCCGCCGTCCCCCGGTCGAGCAGTGAGGTACCCCCTACGGCATTGCCCCGGGCCGCATGGGTGAGTCCCACCGCGAGCTGGGCGAGCCCCCGCCACAGCTCGCGCTCCGCCTCCGGCGCCGTCTTCCAGGCGTCCTCCAGCACCTCATGGGCGTGGAACGGCATCCCGGCGTCGAGCAGCCGTTGCGCCTCGGCCAGCGACTGGGCGGGCGTACGGACCACCCCCTCGGGCTGCCGGGCCACTCCGGGGGCGCCGTAGGGCAGCGGGCGGCCGAGGCCGTCGCGCGGCCGGGCGTTACGGGCCCGTCCCTGCTCGTCACGGTCCCGGCGGGGTTCGTTCCGGGGCTCCTGGGTGTCAGTCACCTCTCAATTGTGCGCCCCTGACTGCCGCCCCGTACGGCGACGTCGCGGCCCGCGCTTCCTGTGCGGGGGTGCCCCTAAGGGACCCGTACGGGGGAGGAGGCGTCCGGCACGGCGAGCGACGGGCTCCCGCCGCCGTTGGCCGGTACGGTCCAGACGTCGAAGGCCCGGCCCTCGCGGCCCGGCAGGGCGTAGGCGAGGGTGTGGTCGTCCAGCCAGGCGGCCTGGTCGTCGACGCTGTGGGCCTCGGCGAGCGGGTGCTCGCGCAGGGTGCGCAGATCCAGGACGTACAGCCGCCAGGGATCGGTGGCGCCCGAGCGGACCCGCTTTTTGAACGCGAGGCGGGTGTTGTCCGGCGAGAGCGAGGGGCACTCCACGTTCCCGCGGATCGTCCGCGCCGCCCACCTGCGCAGATCGCCCTGGACGAGGTAGGTCCCGCCCTTGGTCGAGACGGTGGCGTAGAAGCGGTTGTCGTCGCGGGCGAAGGTGACCCCCCAGTAGTTGACGTCGGGGGAGTGGTAGCGGCGGCCGTCCAGGGTGAGCGGGATCTCCTCCATGTTCTTGATGAGGTAGCCGGTGCGGGTGTCCAGGATCGAGGTGCGGGTGGAGAACGCGGTGGTGGCGTAGGAGTCGCCGGTGGCGAACATCGTCCATGACAGCATCCGCCCGGAGGCCGACACCCGGGCCCGGTTGGGGATGCCGGTGAGCGCGATCCGCCGCTTCTCGCGCAACCGCCGGTCCAGGACCACGGCGTACGACCGGGGCGGGATGCCGGGGCGGCGCTGCAGGCACAGGCCCGTCCCGGCCGCCGCGTAGAAGCGCTCGCAGGCCGGCCCGCCGGTGGTGCGGCGCCCGGGCCGGGGCGCTGAGGGGGCCGCGCCGGTGCGGCCGTCCGGCGCGGGGAGATGCGCCACCCGGCCGGCTCCGGCGCCGGTGCTGCGGAAGTACAGCCGGCCGTGGTCGAGGCCGAAGGCGGAGGCGGCGTCGGTGGGTTCGGCGCGCCGGGCGGCGCCGATCGTGTAGGCGACGGCGACGGTGGCGAGGACCGCGGTGGCGGTCAGCACGGCGACGATCCGGGCCCGGAGGGAGACCGCGGCGAGCCGCGCGGACAGGGCGGGAGCGGGGCGGGGCGAGGTCATGCGCGCGACGGCTGCCTTTCCGGGCGGTCCGGTGGGTTCGGCCCGGCCGGGCGGTCCCGGCGGGGGAGCAGGGCGGCGGCCGCCACCAGCGCCAGGGCCAGCGCGGACACCGCGAGGCACAGCGCGGGACGGGTGCCCCACAGCGTCCAGGCGGCGCCGAATCCGGCGGCCGCCAGCAGCCGGCACAGCGCCTGGCCGGTCTGCAGCAGAGCCATTCCGCCGGCCCGCCGTGCGGCCGGCAGCACCGGCCCGGCGAGCGCCATCAGCACACCGTCCGTGGCGGCGTAGAACACCCCGAGCAGCAGCAGGACACCCACCAGCAGCACCGGCCCGGCACCGGTATTCAGCAGCAGGACATAGCCGGCGAGCAGCGCCGCGTGCCCGCACAGGAACGGCACCCGGCGGCCGATCCGGTCACCGAGCCGCCCGGCCGGCACCGCGAGCAGCAGATAGACCGCGGCCGCCCCCAGCGGCAGCAGCGGGAACCAGCTCACTGCGAAACCCAGCCGCCGCTGGAGCAGCAGATACAGGAACGAGTCGCCGATGGTCGCCGCGCCGAGCAGCGCCGCCGCCACGAAGATGCGCCGGAACGCGGGGTCGCCCAGTGGCGCCAGGAGCCGTGTGCGGGGGCGGGGCGCTGCGGTGGGTACCTGCCGGTGGCCGGGCGCGGGGGCCGGTGCCCGGGTGTGCGGCCCGGCTCCCGGATCCCGGTGGCCGGCGGCCACGGCGGCCCTTCCGGGCACGAACGCGACCAGCAGCAGCACCCCCACCACCCCGACGCAGAAACTCACGACGAACACCGCGTCGTAGGCGTCGGCCGTGGCCCACAGCAGGGCGAACGCCGCGAGCGGGCCCAGCAGCGCACCGGTGGTGTCCATCGCGCGGTGCACACCGAAGGCCCGGCCGAGCGCGTCCGGCGGGGCTTGAAGCGAGATCAGCGCATCGCGAGGGGCGGTGCGCACGCCCTTGCCGATACGGTCCGCGGCGAGCGAGGCGCCGATGCCGAGGGTGCCGCCGCCGGCGAGCAGCAACCCGAGCCGGGACAGCGCCGAGAGCGCGTAGCCGGCCCCGGCGACGAGCTTGTGGCGTCCGCCGCGGTCCGCCGCATGCCCGCCCAGCAGCCGCACCAGCGCGGTGACGCCGTTGTAGAGGCCGTCGAGGAAGCCGAACTGGAGGGGGGAGAGCCCCAGTTGGAGGACGAAGTAGAGCGGCAGCACGGCGGTGACCATCTCGGAGGAGATGTCGGTGACGAGGCTGACCGCGCCGAGGGCCAGCACCGGGCCCCCGACGCGGCCGCGCGTCACCTGTGTCGCCGTCGCGGCCGCGTCCGTGGTCGCGAGATACATCGGTCAGACCGCCCGTGGGTCCCGTCGGCCGGTCAGTGGCACTGGTAGGCGGGGCTGCGGTCCTTCGTCTGCCCGTCCGTGCCCACCAGCTCCCAGGAGAAGCCGGTGTCGGTGAAGTTCAGCTTCACCACTCCGAAGGTGTCGGTGAGCCGCTTCTCGCTGTTCGGCTGGACCTCCTCGATCTTGTACGGGTTGGCTCCGCCCATCCCGGCGAGGAGTTCGACGATGCCGTTCTTGCCGGCCTTGCCGTTCGCGTCCTGCGGTGCGAAGCGCTCGTAGTGGTGATCGTGGCCGTTGAGGACCAGCTCGGCCTTGGCGTCCTGGAGCAGTTTCCAGACCGGGCGGCTGACCGGGTCGTTGCCGTGCTCGCCGGACGAGAAGAGCGGGTGGTGCCAGTAAGCGGCCACGCACTTCTTGGAGTTGGCGGCGAGGTCGGCCTTGAGCCAGTCGGTCTGCGCCTGGTCCAGGCTGTTGGAGTCGAGCGCGATGAAGTGCCAGTTGTCCTGGTCGAAGCTGTAGTAGCTCTTGCCCTTGGGGTAGGCGACCGGCCCGAAGTAGGACTTGTAGCCGGCCAGTTCGCCCTGCGGGTCGTAGGTTTCGTGGTTTCCGGGGGCCGGGTGCGTCTTGCTCTTGAAGGCGCCCCAGCTCGTGTCGTAATAGCGCTTGAAGTCCTTGAGCCGGGCGTCGTCGTACTGGTTGTCGCCCATGGTCAGCACGAACGCGGGATCGATCCGCTTCACCAGCGCCGCGGTCTTGGGGTGTGCACAGTCGCTGTCGCTCGCCGTGCACCGCTCGGCGATATCGCCGGCCGCGACGGCGGTGAACCCGGCGGCGTGCGCGCCCGCTGCCCGCTCGGGCGCGGCATCGGCCCGCCCGGCGTTCGACCACAGCGCCACACCGCCGACGAGCGCGAGCGCCGCGCCCGCGGCGACGGGGATTCCCCAGCGGCGGCTGCCGGTCGGGGTCGTGCGTCGCCTCGGCGGCTGTACGGGCATGTCGGCGCGGGGGGAGGTCATATCCGTCTCCTGGGTCGGCGTGGGGGAGCCGTCCCGAGGAATCCTGACGTCGGACCATGTACGCGTCAATAATGTGGACGTTATTGTTAGGAAACTTTCCTACCCGTCCTGCCCCGGAGTCGCTCCGCTGCCGCGGCCGCGGCCCGGCTCACCCCAACTCGACCTCGTAGAAGCAGAGATGATCCTTGATCTGCGCGACCTCGGGATGCGGCTCAGGATAGGCCCACGCGATGTCCTGCGGGCCACCGGGAAGTGACCAGTAGGAGGCGGTGCCCTTGAACGGGCAGACGGTGTGGGTGTCGGAGGGGGTCAGCAGGTCGGTGCGCACGTCCTCGGGCGGGAGGTAGTAGCGCACCGGACAGCCGGTCTCGGAGAGCAGCAGCGGGCGGCGGCTCTCGGCCAGCAGCTGCCCGCCGACCGTGACACGGATGTGGTCGGTGCCCTGATCGATCTCGATCCGGTGGCCTCGGACGGTGCTCATGGTCGGGTCCCTTCGGTCGCGGAGGAGCCGCCTGCGGACCCTCCTGCCGTTGCGACCTCCAGCGTAGGAGGACCCACTGACAATCCGCTCGTACCGCGGCCCGCACCTCGCGCCTCGCCCGCGCGATCCGCGGTGGGCGACCACCCTCGGGTACGGCCCCGACCGCCTGCTGGACACGCTCGGTGACCGCCCCCGCGTCGTCCGTGACCTTGGCTGGACCCTCCGCAATCCGGGTGAATGTGGCAAAGTGACGGCATGGCTGACCGGGCAGCGAAGCAGCCCACCGTGTCGGTGCCGGACGACTGGCCCGCCCACCCGGACCTGACACTGGCCCTCAACGGCATGGGCGGCTTCGACTGGGACCTCGACAGCGGGCTCATGCACATGGACCCACCCGCCCTCGAGGTCTTCGACCTGCCTCCGTCCGAATACGACGACCGCCCCGAGAGCCTCAGCTCCCGCGTCCCGGCCCACGAGGCCGCCCGGCTCGACGCCCTGGTCGCCAGGGCCCTGAAGGACGGCAGCGACTCCTACGGCGCCTACTTCCGGGTGCGGCTGCGCGACGGGCAGCTGCGCTGGACCCACGCCCAGGGCAGCATCCGCCGCGACCCCACCGGCCGGCCCCGCCGGATCATCGGCGTGGTCCGCGACGCCAGCCACGAATACACCCACGCGGCCGAGCGGCTGGCGGTCGACGAGGAGCGCCGCCGGCACACCAGCGTCGTCGAGCGCACCACCGCCGCCCTCGCCCACGCCAGAACCGTCGGCGAAGTCATCGCCGTGCTCGCCGGCGAACAGGGCCTGAGCCGGCTGGGCGCCGAGAACGTCATCCTCGGGCTGGTCGAGGCGGGACGTATCCGGCTGGTCTCCGAGGGCAAGGCGGGCAGCTATGTGCCCGATCTGGAGTACACGCGGGTCGGCGACGAATTCCCGATGAGCGAAGTGGTGCGCACGCTCACCCCCCGCTACGTGCACAGCAGAGACGAGTTCAAGTACGGCTACCCCCGGCTGTGGCACGCCATCGAGCCGCTGAACGTCAAATCCGCCGCGTATCTGCCGCTGATCGCCCAGGGCCGCCCGATCGGTGTGATCGGCCTGTTCTTCGAGCGGGAGAGCGACTTCCGCGACCAGGAGCGCAACGTGCTGGTGGCGCTCGGCAGCAGCATCGCGCAGAGCCTGGCGCGCGCCATGCTCTACGACCAGGAGCACGAGATCGCCGCCGGCCTCCAACAGGCCATGCTGCCGCGCCGGATACCCGGTATCCCCGGCGCCCAGGTCGCGGTCCGCTACCGCTCCGCCCGAATGGGCCGGCACATCGGCGGCGACTGGTACGACGTGATACCGCTGCCCAACGGCCGGGTCGCGGCCGTGATCGGCGACGTCCAGGGCCATGACACCCAGGCGGCGGCGCTGATGGGCCAGCTGCGGATCGTCCTGCGCGCCTACGCCGCCGAAGGACACTCGCCCGCCACCGTCATGGGCCGCGCCTCCGCCTTCCTCAACGAGCTCGACACCGACCGCTTCGCCACCTGCACCTACGTCGACGCCGACCTGAGCACCGGCGCGGCCCGGATCGTACGGGCCGGCCATATCGACCCGCTGCTGCGGCACGCCGAGGGCATCTGCCGCCGGCTGCCGGTGGCCGGCGGGCTGCCGCTGGGCATCTCCTCCGAATTCCGGCGCCTCGACTACCCCGTCACCACCGTCCAGCTCGCCCCCGGCGACACCCTGCTGCTGTGCACCGACGGCATCGTCGAACAGCCCGGCACCGACCTCGACGACGGCATGCGCGAGCTGGCCCGAGAGGTCCGCGACGGCCCCCAGGACGTCCAGCAACTCGCCGACCGGCTCTGCGAGTCGGTGGGGGACCGCACCGGCGAGGACGACATGGCGCTGCTGCTGCTGAGGCGTCTCGGCGCGCCCGAGCACGACACCGTCGGCCGGTTCCGCCAGCACATCGCCCCCGCCGACCCCGAAGGCCTCTCCGCCGTCCGGCACATGATCCGGTCCGCGGTGCGCGCCTGGGGCGCGGCCGACCGCTCCGAGGAGATCGAGCTGGTCGCCGACGAACTGATCACCAACGCGCTGCTGCACACCGACGGCGAGGCCGTGGTCAACATCCGGATGCCGCACAGCGTCGAGCGGCGCCTGCGGCTGGAGGTCGAGGACCACTCCAGCAGCCTGCCGCGACGCCGCGAACCGGGCGAGGCCGGAGTCTCCGGCCGGGGCCTGCTCCTCGTCGACCGGCTGGCGGATGTCTGGGGTGTGGAACCGCGCGGCGGCGGAAAGTGCGTATGGTGCGAGTTCAACTGCCCCTGACCGGGGTGGGGGTACCTCCCGGCGCCGGCTGGGGGAGCGTCGAGCCCCGGTCACCAGCGGGGAACAGACGCCGAGGCATCGGCACGGTCGAGTGAGGACGGCACTATGGCAACGCGGGCTGCGGAACAGCGCGAGGAAGCCCGCCGGGTGGCGGCGCGGCTGGAGGCGGAAGCCGTCCGCAACGTGGCGTTGACCTGGGTGGACAACGCGGGCATCACCCGCGTCAAGACCGTTCCGGTGGCGCGGCTGGCGGACACCGCCGAGCGCGGCATCGGGATGTCGCCCGTCTTCGACGTGTTCACCTCCGACGACGCCATCACCGAATCCGACCACCTCGGCGGGCCCGACGGGGACCTGCGGCTCTTCCCCGACCTGGACCGCGTCACCACCCTCGCCGCCCAGCCCGGCTGGGCCTGGGCACCGGTCGACCGCTACGACCAGCTCGGTGCGCCGCACCCCGCCTGCCAGCGGCTGTTCGCCCGGCGGATGGCCGAGCAGGCCGCCGAGGTCGGCCTCGACGTGCGGATGGGTTTCGAAACCGAGTGGGTGGTCACCCGCGCCCCCGACAAGCACGACCCGGCAGCCGCCGGCGCCGACGCGGCGCTCGACTACCCCTGCGCGGGCCCCGCCTACGGCATGACCCGGGTCGTCGAACTCTCCGACTACCTCCGCGACGTCACCGAGGCACTGACCCTCCAGGGCATCGACGTGCTCCAGCTCCACCCCGAGTACGCGCCGGGCCAGTTCGAGGTCACCACCGCCCCGGGCGACCCGGTACGCGCCGCCGACGACGTGGTGCTGGTCCGCGAGACCATCCGCGCGGTCTCCGCCCGCCACGGGCTGCGCGCCTCCTTCGCCCCCTCGGTCGTCGCCGGGCAGGTCGGCAACGGCTGCCACCTGCACCTCGGCCTGTACCGCGACGGTCGGAGCCTGCACCGCGCCCCCGACGCCGAATGGGGCCTGGCACCGGACGCGGTGGCCTTCCTCGGCGGCGTCCTCCAGGCCCTGCCCGCCCTGCTCGCCATCGGCTGCCCCTCACCGGCCAGCTATCTGCGGCTGCAACCCTCCCACTGGGCCGGCGTCTACCAGTGCTGGGGCGTGGAGAACCGCGAGGCGGCGCTGCGCCTGATCACCGGCGCCCCCGACGACCCGGACGGCGGCCACGCCGAGGTCAAGACGTTCGACGCGGCCGCCAACCCCTACCTCGCCGTCGGTGCGGTGCTCGCCGCCGGACTGCACGGCATCACCTCCCGCACCCGGATGCCGGAGCCGCAGACCGGGGACCCGGGCACGCTCGGCGTCCGCGAGCGCGCCCGGCGCGGCATCGTACGGCTGCCCGCCACGCTGACCGAGGCCGCCGACCGGCTGGAGAAGTCGGCGCCGCTGTACGAGGCGATGGGCAAGGTGCTGCACGGCGCGGTGCTCGCGGTCCGGCGTGCCGAGGAGGCCCACTTCGCCGAGAGCGAGGCCGAGGAGATCGCCGCCGCCACCCGCTGGCGCTGGTGATGCCCGCGGACGCCCCGGGGCACGGCCCCGGCTTCGACGACGGCCTGCCGCCGCTGGTGGACCACCACTGCCACGGCGTGCTCCGGCACGAACCGGACCCCGAGGCGTTCGCCGGGTACCTCACCGAGTCGGACCGGCCGCCCGCGGCGGGCACCACCTTCTTCGACACCCAGGCCGGCTTCGCCGTGCGCCGCTGGTGCCCGCCGCTGCTCGACCTGCCCGCGCACTGCCCACCCGAGACCTACCTCGCCCGCCGCCGGGAGCTGGGCCCCGACGAGACCCGGCGCCGCCTGCTGCGCGCCACCGGAATCGGCGCATACCTCCTGGACACCGGCCTCCCGGGCGACCTGACCGGGCCGGCCGAGACGGCCGAGGCGGGCGGCGCCACCGGGCATCCGGTCGTACGCCTGGAGACGCTGGCCGAACGGACCGCGGCCGCCGCGCACGACACCGAGGAGTTCACCGACGTCCTCGCCGGCGCGGTCCAGGCCGCCGCCCGCACCGCCGTCGCCTTCAAGAGCGTCGCCGCCTACCGCCACGGGCTGGCACTCGACCCCGGGCCACCGGCCCCCGACGCCGTACGCGCCGCCGCCCGCTCCTGGCTCGCCGCCGGCGCACCCCGCCTCACCGACCCGGTCCTGCTCCGCCACCTGATCTGGCTGGCCGTCGCCACCGGCCGCCCCCTCCAGCTCCACACCGGCTTCGGCGACCCCGACCTGCGGATCGACCATGCCGACCCGGCCCTGCTGACCGACCTGGTCCGGGCCACCGCCGACACCGGCACGGACCTGGTGCTGCTGCACTGCTACCCGTACCACCGTCAGGCCGCCTATCTGGCGAGCGTCTTCCCGCACGTCCACGCCGACATCGGACTGACCCTCACCCACACCGGCCCGAGGGCCACCGCCGTACTCGCCGAGTTCCTGGAGCTCGCCCCCTTCGGCAAACTGCTCTTCTCCACCGACGCCTACGGCCTCCCCGAGCTGTACATCGTCGGCAGCGCGCTCTTCCGCACGGCGCTGTCCGGCGTGTTGGGGGAGTGGACGGCCGCCGGGGCGTGGTCGCACGCGGACGCGGCCCGGGTGGGCGCCATGATCGCCGCCGGCAACGCGCGCAGGGTGTACGGCCTCCCGCCGACGGAGCCGTAAGGGGCACGGGCCCTGAGCACCCATTCCCGCCCTGCCGTCCGGTGTCCCTCCGCAGCGTGCTTTACTGCGCCGCGTGGCCCTTACAACTACCGACGACGACACCGGCCCCGACAAGGGCGAAATCCCCCTGCGTTCCCGAATATTCGCCGATCTGACCCCGCTGCGCACCTCGCCGGACTACCGCCGCCTGTGGTGCGGCAACACCATCTCCTGGATGGGCCAGCAGATGACCGCGCTCGCGGTCTCGTTGCAGGTCTACGCCATCACCGGATCCACCTTCTCGGTCGGCCTGGTCGGCCTGTGCTCGCTGGTCCCACTGGTCGTCTTCGGGCTGTACGGAGGCGCCGTCGCCGACACCGTCGACCGCCGCAAACTGGGCCTCTACAGTGCCGCGGGCGCGACCGCGATGTCCGTCACGCTGGCCACCGCGGCGCTGGCCGGATACCACCGGGTGTGGCTGCTCTACACCGTGGTCGCCCTCCAGGCCGTCTGCTTCGCGATGAACTCCCCGGCCCGCACGTCGATGATCCCGCGGCTGCTGCCCACCGAGCAGCTGCCCGCCGCCAACGCCCTCAACTCCCTGACCAGCAACCTCGGTCTGATGGGCGGACCGATGCTGGGCGGTGTCATCGTCGGCCTGTGGGGCTACCAGGCGGCCTATCTGATCGACGTGGTGGCCTTCACCGGCGCGCTGTACGCGATGTGGCGACTGCCGTCCATGCTGCCCGAGCAGGAGGACGGGCCGCGTCGCCGGGCCTCCGTACTGGACGGACTGCGCTTTCTCGCCACCCGCCCGAACCTGCGGATGACGTTCTTCGCCGACATGGCGGCGATGGTGCTCGCCCAACCGCGCGCCCTGTTCCCCGCGGTCGCGGTGCTGTGGTTCGGCGGGGACGCCAAGACCGTCGGCCTGCTGGTCGCCGCGCCCGCGGTGGGCGCCGTACTGGGCGGGCTGTTCTCCGGCTGGCTCGGCGGGATCCGCCGGCACGGCCTGGCCATCCTGATCTCGGTGGCCGCGTGGGGCGCGGCCATCGCCTCCTTCGGGCTCTCCCGGCACCTGTGGCTCGGGCTGCTCTTCCTGGCGGTGGCCGGCTGCGCGGACACCATCTCGATGGTGTTCCGCAGCACCATGCTGCAGGCCGCGACGCCGGACGCGATGCGCGGCCGCCTCCAGGGCGTCTTCATCGTCGTGGTCGCGGGCGGCCCCCGCCTCGGCGACTTCCTCGCCGGCTCGGCCGCCGACCTGACCTCCCCGGCCACCGCGGTGATCGGCGGCGGCCTGGCGTGCGTACTGGCCGTTACGGCGCTGGGGCTGGGCCGACGGGGGTTTGCGCGGTATGACGCGCGTGATCCGGAGGCGTAACCGCTGCGCTTGGCTGGCTTCCCACGTTGTCGGCCGGCCCGCCGTGGGGGCCTCGCTTGGTTCGCCTGCGGCGGGCTGGTGCCGCTGCGCGGGACGTTTTCGGCTGGGGGACCGGCCCTCCGGACTCCGTCCTGCGGGCCGCCCCCTCCCGTGGGTGGGGGAGAGAGGATCGGTGGGGGTGCCCGTGCGTCCTCGTGTGCGCGCACGGAGGCCCGGTCCCGCTTTGCGCTACGGACTTACCTCGACCGTGCCGGGGCCCTGGAGGGCACGCTGGGAGAAGCGCCACAGCTGGCCCTCCCAGGTGCTGACGTAGATCATGCCGTTGCCGCTGTCCACCGCGACGCCGAGCGGGGAGAAGGCGCCGGATTTCGGCTTGACCACCTCGCGCCGCGCGCCGTCGGCGAGGTGGACCTCGTGCAGGCGGTCGCCACTGTGGTCGGAGACGTAGGCCTTGCCCGCGCCGTCCAGCGCGATGTCGCAACTGGTGTGGGAAAGGGGGGCCACCACGCGCTTGGTGCGCTGGGCCAGGTCGACCTCGTACAGGGCCCCTGCGTCGTTCCAATGGCCGGTGTAGGCCCTGCCGTTCCCGTCCAGCGCCACTCCGGAGGTGGACGCCCCCAGGCCATCGACGATCATCTGCTTCTGCTTCTTCGCCAGGTCGACTTCGAAGAGCTGCCCCTTGTCCTGGTCGGTGATGAAGGCCTTGCCCTTCCCGTCCAGCCCGATGCCGTACGCCTTCACGCCGTCGACGACCGTTTCGGTCCGGCCGTCGGACAGCTGCACCGCGAGCAGGCGCGCGCCGCTCCTGTCGGTGACATAGGCCGTGCCCTTCCCGTCCAGCGCCACACCGCTGGACTCGCCCAGGCTGTCGCTCGTCGCCACCTCGTGCTTGGCGCCGGTGGCGAGGTCCACCCCGTACAGGTGGCCGCCGTCGCTGACGACGTACGCCTTGTTCTGCGACGGGTCCAGCGCGATGTCACGGGTGAGCCCCAACCCGGCGGTGAGCAAGAGAGTGCCCTGGGCCTGGTCGCGAGCCTCTTTCAGTTTCTTCTGCTGTTCGTCGCTGATACGTGGCAGATCTTCGTCGCGGATCTCCACCTTCACGTTTTCGAATGCCTTGTCCCTGGCCGACGACGCCATATCGGATGTCGATTGGGGGTCTTCGGAAACCCTGCGCTGTTCGGCGGACGCGTCATGGAACTTCTGGAAGAGGGGGTCGAGGAAGCCCATGACGTCGAACGCTCCATGCGCCGTCTGGCGCAGCAGCCATGGCTCGCGCTCACTCTCCAGTTTGCGCGCATACCCCGAGGCGCTCCCCGTGACAGTCTCGTTTTCGTCATCCCAGGCGCCCTCTCCGGCGCCGGGCGTGTCCTTGTGGAGCTTTTGTGCGGACTGCTTGGCGGAATCAGCTTCATCGCCGGAACTGTCGAAGATGTTCTTGAACGACATGAAATTCCCTCCTGGTCTCCCCGGTGAACGTGGAATCAGCCCTTGTAGAGCGGCTGCTTCTGGTTCTCATAATCGAGCTTTTCTGGCTGGAAGACCCGGTGTTCCCCGGCGCGCACCGCGACGATTTCGGCTTCGCCCTTCTGCATGAACCTTTTGTCCTTGTCGGCCAGGTCGAAATTATCGCCGCTTTCGACGGAATCGCCGAGCTTCCAGGCGATCACCTGAGAGTATTCCGGCTCCTTGTCCTGCGGGCCCTGTGGACGAGTCTCCTTTACCTGTACCGGCTTGTCGTAGTACAAGGCGACCCATCCGCCGAAGGTGACGGGGATTTCGTAGTCGAACTTCCTCACCTGACGCCGTTGCGTGGCCAGGACGTCCACCCGGCTTTGAAGATTCCTCACCGTGATCGATGACTGATGCTTCCATGCAGTGGTCAGCGAACCGCTGATGGAGCCAGTGATACCGAGCAGCAGCTCTCCCCACAATTCCCCGGTACCCGTGGCGGAACTCGTGGCCGTCGTCGTACTTGTGGCCTCCGTCTGGGACTCCGAGTCACTGCCCTGGCGGTCTTTGCTGTTGAGCTGGGTGCTTTTCTGGTGCTGCTTCATCGACATGATCTTTTGCAGTTGCTGCTGCAGTGACGCGATGGATTTTGCCCCGAAGGTGAGCTTCACCTCCCCTTGGAGCGACCAGCTGATGGTGTTCGAAATCGAGAACTCGACGGTGTCTGTCACATCGATGGAGATGGGGTCGGTTCCATTGATGTACGTCTGCTTGGAGATCACGTCAGGCGGGGGCTGCGTGATGTCTCCTCGCTCTTCGACGATCGGTACCCCCACATTCATATAGGCCCGCCACCCGCGTTGGTGCGCTGTCTCCTCCTTCGGAGGGAACTTGCCATACCGCACCTTGTTCAGAGAAAACCCGATGGGGCTGATCGGCGGCCCTCCTCCTTCGGGGGTCCGCTTCAGTTTGTCCTTTTGCGTATTCCGCTCCAGGATGGCAGCGGCCTTGGCGGTGATTTCGAGCTCCTGCTGATTTTTCGTGGTCAGCGGGTGGCGCATAAACACATCACCGATATAGGCGATGCCCACATCGTTCTTCACGCTCTTTTCGCTCATGCCTTAAGGTGCCCTCTCGCCGAAGAGTTGATTTGCGCCTTTGCGGACATGGCGAACCTACGTGTCCGGCGCCAAGTTGATCACCAAGCGAAACCGGCCATGCGATGAAAACCGGACAGGGCGCATTAGGCGCGTACGTGACCACGCTGTGGATGAGTGTCCGACCCGTCCCGGCTGCTGTCATCCGTACGCCGTTGCCGCGCAGGGCGTGGCTTGATATGCCGTCCCGGCCGGTTCGGGTGGCTGCGCGGTGTCGGGAACTGGCGGAATGCATCGTCTGACGCACCAGCCGGTGGCGCGAATGTGCGAATCGCGACCGGTCGACTCGAACAATGGTGCCCCCTAAGGGCTGTCCCGTAAATGATCTTTGGCGTGCTGGATGGCCTGCTCGTTTCTCCGTTACCCGGCGAGGGTGAGGTTGTGGAGGCGGGCGATAC
>NZ_JBVIRA010000056.1:0-16420 GCF_055576575.1 Streptomyces sp. NPDC033270
GGCGCTGTCCCGCTTCCAGACCGACACCGAGGCCAAGGCCGTCCTCGAAGGGCTGCGCGAAGGCTCGGTCGACCTCGTCATCGGCCCCCACCGCCGTTGTGCGTGCCGCCGGCTACTGGCCGGCCGGCAGCCAGCCCGTCTGGACCAGCTGCGCACCGCGCTTGCGGGTGATGAACGTCGCCCGGCCGGGCGTGAGGGGCTGACCCTTGACGTTGCCCATCAGCGGACCCTCGGCGGGGTCGGCGGACAGGATCAGACCCTGCGCACCGAGTTCCTTGGTGCGCTGCATCACCGGCTCGAACGACGACCGTCCGGCGCCCGACGAGCTGCGCGCGATGATCAGGCGCAGACCCAGGTCGCGGGCGAACGGCAGGTACTCCAGCAGCGGCTGCAGCGGGTTGCCGCTGCTGGTCGCCACCAGGTCGTAGTCGTCGACGATCACGAACGCGTCCGGCAGGTCGTACCAGCTGCGGTTGCGCAGCTGCTCCGGCGTGACGTCCGGCCCGGGCATCCGTCGGCCCAGCGAACCGGCCAGACCGCTGATGACCTCCTGCAGCTGCGGACCCGCGGCGCAGTACTTGTACAGATGGCTCTCCGGGACCTCGCCGAGCAGCGCGCGACGGTAGTCGGAGACCACCATCAGCGCCTTGTCGGACGGGTACCGCTCGGCGATCTGCTTGGTCAGCAGGCGCAGCAGCGACGACTTGCCCGACTCGCTCTCGCCGTAGATGACCAGCAGCGGGTCGGTCTCGAAGTCGATGAACGCCGGCGACAGCGTGGTCTCGTCGACACCGATCGCGATCCCGTGCTCCGGGTAGTCGCTGCCCTTGGGCAGATCGGTGGCGCGCAGCATCGTCGGCAGCATCCGCACCTTGGGGGCGGGCTCGCCCTGCCAGTGCTCCTTGACCGTCGACACCAGGTTCGCGATGCCGTCGCTCATCGTCTCCGGGTCGCTCATCCCGTCCAGGCGCGGCAGCGCCGAGAGGAAGTCGAGCTTCTCGGGGGACAGACCGCGGCCGGGCTTGCCCATGGGGACGTTCTCGGCGCGCTTGCGGTCGAACTCCGACTCCATCGGGTCACCGAGGCGCAGCTCGACGCGGTTGAGGAGCTGGTCGCGCAGCGCCGGGCGGACCTCGGTGTAGCGGGCGCCGGCGATGATCAGGTGGACACCGAAACCGAGACCCCGGGCGGCGATGTCCAGGATCACCGGGTCGAGCTGCTCGTAGTCGGTCTTGAACGTCGCCCAGCCATCGATGATCAGGAAGACGTCGCCCCACTTCTCGTCGGGGAAGGCGCCCGCGGCCCGCCGCTGGCGGTAGGTCGCGATCGAGTCGATGCTGTTCTGCCGGAAGAACTCCTCACGCTGGTTGAGGATGCCGACGACCTCGGCGACCGTACGGCGGACCTTCTCCGCGTCCAGACGCGAGGCGACACCGCCGACGTGCGGCAGGTCCTCCATCGTCAGCATGCCGCCGCCGCCGAAGTCGAGGCAGTAGAACTGCACCTCGGCAGGGGTGTGGGTGAGCGCGAACGCCGCGATGGCGGAACGGACCAGGGTCGACTTGCCCGACTGCGGACCGCCCACGACCAGACCGTGACCGGCACCGGCGGAGAAGTCCAGGTACATCACGTCGCGCCGCTGCTCGAACGGCTTGTCCACCAGCGCGACCGGCACCACGAGCTTGCCGAGCGCGGTGTACTCCGCCGCGTGCACGCCCCGCTCGGGGGTGACCGCCAGCGTCGGCAGCAGCTGGTTGACCGTCGGCGCCTCCTCCAGCGGCGGCAGCCACACCTGGTGCGCCGGCGGGCCCTGGCCCTGCATCCGCTGGACCATGACGTCCAGCACGGTGTCGGCGAGCGCGTCGTCGATCTCCGGCTCGGCCGCCTCGACGGCCACCGGCTCCTCGATGATCTGCTCGATGACCGGGGCCGCGGTGAAGGGCACCGGCATCCGCGTCGACCGGCCACCGGGGCCGCTGCGGCCGCCGCCACCCGGGCCGCGGTAGGTACCGGAGACGTAGGCGGCCTTGAACTGGACCATCGTCTCGGTGTCGTACTTCAGGATGCCGGAACCGGGGACGTTCGGCAGGTGGTAGGCGTCCGGCACACCGATCGCGGTCCGCGACTCGGCCGCGGAGAACGTCCGCAGACCCAGCCGGTAGGACAGGAAGGTGTCCAGACCGCGCAGCTTGCCCTCTTCCAGACGCTGCGAGGCGAGCAGCATGTGCACACCCATCGAACGGCCGATCCGGCCGATCTGGATGAACATCTCGATGAAGTCGGGCTTGGCGGCGAGCAGCTCGGAGAACTCGTCGATGATCATCACCAGCGACGGCAGCGGGTCCAGCGGGGCACCCGCGGCACGCGCCTTCTCGTAGTCGGTGATGTTGGCGTAGTTGCCCGCGGAGCGCAGCAGCTCCTGGCGCCGCTGGAGCTCACCGGTGATCGAGTCGCGCATGCGGTCGATCAGTGTGACGTCCTCACCGAGGTTGGTGATGACCGCCGCGACGTGCGGCATCTCCGACATACCGGTGAAGGTCGCGCCACCCTTGAAGTCCGCGAGGATGAAGTTCAGCGTCTCCGAGGAGTGCGTGACCGCGAGCGCCAGCACCAGGGTGCGCAGCACCTCGGACTTACCGGAACCGGTCGCACCGACACACAGGCCGTGCGGGCCCATGCCCTGCTGCGAGGCTTCCTTGATGTCCAGCATGACCGGCTGGCCGTCGCGGTCGACACCGATCGGGACCCGCAGGCGCTCGGCCAGCGTCCGGGGCCGCCACGTACGCGACACGTCCAGAGAACCGGCGTCGCCGATGTTGAGCAGGTCGGTGAAGTCCAGGGCGGACAGCAGCGGTTCCTCGCCGTCGGCACCCGAACCCGCCCGCAGCGGGGCCAGCTGACGCGCCAGCGCCTCCGACTCGGCGATCGACAGGGTGTCGCAGACACCGTGGTAGACCGCGCCGCTGGCCGACTCCAGCACCAGCTTGCCCGGCCACACCTGCACGGCCAGACCGCCGCGGATCTCGTCCAGGTCGCCCGGGACGACCTCCAGGATGGTGACGCCCTGCAGGCCCTCGGCGCCGGCGATCACCGAGTCCATCGGGACCTCGCCGCCGTCGAGCACGACCACCACATGCGGGGTGTCGGTCACCGGAGTGCCCTGCGGGTTGAACCGCCCGCGGCCCTCCAGCTCGTCCGCCAGCAGTTCCTCGACCTCACCGAGGTCACCGACGACCAGCCGGCGGCTGCCCGCGCCGTCCGTGGACTTGTCCTGGACCTGCGGCAGCCACTTCGTCCACTCCCACTCGGCCTGCGCACCGGGTGCGGCGACGACCGCCACCACCAGGTCCTCGGGCGAGTGCAGGGTGCACAGCTGGGCGATGATCGCGCGCGAGGCGCCGTAGACCGTGTCCGGGTCGCCGGAGACGGTCAGGTGGTAGAAGGCGCGCAGCGAGACCGCCAGCGGCAGGTTGTCCAACTGCCCGTGCTTGTCGAGGAACTCCTTCATCGCATGCGCGGTGAGCGGTTCCAGCTCGTCGACCGGCGCGGTCTCCGGCGCCCTCAGCGGGGTGGCCAGCTGCTGCGGCCCGAGCCCGAGCCGCACCTGCCCGAAGTCGGGGTCGGTCGCCCGCCGTTCCCACACCCGTTTGCCCTCGGCCACGATGGACCACAACTGGCTCGGGTCGGGGTGCGTGAAGAGCTGCGCGTCCCGCTGTTTGCGCGCGGTGCGCCGCACCTCTTTCCGCTTCTGCGTCAGGTACTTGAGGTAATCCTGACGCTCCTGAAGCATTTGTCCGGAAGGCCCCTGGCGGGCTTTGACGATCTGTACGATCGCCATTGCCAGAGTGGACGCCACCATAAAGCCGCCCATGATTTTCATGAACGGCTGATTGCCCATGAACAGGAACCCCGCGGATGACGCCATGCCCATCATGGGCATAAGGGTCATCAGCATGTTCTCCGATTCGCCTTCACGCGGCAGCTCCGGAGGTGCCTCGAGTGTCACCTCCTCCGAGGGGACTTCGGGTGGCAGCGCGCGGGGCGGGCGCTTGACGATGACAACGCTCACCGAGGCATCAGTCCTTCATGCATCTCGCAGTCTCGGACCGCCCCCGTTGGATTCGACGGTCCCCCCGAGCCAAGTCCTTGGCCCGAACCAGGCGTTGATCCTACTGTTAAGCGTCAAGTCTCGGGGCGGGTGGGGCGGTCGCTGAATTGGACGGTACGCTGACGCCTCGCGAGCGTGCCTACAGCCCCGCAGTGACGGCTCTATATATACGGCGCGCGAAGCGACAAAACGCCCAACGGATAGGGGGAACCGCCAGGTGAGCACGAGCACTGGCACCGGCTTTTGCCGGGTCACAGTCGCCGCGCCGGACGCACGGATCGACGTGGCTCTGCCGGAGGACGTCGCACTCGTCGACATTTATCCGGAGATCCTGCGGCTCTCCGGGCAGTCCCAGGCCGAAGGCGCACCGACCGGCTACCACCTCGTACGCCGCGACGGCACGGTCCTCGACGCCGGGCAGTCGCTCGCGCAGCAGCAGATCCTCGACGGCGACCTGCTGCTGCTGAAGCCGTTCGCCGAATCGCTGCCGCTCCCGGTCTTCGACGACGTCTCCGACGCCGTCGCCTCCGCGGTCAAGCGCAACCGCAGCCGCTGGAGCGACGACCTGATGCACGTCGTCGGCCTCACCGCCGGTGTGCTGCTGCTCGTGATGATGGCGTTCGCCCTGTGGTTCTCCAACCCCGCCGACCGCGACATGCACCGCCTGCCCGGCATCATCGCCGGCGTCGTCGGCATCGTCCTGGTCGCGCTGGCCGGTGTCCGCGCCCGGGTCTACGACGACCACGCCTCCTCCATCGCGCTGGGCCTGGCCGCGCTGCCGCATCTGCTGATCGCCGGCTCCGGCATCTTCCCCGTCGAGGAGGGCGCCGGCCCCGGCCGGCTGCACCTGCTCGTCGGCTGTGTGACCGTACTGATCGCCTCCGTGCTCCTGGTGGTCCTGCTGCCGCGCGGTGACGCACCCTTCGTCGCGGCCGCCTTCCTGTCCGCCATCGGCACCCTCGCGGTCTTCGCCGCGATCCTCACCGACGCCGAGCCCCGCGAGGTCGCCGCCGTCACCGCCGTCGTCGCCATCGCGATGGTCGCCTGGCTGCCGGGCCTCTCCGCCCGCTTCGCCCGGCTGCCCATCGGCTACAAGTCGCCCGACCAGATCGCCAAGGGCTCCTTCGACAACGGCGGCGAGACCGAGTCCGTCGACTTCGTCAAGATCGGAAACCAGGCCAAGCGCGGGCACGAGCTGCTGCTCGGCCTGGTCGCCGGCTGCGCCGCCCTGGTCGTGGGCTCGGCCGGTATCGTCCTCGGCTTCTCCGACAACATGTGGGCCCAGCTGCTGGCCCTGGCCGCCGGCATCACGATCATGCTGCGCGCCCGGCTCTTCGACTACACCGCGCAGGTCGCCTGCCTGACCATCGCCGGCATCCTGACGATCGTCCTGCTGATCATGGGCATCACGCTGCACCCGCCGACGGACATCTTCGTCGACCTCATGCAGTACCAGGACGCCGGTCCGCTGAACATCCGCACCGTCTGGTTCTCCAGCAGCATCGCGGTGGGCGCCGCCCTCCTGGTCGGCGTCGGCCTGATCGTCCCGCGCAAGGGCGTCACCCCCTTCTGGGGCCGGATCTTCGACGTCTTCGACGGCCTGGTCCTGCTGTCCCTGGTGCCGCTGTGCCTGGCGGTCCTGGACGTCTACAGCGAGGTCCGCGGCCTCACCGGCAGCTAGCGCCGCCACCCGCCCGTGCCACGGCCCTCCGACCACCCGGTCGGGGGGCCGTTTCGCAGCTGGTACGCTGTGTGACGGTCCGGTCGAGTCATCCAAGATTCCCTGTGAGGCAAACCAGGGGCGCTCACGGACCGAAACCCAGAGGAGTACCGCGTGTCGCTCGACGCCGCTACGAAGAAGCAGATCATGACCGAGTTCGCCACCAAGGAGGGTGACACCGGCTCCCCCGAGGTCCAGGTCGCGATGCTCACCCGCCGCATCTCGGACCTGACCGAGCACCTCAAGACCCACAAGCACGACCACCACTCCCGCCGTGGTCTGCTGCTGCTCGTCGGCCAGCGCCGCCGCCTGCTGCAGTACCTGGCGAAGAAGGACATCACGCGCTTCCGCGCGCTGGTCGAGCGCCTGGGCATCCGCCGCGGCGCGGCGGGCGCCAAGTAGTCCATAAAAGCGCCGCATAGGGAGCGGTTCCCACCGGGGGCCGCTCCCTTTGCCGTACGCACCGGACGCCTACGCCATCTCATGGTGGACGGAAGCTTTGTAGTCTGGTGCCATA
The DNA here is from genome assembly GCF_055576575.1 of Streptomyces sp. NPDC033270. Taxonomy (NCBI): domain Bacteria; kingdom Bacillati; phylum Actinomycetota; class Actinomycetes; order Kitasatosporales; family Streptomycetaceae; genus Streptomyces; species Streptomyces sp. NPDC033270. Next base: position 6,346 of record NZ_JBVIRA010000056.1, read on the forward strand.
TCGCAAAAGTGAACGCGGTAGGAGCGCCTCCTGGCCGCCGGTCCTCGGTAGTGGCCCCCGGACGGTCCATGCACGGCATGCGACCCCCTCCGGGTGCTTCGATCGAAGACCGGCCCGCACCGGCGCTCCACCGAAGACGGTCTGCCGCCATACGGGCAGCAGACGCAGACGAGGAGATATTCCTGGTGGAGAACGAGACCCACTACGCCGAAGCCGTGATCGACAACGGCTCTTTCGGCACCCGCACCATCCGCTTCGAGACGGGCCGCCTGGCCAAGCAGGCCGCCGGCTCCGCCGTCGCGTACCTGGACGACGACACCATGGTGCTGTCGGCCACCACCGCCTCCAAGAACCCGAAGGACCAGCTGGACTTCTTCCCGCTGACCGTCGACGTCGAGGAGCGGATGTACGCAGCCGGGAAGATCCCCGGCTCCTTCTTCCGTCGTGAGGGCCGTCCCTCCGAGGACGCCATCCTCACCTGTCGCCTGATCGACCGCCCGCTGCGCCCGTCCTTCAAGAAGGGCCTGCGCAACGAGATCCAGATCGTCGAGACGATCATGGCGCTCAACCCCGACCACCTCTACGACGTGGTCGCCATCAACGCCGCCTCCTGCTCCACGCAGCTGGCCGGCCTGCCCTTCTCCGGCCCCATCGGCGGTACCCGCGTCGCCCTGATCAAGGGCCAGTGGGTCGCCTTCCCGACCCACACCGAGCTCGAGGACGCCGTCTTCGACATGGTCGTGGCCGGCCGCGTCCTCCCGGACGGCGACGTCGCGATCATGATGGTCGAGGCCGAGGCCACCGAGAAGACCATCCAGCTCGTCAAGGACGGCGCCGAGGCCCCGACCGAGGAGGTCGTGGCCGCCGGTCTCGAGGCCGCCAAGCCGTTCATCAAGGCCCTGTGCAAGGCGCAGTCGGACCTCGCCGCCAAGGCCGCCAAGCCGGTCGGCGAGTTCCCGATCTTCCTCGACTACCAGGACGACGTCCTGGAGGCCCTCACCAAGGCCGTCAAGGACGAGCTCGCCCAGGCGCTGACCATCGCCGGCAAGCAGGAGCGCGAGTCCGAGCTGGACCGCGTCAAGGGCCTGGCCGCCGAGAAGCTGCTGCCGGAGTTCGAGGGCCGCGAGAAGGAGATCTCCGCCGCGTACCGCTCGCTGACCAAGACCCTGGTCCGTGAGCGCGTCATCAAGGAGAAGAAGCGCATCGACGGCCGCGGCGTCACGGACATCCGTACGCTGGCCGCCGAGGTCGAGGCCATCCCGCGGGTGCACGGTTCCGCGCTGTTCGAGCGTGGCGAGACCCAGATCCTGGGCGTCACCACCCTCAACATGCTCCGTATGGAGCAGCAGCTGGACACCCTCTCCCCGGTGACCCGCAAGCGCTACATGCACAACTACAACTTCCCGCCCTACTCCACCGGTGAGACCGGTCGCGTCGGCTCCCCCAAGCGCCGCGAGATCGGCCACGGTGCGCTCGCCGAGCGCGCGCTGACGCCGGTGCTGCCGACCCGCGAGGAGTTCCCGTACGCGATCCGTCAGGTCTCCGAGGCCCTCGGCTCCAACGGCTCCACGTCCATGGGCTCGGTCTGCGCCTCGACCATGTCGCTGTTCAACGCCGGTGTGCCGCTCAAGGCCCCGGTCGCGGGCATCGCCATGGGCCTGATCTCCCAGGAGATCGACGGCGAGACCCACTACGTCACCCTCACCGACATCCTCGGTGCGGAGGACGCCTTCGGTGACATGGACTTCAAGGTCGCCGGCACGAAGACCTTCGTGACCGCCCTCCAGCTCGACACCAAGCTGGACGGCATCCCGGCCTCCGTCCTGGCCGCGGCCCTCAAGCAGGCCCGCGACGCGCGGATGCACATCCTGGACGTGATGAACGAGGCGATCGACGTTCCGGACGAGATGTCCCCGAACGCGCCGCGGATCATCACCGTCAAGATCCCGGTGGACAAGATCGGTGAGGTCATCGGCCCCAAGGGCAAGATGATCAACCAGATCCAGGAGGACACCGGCGCCGACATCACGATCGAGGACGACGGCACCATCTACATCGGTGCCGCCGACGGCCCGGCCGCCGAGGCCGCCCGCGCCACGATCAACGGCATCGCCAACCCGACCATGCCGGAGGTCGGCGAGCGTTACCTGGGCACGGTCGTCAAGACCACCACCTTCGGTGCGTTCGTCTCCCTGCTCCCGGGCAAGGACGGCCTGCTGCACATCTCGCAGATCCGCAAGCTCGCCGGCGGCAAGCGCGTGGAGAACGTCGAGGACGTGCTCGCGGTGGGCGCCAAGGTCCAGGTCGAGATCGCCGAGATCGACCAGCGCGGCAAGCTCTCCCTGATCCCCGTGATCGAGGAAGAGGACACCGCCACGGCCGACGCGAAGGACGACACCGACAAGTGACGTCCCGTACGCACAGGACGACGGCCCGCACCTCTTCGGAGGGGCGGGCCGTCGCCCGTACCCAAACGCTTCTCAAGGGCACCGCGGGCGCCGGCACGGTCCGCCGGACCACCCTCCCCGGCGGCCTGCGCATCGTCACCGAGACGCTGCCGTCGGTCCGCTCCGTGACCTTCGGGATCTGGGCGCACGTCGGCTCCCGCGACGAGACCCCGTCCCTCAACGGCGCCACGCACTACCTCGAGCACCTGCTCTTCAAGGGCACCGAGCGGCGCAGCGCGCTGGACATCTCCGCCGCCATCGACGCGGTCGGCGGCGAGATGAACGCCTTCACCGCGAAGGAGTACACCTGCTACTACGCGCGGGTGCTCGACACCGACCTGCCGCTGGCCATAGACGTGGTCTGCGACATGCTCACCGGCTCGCTGATCGAGGCCGAGGACGTGGACGCCGAGCGCGGGGTCATCCTCGAAGAGATCGCGATGACCGAGGACGACCCCGGCGACTGTGTGCACGACCTGTTCGCGCACACCATGCTCGGTGACACCCCGCTCGGCCGCCCGGTCCTGGGCACCGTCGACACCGTCAACGCCCTCACCGCCGATCGCGTCCGCCGGTTCTACAAGAAGCACTACGACCCCACGCACCTGGTCGTCACCGCCGCCGGCAACATCGACCACGCCAAGGTCGTCCGCATGGTCCGCCGCGCCTTCGAGCAGGCCGGGGCCCTGGAGCGGACGGACGCCGTCCCGATCGCCCCGCGCTCCGGCGCCCGCGCCATCCGCACCGCCGGACGCGTGGAGCTGCTCAACCGCAGGACCGAGCAGGCCCATGTGATCCTCGGGATGCCCGGCATGGCACGCACCGACGACCGCCGCTGGGCGATGGGCGTGCTGAACACGGCCCTGGGCGGCGGCATGTCGTCCCGGCTCTTCCAGGAGGTCCGGGAGAAGCGCGGCCTGGCCTACAGCGTGTACTCCTACACCTCGGGCTTCGCCGACTGCGGCCTCTTCGGCGTCTACGCCGGCTGCCGCCCCAGCCAGGTGCACGACGTCCTCAAGATCTGCCGCGACGAGCTCGACCAGGTGGCGGCGCACGGCCTCAGCGACGACGAGATCCACCGCGCCATCGGCCAGCTGCGCGGATCCACCGTCCTCGGCCTGGAGGACACCGGCGCGCTGATGCACCGCATCGGCAAGAGCGAGCTGTGCTGGGGCGGGCAGATGTCGGTCGACGAGATGCTCGCCCGGATAGCGGCCGTCACCCCCGACGAGGTCCGCGAGGTGGCCCGCGACGTGCTCGGCCACCGCCCCTCGCTGTCCGTCATCGGCCCCCTGAAGGACCGGCAGGCGGCACGCCTGGACGACGTCGTCGCCTAGGCCCGCCGCCGTACCACCGAGAGAGAGACTGGAAACGATGAGCAAGCTGCGCGTGGCCGTACTCGGAGCCCAGGGACGCATCGGCTCCGAGGCCGTACGGGCCGTCGAGGCCGCCGAGGACATGGAGCTGGTCGCCGGGCTCGGCCGGGGGGACAAGCTGGAGACGCTGGTCGAGGCCGGCGCCCAGGTCGTGGTCGAGCTGACCAACCCCGGCGCGGTGATGGGCAACCTCGACTTCTGTGTGCGGCACGGCATCCACGCGGTGGTCGGCACCACCGGCTGGACCGATGAGCGCCTCGCGCAGCTGCGCACCTCTCTCGCCGCCTCGCCGGAGGCGGGCGTGCTGATCGCCCCGAACTTCTCCATCGGTGCGGTGCTGACCATGCGGTTCGCCCAGCAGGCGGCGCGCTTCTTCGAGTCGGTCGAGGTCGTCGAGCTGCACCACCCGAAGAAGGCGGACGCCCCGTCCGGCACCGCCGCCCGCACCGCCCAGCTGATCGCCAAGGCCCGCGAGGAGGCCGGCTGCGCCCCGCAGCCGGACGCCACCAGCACCGCGCTGGACGGTGCCCGCGGCGCGGACGTGGACGGCGTGCCGGTGCACTCGGTACGGCTGCGCGGGCTGCTGGCCCACCAGGAGGTGCTGTTCGGCGGGGAGGGCGAGACGCTCACCATCCGCCATGACTCCCTGCACCACAGCAGCTTCATGCCGGGCATCCTGCTCGGTGTGCGCCGGGTGGTGAGCACGCCGGGCCTGACCGTGGGCCTGGAACACTTCCTCGACCTGGACTGAGGCGGACGGTCATGGGCGGCAAGATCACGTACTTCTTCCTCGCCACCGTGCTGGTGATCGTCTTCGGCGTGGTGGCGCTGGAGGGCGTACTCCTGCTGCTGACCGGCGAGCCGGCCGCGATGGGGATGGGCGCGGTGGCCTTCGTGCTGCCGTGCATCGGCGCGTGGTTCCTCTGGCACAACACCCGCTTCGCGCGCGACGCGCACCGGCTGGCGCACGCGCTGGAGGCCGAGGGGGGACTGCCGGTCGACGAGCTGGAGCGGACCCCCGGCGGCCGGATCGACCGGGCCGCGGCCGATGCGGTCTTCACCCGGCGGCAGGCCGAGACGGAGGACGCGCCCGGCGACTGGCGGACGTGGTTCCGCCTGGCGGTCGCCTACCACGACGCCCGGGACACCCCGCGCGCCCGCAAGGCCATGCAGCGCGCGATCGCTCTGCACGACGCCGCGCCGTCCCAGGCGTCCTGACCTGGAGCGCGACCGGTCCCGCCGGTCGCGTCAGGGCCTGTCCGACGCTGCCCACCGGGCAGGACTCAGGCGCGGTACTCCGCCGCCCAGGCCTCCAGCACGTCGGTGGCCCGTTCGAACGCCTCCGGGCGGTTGAGGAAGTCGGCGTTGTGGTCGGTGACCAGGGTCCGGAGCCGCTCGCCCCGCCTGCGGTCGACGACCAGCGCCTGCCCCTGCACCGTCCGCGGCAGCCCCAGCCAGCGCACCGGCTGCTGGCGGGTCCCCACCGAGGCGAGCGCGCTCCACGGCTCCGTCGTCGTACGCAGCAGGTTCACCTGCCGCAGGCCGTGCGTGCTGACCCACACGCCCACCCTCAGCAGCCGCAGCGCGAGGGCGATCGTCAGTGCGCCGACCGCCGCGACGATCCCGGCTCCGGGCAGCGAGCCCGCCATCGCGATGATCATCGAGGAGAGCAGCACGAACGAGGCGAGCAGCAAAAGCACCGACGCCGCCCCCACTCGCCACGGTCCGGGGCGGTAGGGACGGCGCCAGTGGTCGGGCTCGTCATGCGGCAGCGCGGCCGAATCCGCGGCATCGGCATCGAGGTCGCGGTCGGCCGTCAGGAAGGGCAGGGGCACGGCTGATCCTCACTCGGGGCGGCTCAGCACTGACGAACGTGCTGACGGAAGCTGTGACCGGTGAGGCTATCGGGACCTGCGGAGCGGAACCACTCGGTGGTCCGCTCCGCTCGCCCGTTCAGCGATGGGCCGCCTCGGACTGATGCGTCCGATTGGAGGCCGAGCTGTCCTGCTGCAGCGCGGGAACACCGAACAGCAGGGCGCCGGCCAGGCCGCCCACGACTGTCAGCGTGATCATTGACTGGCCGAGGAGCTGCGCGCGGGAGGCGCGCTCGCGCGGCGGGGGAGTGACATTGCTGCGGAACCGGTCTGCCTCGGCAACGAAGGCGAACGGGACGGGCTCTCGCCGGCGGAACATGAGCGGGCTCTCCTAGGAACCTCGTAGTGGGCACTGTCACAGGGTTAGACGTGTGTGGCGTCCGATTGGTGCCCGTTTTCCGAGACTTCTGTGAAAAATATCAACTCCCGCTCCATGCCCTGCTACAGGCCGTCCCTTTTGCGGCTAACGCGGCATCACGCCGCATTCTCTCGGCTGTCAGTGCCGGGCCGTAGGCTGGTCGCGCACGAGGATCGAACGGAAGGAACCGCCGGTGTCCCACACCCCCGCCGAGAGTACTGAGAGCCCCGACGGTGCAGCCGTCAGCTTCCGGAGCGAGGTGACGGTCGAGCTGGTCAAGCACAGCGCCGCGGACAGCGACGTGCTGTGGGCGGCCCGCGTCTCCACGGCCGGCGAGCAGTCCCTCGAGGAGCTGCAGAAGGACCCGGAGCGCTCCAAGGGCTTGATCAACTTCCTTATGCGGGACCGGCACGGCAGCCCGTTCGAGCACAACTCCATGACGTTCTTCATCAGCGCCCCGATCTTCGTCTTCCGCGAGTTCATGCGCCACCGCGTCGGCTGGTCGTACAACGAGGAGTCCGGTCGCTACCGCCAGCTGGAGCCGGTCTTCTACGTCCCCGGAGAGTCCCGCAAGCTCATCCAGCAGGGCCGCCCCGGCAAGTACGAGTTCGTCGAGGGCACCCCGGCGCAGCACGAGCTCACCGGCCGCGTGATGGAGGACTCCTACCGCCAGGCGTACGAGGCCTATCAGGAGATGCTCGCCGCCGGCGTCGCCCGCGAGGTCGCCCGCGCGGTGCTCCCCGTCGGCCTGTTCTCCTCCATGTACGCGACCTGCAACGCACGCTCGCTGATGCACTTCCTCGGCCTGCGCACACAGCACGAGCAGGCGAAGGTGCCGTCCTTCCCGCAGCGCGAGATCGAAATGGTCGGGGAGCAGATGGAGGCCCACTGGGCCAAGCTCATGCCGCTCACGTACGGCGCATTCAACGCCAACGGCCGGATCGCGCCGTAAAGCCCAGGCGGCGGGCCGGATACCGGGTGCACAGGGCAGCCCTGCGAGATGTCCGGATTGCGGCACTTTGTGAAGTTCATCTACGCTGAACAGACGGACCCGGCACTGCTTGAACCCCCGAGCAGGCAGTGCCGGAGTCCACATCCCTGCTCCCCGGAGGCGCACCCCGCGGTGAGCTACGAGTAGCGTGGGACCCATGGCTCCGACTTCCACACCGCAGACCCCCTTCGGGCGGGTGCTGACCGCCATGGTCACGCCGTTCACGGCGGATGGCGCCCTCGACCTCGACGGCGCGCAGCGGCTCGCCGCCCACCTGGTGGACGCCGGTAACGACGGCCTCGTCGTCAACGGCACCACCGGAGAGTCCCCGACCACGAGCGACGCGGAGAAAGCCCAGCTCGTCCGCGCCGTGGTCGATGCGGTCGGCGACCGCGCCTTCGTCGTCGCCGGAGCCGGCACCAACGACACCCGTCACAGCCTCGAGCTGGCCCGCGCCGCCCAGGACGCCGGCGCCCACGGCCTGCTCGCGGTGACGCCGTACTACAGCAAGCCGCCGCAGGAGGGCCTGCTGCGGCACTTCACGGCGATCGCGGACGCCACCGACCTGCCGGTCATGCTCTATGACATCCCCGGCCGCAGCGGCGTCCCGATCAACACCGAGACCCTCGTCCGGCTCTCCGAGCACCCCCGGATCGTCGCCAACAAGGACGCCAAGGGCGACCTCGGCCGCGCCAGCTGGGCGATCGCCCGCTCCGGCCTCGCCTGGTACAGCGGCGACGACATGCTGAACCTCCCGCTGCTCTCGGTCGGAGCCATCGGGCTCGTCTCCGTGGTGGGCCACATCGTCACCCCCGAGCTGCGCGCCCTCCTGGACGCCCACCTCAACGGCGACGTCACCAAGGCCACCGAGATCCACCAGCAGCTGCTGCCCGTCTTCACCGGCATGTTCCGCACCCAGGGCGTGATCACCACCAAGGCCGCCCTCGGCCTGCAGAACCTGCCCGCCGGCCCGCTGCGCCTGCCGCTCGTCGAGCTCTCCCCCGAAGAGACCGAACAGCTCAAGCGCGATCTCGCCGCCGGCGGGGTACAGCTCTGAACACAGACTTCATAACTGAATACGGACCAACAAACCGCCACATAGCAAGTGCACGAATGTCATGCGCGCCACGTGCCTCGACGGCAGCGTGGCGCGTGTGGTGAGGAGAGTCTTTTGAGTCATCCGCATCCTGAGCTCGGCGCTCCGCCGAAGCTTCCCAAGGGCGGCCTGCGCGTCACCCCCCTCGGCGGCCTGGGTGAGATCGGCCGCAACATGACGGTCTTCGAATACGGCGGCCGGCTGCTGATCGTCGACTGCGGAGTGCTCTTCCCCGAGGAGGAGCAGCCCGGAATCGACCTGATCCTGCCGGACTTCTCGTCCATCAGGGACCGCCTCGACGACATCGACGGCATCGTGCTCACGCACGGCCACGAGGACCACATCGGCGGTGTCCCCTACCTCCTGCGCGAGAAGCCGGACATCCCCCTGATCGGCTCGAAGCTGACCCTCGCCCTGATCGAGGCGAAGCTTCAGGAGCACCGGATCCGCCCCTACACCCTGGAGGTGAAGGAGGGGCACACCGAGAAGATCGGCTCCTTCGACTGCGAGTTCGTCGCGGTCAACCACTCCATCCCCGACGCGCTGGCCGTCGCCATCCGCACCCCCGCGGGCATGGTCGTGCACACCGGCGACTTCAAGATGGACCAGCTCCCGCTGGACCGGCGCCTGACCGACCTCCCCGCGTTCGCCAGGCTCGGCGAGGAGGGCATCGACCTCCTCCTCTCCGACTCCACGAACGCCGAGGTCCCCGGCTTCGTCCCGCCCGAGCGCGACATCTCCAACGTGCTGCGCCAGGTCTTCGCGAACGCCCAGAAGCGCATCATCGTCGCCAGCTTCGCCAGCCATGTGCACCGCATCCAGCAGATCCTCGACGCGGCCCACGAGTACGGCCGCCGGGTCGCCTTCGTCGGCCGCTCGATGGTCCGCAACATGGGCATCGCCCGCGAGCTGGGCTATCTGAAGGTCCCCGCCGGCCTGGTCGTCGACGTCAAGACCCTCGACGACCTCCCCGACGACGAGGTCGTGCTGGTCTGCACGGGCTCCCAGGGCGAGCCGATGGCGGCGCTGTCCCGGATGGCCAACCGCGACCACCAGATCCGGATCGTCCAGGGCGACACCGTGATCCTGGCGTCCTCGCTCATCCCGGGCAACGAGAACGCGGTCTACCGGGTGATCAACGGACTGACCCGCTGGGGTGCCAACGTCGTCCACAAGGGCAACGCCAAGGTCCATGTCTCGGGCCACGCCTCGGCTGGCGAGCTGCTGTACTTCTACAACATCTGCAAGCCGAAGAACCTGATGCCGGTGCACGGCGAGTGGCGCCATCTGCGCGCCAACGCCGAGCTGGGCGCGCTGACCGGCGTGCGGAAGGACCGGATCGTCATCGCCGAGGACGGCGTCGTGGTCGACCTGGTCGACGGCGTCGCGAGGATCACCGGCAAGGTCCAGGCGGGCTATGTCTACGTCGACGGCCTGTCGGTCGGCGATGTCACCGAGGCCCACCTCAAGGACCGCCGGATCCTGGGCGACGAAGGCCTCATCTCCGTCTACGTCGTCGTGGACAGCAGCACCGGCAAGATCGTCGGTGGTCCCCACATCCACGCCCGTGGTTCGGGAATCGACGATGCGGCCTTCTCCGCCGTGATCCCCAAGATCGATGAGGCCCTCGCCAAGTCGGCCCAGGACGGCATCACGGAGCCCCACCAGCTCCAGCAGCTGGTCCGCCGCTCGGTCGGCAAGTGGGTGTCGGACAACTACCGCCGCCGCCCGATGATCCTCCCCGTGGTCGTCGAGGTCTGACGCACAGAGTCGTACGAAGGTACTCAAGTCGGAGCGGGGGGGGGGGGGGGGGGGGGGGGGGGGGGGGAAGCGGCGGGGGGGGGGGGGGGGGGGGGGTGTTTCTGCCGGGGGGGGGTTGGGGGGTTGGGCTGGGGGGGGGGGCTTCTGAGGAAAAGCCGCAAAAACAGGAAGG
>NZ_JBVIRA010000056.1:16430-16816 GCF_055576575.1 Streptomyces sp. NPDC033270
AGGAGCGGAGAGACGCGGCGGGGGGGGGCCCGGGCGGCCCCCGCCCCCCCCCCCCCCCCCCCCCCCCCCCCCCCCCCCCCCCCCCTCCAGTACGTTTACGGCTCCGCCTGAACGGGAAGCCCCGCACGCCTGCGCGTACGGATCGCTTCCGACACCAGACGGAATTCCGACCCAGAGCAATCTGATAAAGTCGGATCAGCCGAAAGGCAAAACCCCTCCGACGGAAATCGGAACCGGAATCAAAGCGAAACCGGATCTGCTAGAGTCGGAAACGCGAAGAAGCCGAAAGGTCGAAACGCACCGGCGAAAATCGGAGCCGCAAGGATCTGATAGAGTCGGAAACGCAAGACCGAAGGGAAGCGCCCGGAGATCCTGGTGAAACAGGA
>NZ_JBVIRA010000057.1:0-15360 GCF_055576575.1 Streptomyces sp. NPDC033270
ACGTCGTGTCGCCGGGCGTTTGTCTGCGCCCCCCCCCCCCCCCCCCCTCCCTCCCCCCCCCCCCCCCCCCCCCCCCCCCCCCCCCCCCCCCCCCCCCCCCCCCCCCCCCCCCCTACCCCACGCCCGGCCGCGGCCCCGGGGCCGGCCATGCTCTGTCCCCGCCCGCAGACAGCGCCGTTTGCACCCGCCACGCTCCACCGTGTCTCTGAAGTGAGAGGCGACCCACCATGCCGCTGCACGTTTCCCCCGCCCCCGCGTCCGCGTTGCGCAGCGTTCTCACCGCCCTCGGCTCGCCCACCGCGGTCCGCGAGGCCCCCGCCCCCGGGCTGCGCGCCCATCAGGGCCCGCTCAGCCCCGACCACCCGCTGCCGCTCCACGTATGGGACGACGTCAGCAAGGCCGGCGGCACACCGCTGACCCGTTTGGCCGGCTGGAGCTTCCTGGTACGCGGCGGGGAGCGGGCCGTGGCGACAGCCGAGGCGATGCTCACCGCGGACGGCTGGGCGTTCGCGCGCTTCTGCGGCGGCCCCTATGTCGCCTCGACCGAGCGGGCACTGGTGCAGGCGGAGGCGCTGAACGCGCCCTACCAGCCGCGGTTGCTGTCCGTCCCCGAGCTGTACATGCTGACGCTGTGGCTGCATCACGACGTCTCCGCCGACGGCGCCGAGGGCCTGCCCGCAGCGGGCGATCTGCTGGTACCGCTGGCGCCCGCCCCGCCGGGGATCGCCGCCCACCGTCCGCACCACGTCGCCGATCTGCTGCCCCGGCTCACCCGCCGGCTGACACCCACCCCACTGCTGCGCGAACCCGCCTGACCCGGCGCGCCGGCCGCGCATCCGCGCCCGGCGCACACCGGCCGACCAGAGCGTGCCCCGCGTCCCTTCCCGGCCGCGGGGCGCTGCCGCGCTCACCCGCGCGGGCTAGTCCGTCGATACCACTGCCAACGCCCTTGGAGGCGAGCGCAATTGGAGGCAACCGCCCGCACGGGTGACGCGTCGATACCGAGTGAGTACCGCTGCTGCGAAATCCCTGCGGAATCCCGTCCGTAGGGCAACACTGGAACCGACCGAAGAAACGGGGGAGCGGCCATGACCACCACATCGAGCCGCACGACGTTCACCACACCGCAGCGAAAGACAACTTCCATGTGTCAGCACCAACCGCCTTGCCCGTCAGCAGACTCCACCGACCGGGAGGCCGCACACCTTGTGGCGCACCACCCCGAGCAGGGCTGGAGCCTGCTCTGCAACGGCGTCCTGCTCTTCGAGGACACCGGTGAGCTGCTGCCGGACGGGCAGGTCATCGCCCCGCACCGGACCCGGGTCACCGCAGCCGCCTGACCCGCGAGCGCCCGGCACTTACCACAGGGCCCCCGGCAGATCTGCCGAGGGCCCTTGATGTTGCCCTGATGGGCTGGTGCTGATCAGTTGTCGTACTCGTCGAGCGGGGGGCAGGAGCAGACGAGGTTGCGGTCGCCGAAGGCACCGTCGATACGGCGCACCGGCGGCCAGTACTTCTCCGACGCCGTGACGCCCGCCGGGAAGACGGCCTCCTCACGGCTGTAGGCGTGGGCCCAGTCGCCGCCGAGCGCGGCCGCGGTGTGCGGGGCGTTGCGCAGCGGGTTGTCGTCCTTGTCCCACTCCCCCGAGCCGACCTTCTCGATCTCCGCACGGATGGCGATCATCGCGTCGCAGAACCGGTCCAGCTCGTCGAGGTCCTCGCTCTCGGTCGGCTCGATCATCAGCGTGCCGGCCACCGGGAAGGACATCGTCGGTGCGTGGAAGCCGTAGTCGATCAGCCGCTTGGCGACATCGTCGATGCTCACGCCGGTCGCCTTGGTCAGCGGCCGGACGTCGATGATGCACTCGTGCGCCACCAGGCCGCCGGGGCCGGTGTAGAGCACCGGGTAGTGCGGCTCCAGGCGCTTGGCGATGTAGTTCGCGCTGAGCACCGCGACCTGGGTGGCGCGCTTGAGGCCCTCGCCGCCCATGAGGCGGACGTACGCCCAGGAGATCGGCAGGATGCCCGCCGAGCCCCAGGGAGCCGCGGAGATCGGCCCGACGCCCGTCTCGGGGCCCGCGGAGGGCTGCAGCGGGTGGTTGGGAAGGTACGGCGCCAGGTGGGCGCGTACGGCGACCGGGCCGACACCGGGGCCGCCGCCGCCGTGCGGGATGCAGAAGGTCTTGTGCAGGTTGAGGTGCGAGACGTCGCCGCCGAACTTGCCCGGCTCGGCGAGTCCGACCAGCGCGTTGAGGTTGGCGCCGTCGACGTAGACCTGACCGCCGGCGTCGTGCACCGCGCCGCAGATCTGGGTGATGTGCTCCTCGAAGACGCCGTGCGTGGAGGGGTAGGTGACCATCAGGACCGCGAGCTCGTCACGGTGCTTGTCGATCTTGGCGTGCAGATCGTCGGCGTCGACCTCGCCGTCCTCACCGGTCTTGACGACGACGACCTTCATGCCCGCCATGACGGCGCTGGCGGCGTTGGTGCCGTGCGCCGAGGACGGGATCAGGCAGACCGTGCGCTGCTCGTCCCCGTTGGCGCGGTGGTAGGCGCGTACGGCCAGCAGGCCGGCCAGCTCGCCCTGCGAGCCGGCGTTCGGCTGGATGGAGACCTTGTCGTAGCCGGTGACCGTGGCCAGCCGCTCCTCCAGCTCCTGGATCAGCGTCAGATAGCCCTGGGCCTGGTCGGCCGGCGCGAACGGGTGCAGCTGGCCGAACGCGGGCCAGGTGACCGGCTCCATCTCGGTGGTGGCGTTCAGCTTCATCGTGCAGGAGCCGAGCGGGATCATGCCGCGGTCCAGCGCGTAGTCCTTGTCGGCGAGGGTGCGCAGGTAGCGCAGCATCGCGGTCTCGGAGCGGTGCTGGTGGAAGACCGGGTGAGTGAGGTAGTCGTCCGTGCGCAGCAGCTCCTGCGGCAGCGCTTCAGCGGCCGCCGCGTCCAGCTGCTCGACGTCGCCCTGCACGCCGAAGGCGCCCCAGACGCCGGCCAGCTGCGCCCGCCCGGTGGTCTCGTCGCAGGCGATGCCGACCAGGTCGGCGTCGACCTGGCGGAGGTTGACGCCGGCCTCGCGGGCGGCGGCGACGACCTCGGCGGCCCGGCCGGGCACCCGCGCGGTCAGGGTGTCGAAGTACGCACCGTGCACGATCTCCACACCGCCCGCCCGCAGGCCCTCGGCGAGGACGGCGGCGTAGCGGTGGGTGCGCCGGGCGATGGTCCGCAGGCCCTCGGGGCCGTGGTAGACGGCGTACATCCCGGCCATGACGGCGAGCAGCACCTGCGCGGTGCAGATGTTGCTGGTGGCCTTCTCACGGCGGATGTGCTGCTCGCGGGTCTGCAGCGCGAGGCGGTAGGCCCTGTTGCCGTCGGCGTCGACGGAGACGCCCACCAGGCGGCCGGGCAGGCTGCGGGCGAACTGGTCGCGCACGGCCATGAAGCCGGCGTGCGGCCCGCCGAAGCCCATCGGGACGCCGAAGCGCTGGGTGGTGCCGACCGCGATGTCCGCGCCGAGCTCGCCGGGCGAGGTCAGCAGCGTCAGGGCGAGCAGATCGGCGGCCACGGTGACGATCGCGCCGAGCCCGTGAGCCTGCTCGATGAGGGCGCGGGGGTCGCGCACCGCGCCCGAGGCGCCGGGGTACTGCAGCAGCACACCGAAAACGCCCCGCTCGGCGATCTCGGCGGGGATGCCGTCGGACAGGTCCGCGACGACGACCTCGACGCCGGTGGGCTCGGCGCGGGTCTGGATCACGGCGACGGTCTGCGGCAGGCAGTCGGCATCGACCAGGAAGACGCCCTGCTTGACCTTGCCGACGCGGCGGGAGAGCGCCATCGCCTCGGCGGCGGCGGTGCCCTCGTCGAGCAGGGAGGCACCGGAGGTGGGCAGCCCGGTCAGCTCCGCGACCATGGTCTGGAAGTTCAGCAGCGCCTCGAGGCGGCCCTGCGAGATCTCCGGCTGGTAGGGCGTGTACGCCGTGTACCAGGCCGGGTTCTCCATCACGTTGCGCAGGATCACCGGCGGGGTGAACGTGCCGTAGTAGCCCAGGCCGATCATGGGGGACAGCACCTGGTTGCGCTCCGCCAGGCCGCGCAGCTCCTGGAGGACCTCGGCCTCGGTACGGCCCTGCGGCAGGCCGAGCGCCTCCGCGCTCTTGATCACATCGGGTACGGCGGTGGCCGTGAGCTCGTCCAGCGACCCGAAGCCGACGTGCGCGAGCATCTTCGCCTGCGCCTCGTGGTCGGGGCCGATGTGCCGGCGCTCGAACGGAATGCCTTGTTCGAGCTCGGTCAGGGAGATGCGAGTGGTGGTCATCTGCGGGGGCCTCCTGGTCAATGCGACCTACGAGGGGCACCACGGCGCGGGTGCCCGGACGGCCTCCCCCTCTGTCATCTCAACCTGAGAGCTTCACCGGCCCGCGCGAGGCGGCCCGGCTTTCACCGTCGGTGAGGAGGGGTTCCGGCGCTGTGCTCGTCCGTGGCCCGCCCTGCTTTCCAGAGTGACCTCGTCCATGCGGTACGTGTGCCTGAGAGATTCCGGGGAGGATTTGCTCCTTCGGCGCCCTGGTCGCGAACGACAAAGGACTCTCCCGCATGGGTTCTGCGGCCATTGGCCAGCCTACCAGCGCACCACTCGAAGGATCCTTCGAGTGGCCGGGGCATGAAATGTGCCGTTTGGTAGTTGTCACAGGGCAGTTGCGACCAATTGGAGGGGTTGTGCAAACCGATATCGATCCCCGGAGCCTGATCGGCCGCAAAGCGTTCGACCGGAACGGCGCGAAAATAGGCACGATCGACGAGGTCTACCTCGACGACGCGACGGGGGAACCGGAGTGGGCGGCCGTGCGCACCGGACTCTTCAGCCGGGATGCGTTCGTCCCCCTTGAACCCAGCAAGATGGTCGGTGAGGGCCTGCACATCCCCTACGACCGCAAGCTGATCAAGGACGCCCCGGACTTCGGCGTGGGCCGCCATCTCTCCCCTGAGCAGGAGCTCCAGCTCTACCACCACTACCGGCTGGATATCTCCTCACCGGAACCCGGTCCGGCGTCCCCGGGCACGGAGGGCGGCTCCGACGGCTCGGACAAGGACTTCGGCAAGATCGCCGGCTCGGAGGACTGACCCCCTTCCGGCCCGCCGCCCACCAGCGGCAAGGGCTCACCCGGCCGCAGCGCCGGGTCCTCGACGGCAAAGGTCCGCACCCTCCCCGGTGCGGACCACGGCGTCTCGAAGCGCACGGTCACCCTCCCCACGCCGCTTCCCTGCACCCATCCGGCGCCGAACTCGTCGTGCACCACGTCCAGCCCCGGATGCCAGCGTCTCGGCCGCTCCTCCTCCGGTTCCCCTCCACCGGGCCCCTCCCCACCCGGCTCCGCGGCCGCCCGCGCCAGCTCCCCGGCCTCCCGCTCCGTCGCCAACTGGGCGAACAGATCCTCCTGGGTGAAGTCGGCCAGCCCGCTGACCCCCACGCCCAGCAGCCGCACCCCGCCGGTGGTGTCCACGGTCTCCAGCAGCCGCACCGCGGCCTCCCGTACGACCGAGGGGTCGTCGGTGGGCCCGCGGAGGGTCTCGGAGCGGGTCAGCGTCGAGAAGTCGTAGTTCCGCACCTTGATCACCACCGTGCGCCCGGAGCGCCCGGCCGCCCGCAGCCGCTGGACACAGCGGTCGGCCAGCCGCAGCATCTCGGTCCGCACCCGCGTCCGGTCGGTCAGATCGACCTCGAAGGTGTCCTCGACCGAAATGGACTTGGCGTCCCGCTCGGCCACCACGGGGCGGTCGTCCTGGCCCAGCGCCATCGCATGCAGCCCCGCGCCGTGCGCCTTCCCCAGGAGCCGCACCAGCTCCGCCTCGCCGGCCTCGGCGGTCTCCGCGACGGTGTGGATCCCGGCCCGGCGCAGCGTCTCAGCCGTCGCGGGGCCCACCCCGGGCAGCGTCCGCACCGTCATGGGGCCCAGCAGCTCCCGCTCCGTGCCGGGCTCGATGACGACCAGGCCGTCCGGCTTCGCCGCCTCGGACGCGATCTTCGCCAGCATCTTGGCGCCCGCGAGCCCCACCGAACCGGTCAGTCCCGTCGCGGACCGGATGTCGCGCCGCAGCCGCTCCCCCACGGCGCGTACGGCGGCCGTCTCGGCCGGGACCCCGCCCGCTTCCAGGTCCACGAACGCCTCGTCCAGGCTCAGCGGCTCGACGAGCGGTGACAGCTCGTGCAGCAGCTCCATCACCGTGTCACTCACCTGGCGGTACAGGCCGAAGCGAGGGCTGAGATAGGCGGCGTTGGGGCACAGCCGGCGCGCCTGGGCCGTGGGCATCGCGGAGCGGACCCCGAAGACCCGGGCTTCGTACGACGCCGTGGCGACCACACCCCGCGGCCCGATCCCGCCGACCACCACGGGCTTGCCGCGCAGGCTGGGCTTGGCCGCCTGCTCGGCGGCCGCGTAGAACGCATCCATGTCCAGATGCAGAATCGTCGGCGCGGGTCTCACACGTCCGATGCTGCCGCATGGCACTGACAATCGACCCGATGCCGGGCCGGGACCGCTGGACGGGGCTCAGCCGGCCCTGTTGCGCCGCCGCGCCAGCTCGTCGTGCGGGTTCTTCCCCATCAGCGTCTCGCCGGTGTCCACGCGCTCTCCGTGGAGCTGTGACAGCGCACCCTCCACGTCCCGCCACACCACGCCCACCGCGATGCCGAAGACGCCCTGGCCGCCCTGGAGCAGATCGACGACCTGATCGGGCGAGGTGCACTCGTAGACCGTCGCGCCATCGCTCATCAGCGTCATCCGCGTCAGATCCGCCAGCCCCCGTGCGCGCAGATGCTGCACGGCGGTGCGGATGTTCTGCAGCGACACCCCGGTGTCCAGCAGCCGCTTGACGATCTTCAGGACGACGACGTCCCGGAAGCTGTAGAGCCGCTGGGTGCCGGAGCCGTACGCGGGCCGGATGCTCGGCTCCACCAGGCCCGTACGCGCCCAGTAGTCGAGCTGCCGGTAGGTGATGCCCGCTGCCGCGCATGCGGTCGGGCCGCGATAGCCGATGTTCTGCGCCTCGCAGTCCCCCGACACCGCCGCGGCCGGTGCCGGGGCATGGTTCGCGGCCGCGCCCGAGTGGAGCGGCAACGCCCCTTCCGCCGCCATACCGTCGCCGGTGATTGCCACGCCGCCCTCCGTCCTCCACGTCCCGGACGGGACCTGCCATATCGACGGTATGCAGTCACTCGGGGTGCGTCAACGATCGCCGCGCTCGCCACGCCGAGTGATAATCACCCTACGAGTGGTTTCTCGTGACCTCGCGCGGGGAATGGCTAAATAGTTTGGCCGGAATCAGCCCCTTCACCCGGCCGGCGTCACTGGCTGTTGGTGCCGAAGTCCTCGGGCGAGATCTGGTCGAGGAACTCGCGGAACTTCTCCACCTCGTCCTCCTGCTCGTCCGGGATGGCGATCCCCGCGTCGTCCAGCACACCGTCCGTGCCGAAGATCGGCGTTCCGGTGCGCAGCGCCAGCGCTATGGCATCGGACGGGCGGGCACTGACCTCGACCCCACTGGCGAAGACCAGTTCGGCATAGAAAACCCCCTCGCGCAGGTCCGTGATGCGGACCTGGGTCAGCTCCTGGCCCACCGCTTCGAGCACGTCCTTGAAAAGGTCGTGCGTCAGCGGCCTGGCAGGGACCATGCCCTGCTGGGCGAAGGCGATGGCGGTGGCCTCCCCTGGCCCGATCCAAATGGGCAAGTAACGGTCGCCTCCCACCTCCCGCAGGAGCACGATCGGTTGGCTGGAAGGCATTTCCACCCGGACACCCACGACGTCGAGCTCGTTCACACAGCAACCCTAGGACGTGCCCGGCAGGTTTGGGTAGTCGAGCACTCTTTTGCTCATGGCAACCGGACGCGAAGAGCGCTCTGCACCAGCGCCGCATGGAGCCGTACGGAGAGCGTCGCCAGTTCTCTGGCGGTGGCCTCCGCATGAGCCCTGGTCTGTGGATTACGGTGCCGCCGAAGGGGTGCAACGACCTGTTCGACCAGGCCGGCCTCGCGCTCGGCGGCCGCCTTCACGGCACGCAGATGCCGCGGCTCCAGGCCGAAACGACCCAGGTCCGCGACGAGTTTGGCCACGGTGACGGCCTCGATGTCGTATCCGCCGTCCGCATGGGGGACGATGAGTCCGTACGACTCCCAGTCGGCGAGCGCCGCCTCGTCCACCTCCACGGCGGCCAGCAGCTCGGCCCGACCGATCCGGGCAGCCGTCGGATGGTCCTCACCCTGGCAGGAGACGCCCTCGACCAGGTCGAGCGAGGGCGCGGCCGGAGCGGGCAGCTGCACCTGCTCACCGCGCTCCAGGGCGTCCAGATGCTCCCGGATGACCTTCAGGGGCAGATAGTGGTCCCGCTGCATCCGCAGGACGCTCGCCAGCCGATCGACGTCGGCCGGCGTGAATTTCCGGTATCCGGAAGGCGTGCGCTTCGGCTCGACGAGCCCCTCGGCCTCCAAGAAGCGAATCTTGGAGATGGTGACCTCGGGAAACTCCTCGCGCAGCACATTGAGCACCGTGCCGATGCTCACCGGCTTGGCGCCCGAGGAGGCGGTGCCGACGGAAGCGGCACCGCCCTTCGGTGTATCGCGCATATGCCTTCCCTGACCGGTCAGATCCCGGCGCCCCGCTGGCTCGCGTAGAAGACCATGCGGTACTTGCCGATCTGGACCTCGTCGCCGTTGGCGAGCGCGACCGAGTCGATCGGCTCACGATTGACGTACGTGCCGTTCAGGCTGCCGACGTCGGCGACCGTGAAGATGCCGTCCGCACCGCGGCGGAACTCCACATGCCGGCGCGAGACCGTCACATCGTCGAGGAAGATGTCGCCCTGCGGATGCCGGCCCGCCGTCGTCAGCTCGCTGTCCAACAGGAAGCGGCTGCCCGAATTCGGACCCCGGCGCACGATCAGCAGCGCCGAACCCAGCGGAAGGGCTTCGACCGCGGCCTGGGCCTCCGGGGACAGCGACGGCACCAGATTCTGGCCCGTCGTCTCCGAGTCGTAGGCCTCCAGCCCCGAAATGGAGATCGTGGACGTCGTCTCGGACGCCCGCTCGGCCTGGGCGCCCGGGCGCAGCGGCGCACCACAGTTGGAGCAGAACCGGCTCGCCTCGGCGTTCCGGTGCCCACACCTCGTACATACCGGCAAGGCCGACCCTCCACCCGTGCGTGAGGCCGATGGTTCCTCGGAACCTATGCGGGCGGCACCGGAGGGGTCAACAGAACCCGCGCCGTGCCCCCCGGACGGACCGCTGACCTCGTCACGGAAGAGCGGACGCTCCGCCGCCTCACCACTTTCGGGCTGGCGCGGAGCGCGGTGCCGCGCGGAGCCGCTGCCGCCCTCCTGGCGCGCGCTCTTGCCGAACAGCTTTCCAAACAACTTCACGGGCGATTCCCCTTGAACGAAACAGACCCGCCCGTGGGGCAGGACGAACCCTCGATGCACACACCGGCCCATCCGGACATCCTGTGAACGTCCGTGGCCTCCAAACAGTTTCCACCACACACCACACGCACGGTGCGTCGACCCCCCGCTACCTCATGCCCTCGCCGGGCACTCGACATACCTGCACACCTCACTGCGATGACGACCGAGCGTAGTCAGGCCGCTTCGCCTCTCGCAAGGCATCCACAATGATCTTCCCCCGACGGGTCACAGACACCTTGGCCTGCTCTTTTTCCAGCGTCTGCACCACTCCGCCGGGGATGTTCAGCGCCGGCTCCAGGTCCTCCGGCTTGCCGATGACCTTGAAGCGGTACGGCTGCGTGACACGCTCGCCGTCGATCTCCACCCCGCCCCGGATGTCCGAGAGGTAGGTGTCCGCGACGACCCGTACCGAATTGACCTGGATGGCCTCGGCGCCGGCCGCCCGCAGCTCCTGGATGGTGTCCAGCAGCTTGTCCGCCTCGACGGAGTGCGTCGGGTCGTCGATGGTCAGGTTGATGCCGGGCCCCTGCGCCGCGACGGTCCCGGCCAGCACACCCAGCTGCTGTTCCTTCTCCACGGTCTGCTTACGGGCCTCCTCGGCCTGGTCCGAACTGTTCTCCAGCTCGGTCTTCTGCCCTTCCAGGCGCCGCTGTTCGTCCGTCAACCGCTGGGAGCGATTGTCCAGCTCGTCCAGAATGCGCACCAAGTCCTCCTGGCGCGCACCCCGCAGCGCACTGCTGTCACTTGTGGAACGTACCTGAATCGCCAGACCCAGGCCGAGAATGAACAGGAGCAGCGCAACGATCAGTTGAGCCCGGGTCAACCGCGGCGGCCACAGGCTCGCCGCGAGCCGCTCCCGGCCGGTCTTCGGGCGCTCTCCTTCTCCGCCACCGCTCACCGCGTCAGGAGTCGAGGAGTCTGCCGCTTTACTCGACTTCTGTCCAGCACTGTCCGTTTCCCGGGTTTCGTCCCCGTCCTCGGACGCCTTCCGCTCAGAGGTGCTCCGGCTCTCGGGCGGCATCGGCCGCCGCCCCACCGGGCTGCGCTCCTGCTCGGGCTCCGGTCGCTCCGGCTGCTTCCCCGGCTCCGGGGTCTCGTCCGTTGCCATCCGTCTCACGCCCTGAAGACGTGCCGGCGGATCGCCGCGGCGTTGGAGAAGATCCGGATGCCCAGCACCACCACGACGCCGGTGGAGAGTTGGGCGCCGACGCCCAACTTGTCGCCGAGGAAGACGATCAGCGCGGCGACGACGACGTTCGACAGGAAGGAGACCACGAAGACCTTGTCGTCGAAGATGCCGTCCAGCATCGCGCGCAGACCGCCGAACACGGCGTCCAGCGCCGCGACGACAGCGATCGGCAAGTAGGGCTCGACCACCGTCGGCACCACGGGTCGGACGACGAGTCCGACCACGACTCCCACGATGAGGCCCAGTACGGCGATCACGATGTGCCCTTCCCTGTGTCGGCGCCGCCCGACCTGGCGGCACCGGCCTGCGGCTTTGCGGTACGTACGATCAAACTGGGCGCGGGCGGCAGCGTGACCTCACCCTCCGCGGAAATCCTGGTGCGAACGCCGTAGTTCTCCTGCAGCACATGCAGGTACTGGCCATCGGCGCTGTCCTGGAACGCGGTGCTCAGCCGCTGCCCGTCCCCCACCGCCAGCACCGTATAGGGCGGCACCAGTGGCTTGTTGTCGACCAGTATGGCGTCTCCCGCGGCTCTGATCGCCGAGAGTGACGTAAGCCGCTGCCCATTGACGGAGATGGCCTCCGCACCGGACTCCCACAGGCCGTTGACGACGCGCTGCATGTCCCTGTCGCGTACCCGCCCGGTGTCGGAGAAACCACTGCTCTCGCGCGGCCCGCCGCCACCGGACTCCGCGCCCTTGGCATCGTCCACGACGAGTTTCACGCCGGGTCCGGTGACCGGCGTCGAGCCCGACAACAGGGCCAGCAGTTCGGCCTTGCCGCCGCCGTGCTGCTTCAGCGCCTCACGCTGCATCCTGCTGACGTCGCCCCGCAGCGCGTCGACCCGCTGCTGCAGCTTGTCCGCCTCGCCGGTCCCCTTCTGGATGCGGTTGATCAGCTCTTCGCGCTCCTTGGCCAGCGTCGGTGCGGATATCCGCGCCTGCGCCGCCCCGACGGTCACCACGAGCGCGGCCAGCACCAGACCGGCCGCCAGGCCCAACTTCGCCCGCAGGGTACGCGGCAGCCCGCGCACGCCGGCTTCGGACTTGCGCGCGGCCGCCTCGGCATACCCGTCGTCGAGGCTGTGATCCATCACGTTGGTCAGCAGCGACATGGACGCATCGGGGCGCGCGGCCGGCGGTTTCGGGGTGCTCCGATCGGGGCGCTGCTGCGACATGCCGCACATCGTCCCACGTCGGCCGCGCAGTCTCCCAACGGCCCCACCGGCGTGCCGATCAACGGCCCGCCGGTGGGGTCCGGATCAGCGGCCGGCGCTGTCGACCACGGCCGACCACTCGTCCAGCAGCTGCTGGGCGGAGTCGTCGTCCGGTCCTTCCGCCCACAGGTGGGTGACCGCCTCGGCCGGGTCCGGCAGCACCAGGATCCAGCGTCCGTCGGCCTCCACGACCCGTACGCCGTCCGTGGTGTCCACCTCCCGGTCACCGGCCGCCTCGACGACATGCCGCATGACCAGTCCCTTGACCGCCCAGGGGGTCGCCAGATCGCGGCGCAGTACATGCGCCCGCGGGATCCGCGCGTCGATCTGGCTGAGCGTGAGCTGGGTGCGCGCCACCAGGCCGATCAGCCGGACGAACGCGGCCGCGCCGTCGAAGACCGAGCTGAACTCCGGGATGATGAAGCCGCCCAGGCCGTCCCCGCCGAAGACCGTGCCGTCCGCCCGCCCCACCCGGGTCAGATCGTCCGGCGAGGTGGTCGTCCACTCCACCTGTGTGCCGTGGTACGCCGCCACCTGCTCGGCGATCCGGGTGGTGGTCACCGGCAGCGCCACCCGGCCGGTGCGCCGTTCGGCGGCGACCAGGTCCAGCATGACCAGCAGCGCACGGTCGTCCTCGATGATCCGGCCGCGTTCGTCCACGAGCGAGAGTCGTTCGCCCACGGGGTCGAAGCGCACGCCGAAGGCGGCCCGCGCCGACGCCACGATCTCGCCGAGCCGGACGAGCCCGGAGCGCCGTGCCTCGGCGGTCTCGGTGGGCCGGGCTTCGTTGAGCCCGGGGTTGATGGTCAGGGAGTCGACCCCGAGCCGCCCCAGGAGGCTGGGCAGGACCAGGCCCGCGCTGCCGTTCGAGGCGTCCACGACGACCTTCAGCCCCGACTCGGCGATCCCGGTGGTGTCCAAGGCCCGCAGCAACGACCCGGTGTACGAGTCGAAGACGCTCGCCGGGAAGACCAGGTCACCGATCTCGCCGGGGAAGGCGCGCCGGTACTCCTGACGGGCGTAGACCCGGTCGAGCTTGCGCTGCCCGGCCTGCGAGAGGTCGGCGCCCCGCTCGTCGAAGAACATGATGTCGACGGAGTCCGGTACACCGGGCGTCGTACGGACCATGATGCCGCCGGCACTGCCGCGGGCGGTCTGCTGGCGGGCGACGGGCAGCGGGACGTTCTCCAGGTCGCGTACGTCGATGGCGCTGGCCTGCAACGCGGAGATCACCGCGCGTTTGAGCGCCCGGGCACCACGGGAGTGGTCACGTGCGGTGGTGACCGTGGAGCCCTTCTTGAGCGTGGTGGCGTACGCCCCCGCGAGCCGTACGGCGAGTTCCGGGGTGATCTCGACGTTCAGGATCCCGGACACGCCCCGGGCCCCGAACAGATGCGCCTGGCCGCGGGATTCCCAGATCACCGAGGTGTTGACGAACGCACCGGCCTCGATGGTCTTGAACGGATAGACGCGCACATTGCCCTGGACGATCGACTCCTCACCGATGAGGCATTCGTCGCCGATCACCGCGCCGTCCTCGATCCGGGCGGCCCGCATCACGTCGGTGTTCTTGCCGATCACACACCCGCGGAGATTGGTGTGCTGCCCGAGATAGACGTTGTCGTGCACCACGGCGCGGTGCAGGAAGGCGCCGCTCTTCACGACGACATTCGAACCGACGACGGTGTGCTCGCGAATCTCCACGCCCGCTTCGACCTTGGCGTAGTCACCGATGTACAGCGGCCCGCGCAGCACCGCGTCCGGGTGAACCTCGGCGCCCTCGGCGACCCACACTCCGGGCGAGATCTCGAAGCCGTCGATTTCGACATCGACCTTGCCCTCGAGGACATCGGCCTGGGCCTTCACATAGCTCTCGTGGGTGCCGACATCCTCCCAGTACCCCTCGGCGACATAGCCGTAGATCGGCTTGCCTTCCTTCATGAGCTGCGGGAAGACATCACCGGACCAGTCGACCGGCACATCGGGCTCGAAGTAGTCGAAGACCTCCGGCTCCATCACGTAGATACCGGTGTTGACGGTGTCCGAGAAGACCTGGCCCCAGGTGGGCTTTTCCAGGAAGCGTTCGACCTTGCCGCCCTCGTCGACGATGGTGATGCCGAACTCGAGCGGATTGGGGACCCGAGTGAGGCAGACGGTGACGAGGGCGCCCTTTTCCTTGTGGAACCGGATCAGATCGGTGAGGTCGAAATCGGTGAGGGCGTCACCGGAGATGACGAGGAAGGCGTCGTCCTTGAGGGCTTCCTCGGCGTTCTTCACGCTGCCCGCGGTGCCGAGTGGCTTTTCCTCGTTGGCGTAGGTGAGCTCCATTCCGAGCTCTTCGCCGTCCCCGAAATAGTTCTTGACGAGCGAGGCAAGGAATTGCACGGTCACGACGGTCTCATTGAGACCATGCCGTTTCAGCAGCCTCAGCACATGCTCCATGATCGGCCTATTGGCGACCGGAAGCAGTGGCTTGGGCATGCTGGACGTCATGGGGCGAAGGCGTGTTCCTTCGCCGCCGGCCATCACAACGGCCTTCATGTCGGAAGCGTCCTCCTCATAAGAGACGACGGTCTTGCCGACTTCACTTGTCCAGATCGCCCACTGTTTCTGTGCTCGCGTACGGGCGCCGGCCCTTGCACAATCTGCCGGTTCGGAGAGCTCAGTCGGCTGTGGCGTCCGCCCTGATGAGTCGGCGGACCTGGACCACGTACAGGATCCCTGCCCACCAGTAGAGCGCCGTACCCCAACCTGCGAACGCCCATCCGAAAATAGCAGCGAGCGTGTGAAGCCAGCCCCTCCCGTCGCTCAGCAGGAGCAACGGGAAGGCGTACATCAAGTTGAACGTAGCCGCCTTGCCCAGGAAGTTCACCTGGGGAGGGCCATATCCGTGACGCCCGAGGAATCCCACCGCGATCAGCAGCATCAGTTCGCGCGCCAGCAGGGCCGCGGTGAGCCAGACCGGCAGGACCTCGCGCCAGGTCAGGCCGACGAGGGTGGACAGGATGTAGAGGCGGTCGGCCGCCGGGTCCAGGATCCGCCCGAGGCTGCTGATCTGGTTCCAGCGCCGGGCGAGCTTGCCGTCCAGGTAGTCGCTGACACCACTCAGCGCGAGGACCAGCAGTGCCCAGCCATCAGCATTCGGACCATCGAATACCGGCCACAGGATCAACCACAGGAACACCGGCACGCCGACGAGGCGAGCCATGCTCAGGATATTCGGGATGGTAAGGACGCGATCCGTCTGGACCCGCGTCTCCTGGACCTCCACCGCGGGGGCCTCCTGTGGGAAATGTGCCAATGATGCCCCCTGACCTTACCTGGCCCGCCGGCCGCGCCGTACCGCGGGTCCCAGGATCCCCGGAACGCAGAAATGCCCCGCACTATAACGGTGCGGGGCTTCCCACAAAGAAAGTTCGGCGGCGTCCTACTCTCCCACAGGGTCCCCCCTGCAGTACCATCGGCGCTGAAAGGCTTAGCTTCCGGGTTCGAAATGTAACCGGGCGTTT
>NZ_JBVIRA010000058.1:0-10687 GCF_055576575.1 Streptomyces sp. NPDC033270
GACGCTCGGCTGGGAAACACCAGCCGAGCGTCTATCTAAACTGCTCACCACCACACGTCAGTGATCACGTGTTGCGACGATCCCTTGAATCCAAGGGTGTGTCCCGCGGGGTTTCGCGTGTGTGGACCGCCCGGAGCCGGCCGGGCGCCGGACCGGCTCCGGTGGCTTCAGTCGCCGGACTCCTCGGGCGCGCGCTTCACCGGGGGCGGGGTCGGGGCCACACCGATCGCGGTGGCCCCGCGGGGCGCCACCGACATCCGCACGGCCTGCTCCCGCGAGTACGACCGCAGATAGCCGACGACGGTGTTGGTGACCGCCACCAGGGGGACGGCGACGACCGCGCCCCCGATGCCCGCGACCAGTCCGCCCGCGGCGACCGACAGGATCACCGCCAGCGGATGGACCCGCACCGCCCGGCCCAGGATGAACGGCTGCAGGACGTGGCCCTCGATCTGCTGGACGGCCAGCACCACCGCCAGCACCATCAGGGCCTGGAAGACGCCCTGGGTCACCAGCGCGACGACGCACGCCAGCGCGCCCGAGACCACCGCGCCGATCAGCGGGATGAAGGCGAACAGGAAGATGAACACGGCGAGCGGGACGGCCAGCGGCACATTGAGGAAGTACAGCCCGATGCCGATGAAGATGGCGTCGATGAGCGCCACGATGACCGTGCCGCGCACATAGGCGGTCAGGGTCCGCCAGGCCCGCGGCCCGGCGCCCGCCACGCCCTCGCGGGCCGCGCCCGGGACGAGCTTGAGCACCCACTCCCAGATCCGCCGCCCGTCGTAGAGCAGGAAGAGCGTGGTGAACATGGCCAGCAGGATGCCGGTGAACACCTCCAGGACGACGGTGACGCCCTCCAGTCCGGCAGTGGTGATCGCCTCGGTGTTGGCGCCGATCGCGTCCTGCAGGTTCTTGGCGATGCTGTTGATCTGACTCTCGGTCACATGGAACGGGCTCTTCAGCAGCCAGCCCTTGAGCTCGGTGATGCCCTCCTGGATGCGGCTGGACACCGAGTCGATGTTGTCCTGGACCTGCCAGACCACGAACCAGCCGACCAGGCCCATGATGACGAAGCCGCCGATGAAGGTCAGCGCGGTCGCCGGCCCGCGCGGCAGCCCGCGCCCGCGCAGCCAGCCCACCGTCGGCTGCAGCAGCGCGGTGATCAGCATCGCCGCGACGAACGACAGCACGACCAGCTCGATGCTGGTGATGACACGGGCCAGCACCCACAGCGTGGCCGCGAGCACCAGCAGCCGCCAGCCCACCTCGGCGGCGACCCGTACGCCCCACGGCACGGCGGCCACCGGGTCGGGGCGGGCCGCGACGGCCGGGGCGTAGGCGGGCGGCGCGGGCACGGAATCCGGCGGACGCGGGGCGGCGGCCGGCGGCTCGGGCTCGGCGCCGGGGTGCGGCACGCCGTCCACCGGCTCCGGTGCCCGCCGCGGCGGGCGGGTGGCGATGAGCGTGCCCACCGGGCCGTCACCGGCCGGTGAGCCGTTGGCGGGCGAACCGTTGGCCGGCCGCGCCTCAGCGCGCTCGGCACGCCTCAGCTCCTCCGGGTCCCCGGCCGCCGCCGCGGCCTCCGCGCGGCGGCGCTGGTCCTCCAGCCGCTGCGAGAGCCGCGTCAGACCGGCGCCGAGGCCACCGACCCACTGAGGCAATCTGGACATGTCCCTTCCTCTTCCCCTCCCACACACCACACACTGACGGCACGACGTTACCTGTGCGGGATGCGCGAAACCCCCGACGCGGTCGCGTTCGGGGGTTTCGGATGTGCCGTGGTGCGGCCGGCGGGCCTAGTACCAGTTGTTGGCCTGCCAGAACGACCAGGCGCCGCAGGGGCTGCCGTAGCGGTCGTTCATGTAGTTCAGGCCCCACTTGATCTGGGTTGCCGGGTTCGTCTGCCAGTCGGAGCCGGCCGAGGCCATCTTGGAGCCGGGCAGCGCCTGGACGAGCCCGTAGGCGCCCGAGGAGGCGTTGGTGGCCTGGTAGTTCCAGCCGGACTCGTGGTCCACTATGTTGCTGAAGCACTGGAACTGGTCGCCCGCCACCATCTGACGTGCGATGGCCTGCGTGTCGGCGATGGAGTACGAGCTCTTGCCGACGAGGTCGCCCAGGTCGTCGCGCGCGTCGGAGCGGGACGCGGCCAGCTCCTTCTTCTTGCGCGCCTCGGCGTCCTTCTTGGCCTTCGCCTCGTCCGCGGCGTCCTTCTTGCTCTGTGCGGTCTCCGCGGCTGCCTTGCGGGCGGCTTCCTGCGCGGACTTGAGGGCTGCCGCATCCGCCTGGGTGGACTGGTCGTCCGCCTGCTGCGTCAGGGAAGCCGTCTGCACCTGTGCCTGAGCGCCTGCGGGGATGTCGGCGATCGTCGCATCGGCAGCTGCGGCCTCGGCGTTGCCGACCGAAGCGGGCTGTCCTGCGGCGACGCCGACGACGGCGCCGACGGTGGTGACCGCGGTGGCGGATGCCACGGCGAATCCCCGGACCGAGATCCGGCTCACACGTTTTCCTTCCAGCATCGCCCGCTTAGGTGACCTCGCGGACGCAATCGTGCCCCTGACGCTGGTCTCCCCTTGTTCCGGACCCTGTTGAGCGGGCGGGACCGGCTGGTCACGGGAGGCACTGGCCCGGTACGTCCCCCTCGGGGTCCGCGTGGTGCTTTCGGGCGGCATACGACGACTCGCTATGAAGTTCGTGGATTTACACCTCCCCCGGTCTCACGTTCGCTCGACCGGAGGCACCCCAAGGGGTGTGTGTTGCCGTATGCGGGGCCTGACAGGACCCAGACTCTGCCCGAACGACACACCGGGAATCAATTCCCGGCCGGGTGTGAAAGCTCACACCTCGTTTGCCACCGAGGATTTCCGGATATCCGCACGCAGCAGAACGCCGCCCGGCTAAGCTCCTTCGCTTCACCGGGCGGCGCGACCCTACAGGGGGTCAGATTCGGACAATCGGTCAGATCCGGCCGTCCTCCAGCATTTCGGTTACCAGTGCCGCAATCGGCGAACGCTCCGAGCGGTTGAGCGTGACATGCGCGAAGAGCGGGTGCCCCTTCAGCTTCTCGACGACCGCGACCACTCCGTCGTGCCGCCCGACCCGGAGGTTGTCGCGCTGGGCGACGTCATGCGTCAGTACCACCCGGGAGTTGGCGCCGATACGGGACAGAACCGTCAAAAGCACATTCCGCTCCAGGGACTGGGCCTCGTCCACGATGACGAACGCGTCATGCAGCGACCGTCCCCGGATGTGGGTCAGCGGCAGCACCTCCAGCATGCCGCGCCCCACCACCTCTTCGATGACGTCCTTGGTGGTCACCGCGGACAGCGTGTCGAAGACGGCCTGCGCCCAGGGGCTCATCTTCTCGGCCTCGCTGCCCGGCAGATAGCCCAGCTCCTGCCCGCCGACGGCGTACAGCGGGCGGAACACCATCACCTTGCGGTGCTGCCGGCGCTCCAACACGGCCTCCAGGCCCGCGCACAGCGCCAGCGCCGACTTGCCCGTACCGGCCCGGCCGCCCATCGAGACGATGCCGACCTCGGGGTCGAGCAGCAGATCCAGCGCGATCCGCTGTTCGGCGCTGCGGCCGTGGATACCGAACGCCTCCCGGTCGCCGCGCACCAGCCGGACCGCGCCCTCCGCGGTGACCCGGCCGAGCGCCCGGCCACGCTCGGACTGCAGTACGAGTCCGGTATGCACCGGAAGTTCGGAGGCTCCCGGTACGTACGCGGTCTCGTCGGCGAACAAGTCGTCCACCTGGTCGGCGGGGACGGTCAGCTCGGCCATGCCCGTCCAGCCGGAGTCGGTGATCGCCAGCTCGGCGCGGTACTCCTCGGCCAGCAGGCCCACCGAGGACGCCTTGATGCGCATCGGCAGGTCCTTGGAGACGACCGTGACGTCGAACCCCTCGGCCTGGAGGTTGCGCGCGACGGCGAGGATCCGCGAGTCGTTGTCTCCGTAGCGGTTGCCGTTGAGGAAGGCCGCCGGCAGGACCCCTGGGTCGGAGTGGTTCAGTTCGACCCGGAGTGTCCCGCCGAGCTCCCCGATGGGGATGGGCGCGTCCAGCCGCCCGAACTGGACTCGGTACTCGTCCAGCAGCCGCAGTGCCTGCCGGGCGAAGTAGCCGAGCTCGGGATGGTGCCGCTTGGCCTCCAACTCCGTGACCACCACGACCGGCAGCACGACCTCGTGCTCGTCGAAGCGGGCCATGGCGCCTGGATCCGCCAGCAGCACACTGGTGTCGAGGACATAAGTGCGCCGGTCGTTCACACGGCGCTGCTTGCTGTTCACCACGGGTGGACGAACCCCCTCGGATGAGGTTGGGGTGCGACGGCGTCGCGGGGCGATGTGCTCCCGGAGGGCGAAGCCCCCGGGACCCCCGGCCATCTTGTGACCGGACCGGGCTCAGGCCACGACGTACGGGCCGAGCGCCGGCCCCTCGCGTCGCCCGTGCGGTGCGCACGGCTCTCCGTGATGTGCAAAGGGCCTCCCGGGCGGACGGCCCCATGCCGTCCGCTGAGATGCGGCGCCCGATGGCTTGTTCCGGACGCCGACCTGGAAGGGATATTCCCTCGAACCCCCGCTGCCATGCCACGGCATATGACGCACGCGCGATGAACCTTTGGTTACGCCTGATCGCCCGGGGAAAAGGAGCCCGCCGGGGTGACCACCAGGAGAGGGTGCGTCAGAAGCGCCCGCGCCGCGGGGCCGTGGCGGACCTGCGGCGGGGCGGCCCGATTTAGAAGCCGTAGCGGCGGTGCCGGGCCGCGTAGTCGCGCAGCGCGCGCAGGAAGTCGACCTTCCGGAAGGCCGGCCAGAAGACCTCGCAGAAGTAGTACTCCGAATGGGCGCTCTGCCACAGCATGAAGCCCGACAGCCGCTGCTCGCCGCTCGTACGGATGACCAGGTCCGGGTCCGGCTGGCCACGGGTGTAGAGGTGCTCCGAGATCAGGTCGATGTCGACGATCTCGGCCAGCTCCTCGAAGGAGGTGCCGCGCTCGGCGTGCTCCAGCAGCAGCGACCGCACCGCGTCCGCGATCTCCTGCCGGCCGCCGTAGCCCACCGCGACGTTCACCAGAATGCCGCTGTTGTCGACGGTGGCCTGCTCGGCCTCCTTGAGCACCTTCTGGGTGGCCTCCGGGAGAAGGTCCCGGTTGCCCACGTGGTGCACCCGCCAGCGGCCGTCGGCGGCCAGACCGCGCACGGTGTTCTCGATGATGCCCAGCAGCGGGGTCAGCTCGCCCTCGGGCCGGTCGAGGTTGTCCGTCGACAGCAGCCAGAGCGTGACGACCTCGACGTCGGTCTCCCCGCACCAGCCCAGCAGCTCACTGATCTTGGCGGCACCCGCCTGGTGGCCCTGCTCGGGCGTCCGCCCGTCGGCCCGCGCCCAGCGGCGGTTGCCGTCCAGGATGACGCCGATGTGCTTGGGCACCTGGGCGTGGTCCAGGCGGCCCTCCACCCGTCGCGCGTACAGCCGGTAGACCAGATTGCGCAGTGCAGGCGGATACGGGATGCGCACCCCGGAAGATCGCAGCATGTGTGGTCCAGCCCCTCCGTGCCGAAATGGCGGTCGCCCCGTCGCCTCAAGTGGGCAACTTTACTTCTCGGCTGTCACGACAGCCCAATCAGGTATGTCACAGGTACGTGATAGGGAGATGAGCATGACTGGCACCGACTACCGCGCCGCGGATTCCCGCTACGACTCGATGAAGTACCGGCGAACGGGCCGCAGCGGACTCAAACTCCCCGCGGTCTCCCTTGGACTCTGGCACAACTTCGGGGACGACCGCACCCTGAGCTCCCAGCGCGCCATCCTGCGCCGGGCCTTCGACCTGGGTGTCACCCACTTCGATCTGGCCAACAACTACGGTCCGCCACCCGGGTCGGCAGAGCTGAACTTCGGAAAGATCTTCGCGCAGGACTTCCGCGGCTACCGCGACGAGATGATTCTCTCGACGAAGGCCGGATATCTGATGCACCCGGGCCCCTACGGCGAATGGGGTTCGCGGAAATACCTCCTCTCGTCACTGGATGCGTCGCTGAAGCGGATGGGTGTCGATTACGTCGATATCTTCTACTCGCACCGTTTCGATCCGGACACCCCGCTGGAGGAGACGATGGGCGCGCTGGCGTCCGCGGTCCGGCAGGGCAAGGCGCTGTACGCGGGGGTCTCCTCCTACAACGCCGAGCAGACCCGTACGGCGGCCGGCATCCTGCGCGACATGGGCGTCCCCGCGCTGATCCACCAGCCCTCGTACTCGATGATCAACCGCTGGATCGAGGACGACCTGCTGCTGGACACCCTTGAGGACGAGGGCATGGGCTGCATCTCCTTCGCTCCACTGGCGCAGGGCATGCTCACCGACAAGTACCTGCACGGCATCCCCGAGGGCTCCCGGGCCTCCCTGGGCAAGTCCCTGGACCCGAACCTGCTCTCCGACGAGGTCGTACGGCGCCTGCGCGGCCTCAACGACATCGCCGCCCGCCGCGGCCAGTCCCTGGCCCAGCTCGCCCTCGGCTGGGTGCTGCGCGACGACCGGATGACCTCCGCCCTCATCGGCGCCAGCAGCGTCGCCCAGTTGGAGGCCAATCTCGCCGCCCTCGACGCTCCCAAGATCACGGACGCCGAACTGACCGAGATCGACGAGTTCGCGCAGACGACGGACGGCGTGAACATCTGGGCCCGGCGCTAGGGCGGACACCTTGGGGGACGGGGAAACAAAAGCGGGCCGGTCCGTGGGGGGGATACGGACCGGCCCGAGGGGGGGTTTCCACCATAACCCCGCGAGGGGTGTGCTGCGTGCACCGGCGCGCGCTGCGGCGTGGCCCGGATCACTCCGGCGTGTACGGGCGGCTTCGCGCGGGACGGGCGCGGGGGACGGTCAGCCGGCCGCGGCGGCGCCCAGGAGCAGCCCGCCGAACGCCCCAATGATCATGAATGGCCCCAGCGGCATGGCCGTTTTACGGGCGCCGGGCCGGACGAGCAGCAGCCCCGCCCCGTAGAGCGCACCGAGCAGCACCCCCGCCGCGCCCCCGGTGACGAGGGTGCGCCAGCCGTACCACCCAAGGGCGACCCCCAGTCCGGCCGCCAGCTTGACGTCCCCCAGCCCGATCCCCGACGGGTTGACGACATAGAGCAGGAGGTAGCACGCGGCGAGGAGCAGACCGCCGAGCAGCGCCCGCCGCCACGCGCCGGTCTCCCCCGTCAGCCGGCCCACCAGCCCCAGCACCCCCGCCACGAGCACCACGAGCGGCAGCGTCAGCTCGTCCGGGAGGCGCCGCACCCGCCAGTCGACGACCGTCAGCAGCACCGCGAGCGGCGTCGCCACCAGCCAGGCGGCGAGTTCCGGCCGCGGCCCCGTGGCCGCCGCCAGGGCCGCGCAGACCGCGGCGGTGACCGTCGCCGTCGGCAGCGCCCCGGGCCCGTACGCCCCGCACCGCACGCAGCGCCCCCGCCCCAGCCAGCCGCGTGCCACCCCCGGGATCGGATGGCCTCCGGGGCAGGCCGCGCGCCACCCCTCCTCGGGCTCGACGGCCATCCGGTGGGCGGGCCGCGGTATGAGCAGCCCGGCCGCGGCCCCGTAGGCGGCGGCGAGAACCATCAGCATCAGTGCCACCCGCCGACCCTAGAGCGTGTCCGGCGGCCCCGCGCCCCTCAAGGGTGGGCCGGCGCCAGGGGAGCTGATAGAACGCTGCGCATGGCGCGTTGGGAGAACGGACCGGGGATGGTGCACGGCGCGGACACCGGCATTCCGGTGGAGATCGCGACGTCCTATCGTGCCCGCGCCCGGGGCCTGCTGGGCCGCGACGGCATCGAGGGGGCGCTGCTGCTGACCCCGGCGAGCGGTGTGCACACCTTCCGGATGCGGTTCGCGATCGATGTCGCCTATCTGGGGCGGGACTTCACGGTGCTGGCCGTACGCACCATGCGGCCGGGCCGGCTGGGCCGCCCCCGCCTGCGCGCCCGGCACGTCCTGGAGGCGGAGGCCGGTGCGATGTCGCGGTGGGGGCTGCGCCCGGGCCTGCGCCTGACCGTCGAAGCGGCCGGCGCGCCCTGAGCGCCGCGCCGCGCGCTCACTCCCGCCAGTCGGCGACCAGGGCCAGCAGCCCGGGGAACCGGGCCTGGAGATCGTCGATGCGGACATGGCTGCGCCGCTCCAGCCCGTACTGCCGCTGACGGATCAGTCCGGCCTCCCGCAGGGCCCGGAAGTGGTGGGTCAGCGAGGACTTGGGCCGGTCGAGGCCGAACCAGCCGCAGGTGTGGTCGAAGGCCTCCGCCTCCAGCAGCAGCGTGCGCACGATGCGCAGCCGCAACGGATCGCTCAGCGCGCCCATGACGGATTCCAGCCGCAGGGCCTCGCGCGCCGGCTCCGGCAGCGGATCGGGCGCGCCGGGCGGGACGGGTCGCCGGAGCGCGACGAAATCGAGCCGCGTCGCGCCGCCCTCGTGTGCTTCTTCGCTCCGTGCCGCTGCCCTGGACGACATCCGGCGCTCCTCCCTCTCGACCACGACCGCTAGTACGACTTGCATCGTACTGCCGTTGCCTGTACGAATCTCCTCGTACTGCTTGTACGAATCATCTCGTACTTGCTGGATGAGGAGGGGGACCCCCATGCCCGAAACCCGCACCGCCGCGCCGCCGGCCCGGACCACGACACCGCCCGCACCGGCACCCGCACCACCCCCCGTACGCGAGGTCTGGCTGGCGGCCTGGCCGGTGGTCGCGATCTTCACCCTGTCGAATGCGGCGATGCCGCTGTACGGGGTGTGGCAGCGCCGACTCGGCTTCGGATCCGGCACCTTGACGCTGGTCTACGCCGCCTATGTGGTCGGACTGCTCGGCGCGCTGCTGGTGGCGGGCGTGGCCTCGGACCGCCTCGGCCGCAAGCCCGTACTGGTCCCGGCGCTCCTGCTGGCCGTCACCGCCTGCCTCGGCTACGCCACCGCGCCCTCGGTGGCCGCGCTGGCCACCGCCCGGCTGCTGACCGGCGTGGCCACCGGCGCCGCCGTCTCCGCCGGCATGGCCGCGGTCACCGACCTCGCGGCCGGCCGCAGGATCGGGCCGCTCCTGGCCTCCACCGCGATGGTCCTGGGTGCCGGGATCGGCCCCGTACTGGCCGGGGTGCTGTCGCAGACCGCGCCCGCGCCGACCGTCACCGTCTTCGCCGTCGAAGCGGCCCTGTTGGCCACGGCGTTGGCGGTGGTGGCCAGGATGCCGCTGCCGCGACGGCGGCCGGGGGCCGGCACCGGGGCCCGGCGGTCCTGGGTGCGGCTGCCGGCGGTCCCCCGCGACAACCGCCGCCATCTCGCCCTGGGACTCGCGGCGTTCGCCCCGGGGATCAGCGCCACCGCCTTCGTCCTGTCGCTCGGGCCGTCCCTGCTGGCCGGGCTCCTCGGTACGGCGAACCGCGCCCTGGCGGGCGGGCTGGCGCTGGTGATGTTCCTGGCCGCCACCGGTGTGCAGTTCGCGGTACGGCACCTGACGGTCCGTACGGTGCTGCTGACGTCCGGCGCGGCCACCATCGCCGGCACCCTGGCCCTGGTCGCCGCCGTGCACACCGCCACGCTCACGCCGCTGGTCGCCGCGGTGGTCCTGGCCGGCGCGGGCCAGGGCGCGGGCCAGCTGGGCGGCCTTACCCTGCTCAGCCGCGAGGTCCCGGCGGCCCGCCGCGCGGAGGCCAACGCGGGCCTGAACGCGGGGGGTTACCTCCTCGCCGGCGCCCTCCCGGTCGCCGACGGCTACCTCAGCGACGCCATCGGCCTCCCGGCCGCCGCCACCGTCTTCGGCCTCGTGGTGGCCGCACTCGCCGCGGCGGGCGCGGCGCTGGTCGCCGTACGGGGTACGGACGCCGGGTGAGCGGGCACGGCGCGGGCCGGCCCGCCCCGATCGCGTACGGCGCGGACCGGCCCGCTCAGATCGCGGTCAGGGCCGCGTCCGCGACGCTCTCCAGCGCCGCGCGATCGACCCCGGCGCGCGCCGAGACCCGCAGCCCGCCGATCGCGGCGATGACCAGGTGCGCGAGGGTGCGGGGGTCCTTGTCGCGCGCGATGTCGCCGTCGCGCTGGCCGGACTCGATCACGGCACGGATCGCCTCCAGCCGCACGCCGTAGTCCCGCTCCAGCGAGGCCGCGACCGACGGATCGTGGGCCGACACCTCGACACAGGTGTTGACGACCAGACAGCCGCGGCCGTCCGCGTACGCGGCCTCCTCGTCGATCACCCGCTGGAGCAGCGCGCGGATCTTCGGCCGCGCGGGCAGCTCGCCCTCCAGCAGCTCGAACAGCTCGCCGTTCTTGTGCTCCATATAGCGGGCCAGGGCCCGCTCGAAGAGGTCGTGCTTGCT
The DNA here is from genome assembly GCF_055576575.1 of Streptomyces sp. NPDC033270. NCBI lineage: Bacteria > Bacillati > Actinomycetota > Actinomycetes > Kitasatosporales > Streptomycetaceae > Streptomyces > Streptomyces sp. NPDC033270. The sequence continues at coordinate 10,347 of NZ_JBVIRA010000058.1, forward strand.
CTTGAACGTGTTGTAGATGCTGCTGCGGCCCAGGCCCGTGGCGTCGCACAGGTCCTGGGTGGAAGTCGCCTCATAGCCGGCGGCCCAGAACGCGTGCATCGCGGCGTCGACGGCCCGCGCCTCGTCGAACTTCCTGGGTCGCGCCATGGGGGCATTTTAGCAGTTATTGGATCGCCCAGTCCAAATAGTCGCTGCGCGCTTGGGCTTGCTTCCCACGTTTTTGGCTTTCCCGCCGTGGTGGTTTTTCGCCGTTGCGCCTGCGGCGGGCTGGTGCCGCTGCGCGGGGCGTTTTCGGCAGCGGGTGCGGCCCTCCGGACTCCGTCCTGCGGTCCGCCCCCTCC
>NZ_JBVIRA010000059.1:0-10166 GCF_055576575.1 Streptomyces sp. NPDC033270
GGGGGGGGGGGGGGGGGGGGGGGGGGGGGGGGGGGGGGGGGGGGGGGGGGGGGGGGGGGGGGGGGGGGGGGGGGGGGGGGGGGGGGGGGGGGGGGCGGGGGGGGGGGGGGGGGGGGGCCCCCGGGGGCCCCCCCCCCCCCACACACACCGCCCCCGTACTGCCCCCTCCATGTCGTCCGCCCCGTACCGCCTCTCATTCCGAGGATCCCCGGGCCGCACTTGGCGCGTCGGCCAACTCCCCCGGCGCGTCAGCCGAATTGAGCGCTGTGACCACCCACTTCCGTGACTCAGTGCTTATGGGTGCGCCCGTTCTGTCACTCTGTCGGTGGCGCATCCGGCGCTGTAGCGGAGCTGCTCGGGAGTTGCTCAATGCGGACGACCACTTCGTCTCCACGGGACGACGACGTCACGACGACGGCGGAAGGGGCCGGCGGCCCCTCCGCGGCCGGACCCGCCGCCCGCTCCCTGCGGGCCAGCCTGCCGGGGGATCCGCAGGCCGCTGCCGCCGCCCGGCAGTTCGTCCGGGCCGCCTTCGCCGACTGGGCCGCCCAGCGGCTGCCCGGCACGGAGGGGCTCACCGATCGGCTCGCGGACGAAGCGGTGCTGCTGGTCAGCGAGCTGGTGACGAACGCGGTGGTGCACGCGGGCACCACCGTCGAGCTGCGCTGCCGGCTGGAGGCGGCGGGCGAGCGGGACGACGAGGCCGACCCGGCCCCCCTCCCCGGCATCGTCGTCGAGGTCTCCGACCACCATCCGGCACAGCCGATCCGCGCCCGTGCGCGGCGCACCGCGTCCGGCAGCCCGGTGTCCGACGGTTCCCTGTCCGGCGGCTGCCCGGTCGACGGTGTCGCCGCCGACAGCGACGGCTCCGAAAGCGGCGGCCACGGACTGCAGCTGATCAGCGCGGTCGCCGAATCCTGGGGCATCACCTACCGCCGCGCGATGAAGACCGTATGGTTCCGCCTGCCGGTGGACGCGCCGGACGCCGGCGCCCGGCCCGAGCCGGAGATCGCCTACGCCGATCAGGTGCTGCAGCGCGAACTGCGGGCCGCCGAACTCCTCGCCCCCGCGCCGCGTCGGGCCGCCCGTCGGGAGCTGGACGCCGACCGGGTCGAGACCGGCGCCCTGTCGTTCCTCGCCGAGGCCTCCGACCTGCTCTCCGGTCAGCTCGACGCCGATCAGGTCGCCGCGCTCGCCGCCCAGCTGATCGTGCCGCGGCTCGCCGACTGGTGTGCCGTCTGGCTCTACGACGGCGACGGCGGCGCGCCCGGCCGGGGCATCGCGGCGAGCGTCGAGGAGCAGCGGCTCGCCCGCGTCTGGCACACCAGCGAGAGCCGGGTCGACTCGCTGCGTACGGCACTGGAGAAACAGCCGCCGGAGGTACCCGGCACCGCCTCGCCGGGCCGCGCGCCCGCCGCGGTCCCCTGGCCCTGGCCGGACGAACCCGGGGGCGCGGAGCCGGGCGGCGCGGCGCTGGCCTGCCCCCTGGTCGCCGGCGGCCGCCGCCTCGGCACGCTGCTGCTCGGCCGGGGCGGACTGCTGCGCATCCCCGACGAGGTCGTCGTCCTGATCGAGGACCTGGCCCGGCGGGTCGCCCGTGCGGTGGCCACCGCACGCGCGTACAGCCGCCAGGAGCGCATCAGCCAGGTGCTGCAGCGCCGGCTGCTGCCCCGGGGGCGGGCGCAGGTGCCCGGTGTGGAGTCGGCGGTGGTCTACGAGCCGCGCGAGGGCGCCTGGGCGGGCGGCGACTTCTGGGACCTGTTCGACGCCGGGGACGGCCGCTGGTGCTTCGCCCTCGGCGATGTCTGCGGCAGTGGACCCGAGGCGGCCGCGGTGACCGGGCTCGCCCGGCCGGTGCTGCGGCTGCTGGCCCGTGACGGCTTCGGTGTGGCGGAGGTGCTCGACCGGCTCAACAAGACCATGGCCAGGGAGGCGGCGGACTCGGTGGCGGCGGTGGCGGCGGCGGTGGCGGCGGCCGGCGCCGGGGCGGAGGCGCCGGTGGAGATCCGCGAGGAGGGCGAACAGGCCCGCTTCCTGTCGCTCCTCTACGGCGAGATCGTCCCGTACCCCGGCGGCTCGGGAGGCGCCCGCTGCACGCTCGCCAGCGCCGGCCACCCGCTGCCGCTGGTGCTGGGCGCGGACGGCGCGGTCCGGGTCGTCGCGGCACCGCAGATGCTGCTCGGGGTGGTCGAGGACGCCGCATACGTCAGCGAATCGTTCGACCTCTGCCCCGGCGAGACGCTGCTGTGCGTCACCGACGGGGTCACCGAGCGCCGCTCCGGGCGCCGGCTCTTCGACGACGAGGACGGCCTGGCCACGGCCCTCGCCGCCGGCGCCGGCCTCGGCGCCACCGCCCTGGCCGACCACATCCGCAACACGGTCCACGCCTTCGACCCGACCCCGCCCGACGACGACCTGGCCCTCCTGGTCCTCCAGGCGGCGGGCGGTCCGCTGTAGGGCGCGGCGGCATTACGGAGCGCGCGGCGGTTCCCGTAGGGCTGGTGGGAACAGATCCCGTAGGGGATGCCTGGGCCCCCTGCGGGGCCACAACGGGGTGGGCGGGGAGGGTATTCCCGCGGGCGTCGGGGCTGGGGCTGCCGGGGCCGGGCGCGCGGGGAGCCGTACGGCAGACGGGTCCCGCTGGAGGGCAGCGGAGCGACGATCTCCGGGCCGGCCCCCGGGGCCCCGCGCGGGCGCCGTAAGGCGTTCCGCTGGGCGTCCCGCCCGGCGGACCCTGCTCCGCGTCGTATGACGGACAATGGTTCCCATGCCTTCCGCACTGCCTGATGGTGAGCCGATGCCCGAGCACGGGGCGCTGCCCCGTCATGCCCTGGCAGGGGCGGCCGGGCGGCCCCTCGGCTTCTATCTGCACGTGCCGTACTGCGCGACCCGCTGCGGCTACTGCGACTTCAACACCTACACCGCGAGCGAGCTGCGCGGCTCCGGTGGCGCCCTGGCCTCCCGCGACAACTACGCCGACACCGTCGTGGCGGAGATCCGCCTGGCCCGCAAGGTGCTGGGCGACGACCCGCGCCCGGTCGAGACGGTCTTCGTGGGCGGCGGCACTCCCACCCTCCTGCCCGCCGCCGACCTCGCCCGCATGCTGGCGGCCATCCGCGACGAGTTCGGCCTCGCGCCGGACGCCGAGATCACCACCGAGGCCAACCCCGAGTCCGTCGACGCCCGCTACCTCGCCGAGCTGCGCGCGGGCGGCTTCAACCGCGTCTCCTTCGGTATGCAGAGCGCCCGGCAGCACGTCCTGAAGATCCTCGACCGCACGCACACCCCCGGCCGCCCCGAGGCCTGCGTCGCCGAGGCCCGCGCGGCCGGCTTCGAGCACGTCAACCTCGACCTGATCTACGGGACCCCCGGTGAGACCGACGACGACTGGCGGGCGTCCCTCGACGCCGCCCTGGGGGCCGGCCCCGACCACGTCTCCGCCTACGCCCTGATCGTCGAGGAGGGCACCCAGCTGGCCCGCCGGATCCGCCGTGGCGAGGTCCCGATGACCGACGACGACGTCCACGCCGACCGCTACCTGATGGCCGAGGAGAAGCTCTCCGCCGCCGGTTTCACCTGGTACGAGGTCTCCAACTGGGCCACCACCGAGGCCGCCCGCTGCCGCCACAACGAGCTGTACTGGACCGGCGCCGACTGGTGGGGTGCCGGCCCCGGCGCCCACAGCCACGTCGGCGGCGTCCGCTGGTGGAACGTCAAGCATCCGGGCGCCTACGCCCAGGCCCTGGCCGAGGGCCGCTCCCCGGGCGCGGGGCGCGAGGTGCTGGCCGACGAGGACCGCCGCGTCGAACGCATCCTGCTGGAGCTGCGGCTGTCGGACGGCTGCCCGCTCGGCATCCTCGCCCCGGCGGGAGCGCGTGCGGCGGCGCGGGCGCTGGCCGACGGGCTGCTGGAGCCGGCGCCCTACGAGGCGGGTCGGGCCGTGCTGACCCTCCGGGGACGGCTGCTGGCCGACGCGGTGGTGCGGGACCTGGTGGACTGATCACCCGGCCGGGTGATCACAGGGCGAGACGCGCGCCCGCTCCAGCGGACCCGCCGCCCCCTCCCCATCGCGTCAGCCTTCCCCGCCGACCGTGACGAAGTCGATCAACTCCTCGACCCGCCCGAGGAGTTGCGGCTCCAGGTCCTTGTAGGACCGTACGCAGGACAGAATGCGCTGCCACGCCGCCCCCGTGTTCTCCGGCCAGCCCAGCGCCCGGCACACCCCGGTCTTCCAGTCCTGGCCGCGCGGGACGGCGGGCCACGCCGCGATCCCCACCGACGACGGCTTCACCGCCTCCCACACGTCGATGTAGGGGTGGCCCACGACGAGCACGTGCTCGCCCGTCACCTCGGCCGCGATCCGGGACTCCTTCGAACCGGGCACGAGGTGGTCCACCAGCACCCCCAGCCGGGCGTCCGGACCGGGGGAGAAGCCGCGGACGATCGCCGGGAGGTCGTCGACGCCCTCCAGGTACTCCACGACGACGCCCTCGATGCGCAGGTCGTCGCCCCAGACCCGCTCGACCAGTTCGGCGTCGTGCCGGCCCTCCACATAGATGCGCCCGGCGCGTGCGACCCGGGCGCGGGCGCCGGGAACGGCGAGTGACCCCGAAGCCGTACGGGCGGGGCCGCCCGGCGCCGGCCGGTGCTGCGGGCGCACCAAGGTGACGACCTTGCCCTCCAAGAGGAAGCCGCGCGGGGTCATGGGGAAGACGCGGTGCTTGCCGAAGCGGTCCTCCAGGGTGACCGTGGGCCCCTCGGCGGTCTTCTCGCAGCGGATCACGGCGCCGCAGAAGCCCGTGGTGACCTCCTCGACGACCAGATCGGGGTCGGCCGGCACCTCGGGTGCGGGGCGCGGCTTCTTCCAGGGCGGGGTCAGGTCGGGGCTGTAGCGCTTGCTCTGCATGGGCCTGTTCTATACGAGATCCCGGCGGCGGGACCCGCTGGCGGCGGGACCTGATCGCGGCGGAGTCGATCACGGCGGGACCCGGTGCCGACGGGCCCCGGCCGGGGCGGGGGCCGGCGCTCAGGAGGGCGGTACGCCGAAGAGGGCGGCCAGGGCGTCGCGCTGGGCGCGGACGAAGGCGGCGTCCACCACGGCACCATGACCGGGGACGTACACCGCGTCCTCGCCGCCGAGGGCCAGCAGGCGGTCCAGGGCCGCGGGCCACTGCTGGGGCAGCGCGTCCGGGCCGGCCTGCGGTTCGCCGGACTCCTCGACCAGGTCGCCGCAGAAGACGATCTCGGCGGCGCCGTGCCGGCCGGGCACCAGGACCGCGAGGTCGTGGGCGGTGTGGCCGGGACCGACGTTGGCGAGCAGCACCTGCCGGTCGCCGAGATCGACGGTCAGTTGGCCGTGCACATGGTGGTGCGGGGCGACCAGCAGATCGGCGGCCTCCGCGGCGGCGTCCCGCGCGACGCCGTGGCGCATCGCGTCGTGCCGCAGCTCGTCCTTGCCGCGCCGGAGCAGTTCGCCCAGGCCGGCCGCGCCGAACACCTCGACGCCGGCGAAGGCGGCGGTGCCCAGCACATGATCGAAATGTGGATGGGTGAGCGCGACATGCGTCACTTCCCGGCCCAGTACGCCGCGGATGGCCCGGCGCAGATCCGCGCCGTCACGGATGCTCGCACCGGTGTCCACGATCATGACGCCGGCCGATCCGGTGATCACGCCGATCGTCTCGTCCCAGCCCGGCATCCGGCGCCTGGCGACACCGTCACCGAGCTGTTCCCACCCGGCCTCTTCCCAAGCAGTGCCCATACCGAGACGCTAGCTCCATCGCGATAGCGTTGCCCGGTGGATCGGCCGAACACGGTCATCGGGCGGGCGCCGCGCAAGGTCGCCCTTGCCGTGGCCGTGCTACCCGGCCGTACACTGGCTCCGGGTCTGGCACTCGACTTGTGTGAGTGCCAGGAGTAACGAAACGGCGGACGGCCGGACTGGAGGTGCGCAGGATGCTCAGTGAACGCAGGCTCGAAGTGCTGCGCGCCATCGTCCAGGACTATGTCGGGACGGAGGAGCCGGTCGGCTCCAAGGCGCTCACCGAGCGGCATCAGCTGGGGGTCTCCCCGGCCACCGTCCGCAACGACATGGCAGCCCTGGAGGACGAGGGTTTCATCGCCCAGCCGCACACGAGCGCGGGGCGGATCCCGACCGACAAGGGCTACCGCCTCTTCGTCGACAAGCTGGCCGGCGTCAAGCCGCTGTCCAGCCCGGAGCGGCGGGCGATCCAGAACTTCCTGGACGGTGCCGTCGACCTCGACGACGTGGTGGGGCGCACGGTACGGCTGCTGGCGCAGCTGACCCGGCAGGTCGCGGTCGTGCAGTACCCGTCGCTGACGCGGTCCACGGTCCGGCACGTCGAGCTGCTGGCACTGGCGCCGGCCCGGTTGATGCTCGTACTGATCACGGACACCGGGCGGGTCGAGCAGCGGCTCATCGACTGCCAGACGCCGTTCGCCGAGACCTCGCTGGCGGACCTGCGGGCGCGGCTCAACAGCCGGGTCGTGGGACGCCGTTTCACGGATGTGCCCCAGTTGGTGCAGGATCTCCCGGAGTCCTTCGAACAGGACGACCGCGGCACGGTCTCGACAGTGCTGTCGGTGTTGCTGGAGACTTTGGTGGAGGAGACCGAAGAGCGGCTGATGATCGGCGGCACCGCCAATCTCACGCGCTTCGGGCACGACTTCCCCCTGACCATCCGTCCGGTGCTGGAGGCCCTTGAGGAGCATGTGGTGCTGCTCAAGCTCCTCGGCGAGGCCAAGGACTCGGGCATGACCGTACGTATCGGGCATGAGAATGCCCACGAAGGCCTGACGTCCACATCGGTCGTCACGGTCGGCTACGGTTCGGGCGACGAGGCAGTCGCCAAACTCGGCGTGGTCGGACCGACCCGCATGGACTACCCCGGAACGATGGGAGCGGTACGCGCAGTGGCACGTTACGTCGGACAGATCCTGGCGGAGTCGTAAGTGGCCACGGATTACTACGCGGTCCTGGGCGTACGGCGCGATGCCTCGCAGGACGAGATCAAGAAGGCGTTCCGCCGGCTGGCGCGCGAGCTGCACCCGGACGTGAACCCGGACCCCAAGACCCAGGAGCGGTTCAAGGAGATCAACGCCGCTTACGAGGTCCTGTCGGATCCGCAGAAGAAGCAGGTCTACGACCTCGGCGGGGACCCGCTGTCGCAGTCGGGCGGCGCCGGTGGCGCGGGCGGCTTCGGCGCGGGCTTCGGCAACTTCTCCGACATCATGGACGCCTTCTTCGGCACGGCCTCGCAGCGCGGACCGCGCTCGCGCACCCGCCGCGGCCAGGACGCCATGATCCGGTTGGACATCGAGCTGAACGAGGCGGCCTTCGGCACGACCAAGGACATCCAGGTCGACACCGCCGTGGTCTGCACGACGTGCACCGGTGAGGGCGCGGCGCCGGGGACCTCGGCGCAGACCTGTGACATGTGCCGCGGCCGCGGTGAGGTCTCGCAGGTCACCCGGTCCTTCCTCGGCCAGGTCATGACGTCGAGGCCGTGCCCGCAGTGCCAGGGCTTCGGCACGGTCGTGCCGACGCCGTGCCCCGAGTGCGCGGGCGACGGGCGGATCCGCTCCCGCCGCACGCTGACCGTCAAGATCCCGGCCGGTGTCGACAACGGCACCCGGATCCAGCTCGCGGGCGAGGGCGAGGTCGGCCCCGGCGGCGGCCCCGCCGGTGATCTCTACGTCGAGATCCACGAGCTTGCGCACCCGGTCTTCCAGCGGCGCGGCGACGATCTGCACTGCACGGTCACCATCCCGATGACGGCGGCGGCGCTGGGCACGAAGTGCCCGCTGGAGACGCTGGACGGGGTGGAGGAGATCGATGTGCGGCCGGGCACCCAGTCCGGGCAGTCGATTCCGCTGCACCAGCGCGGGGTGACGCATCTGCGGGGCAACGGCCGCGGCGATCTCATCGTCCATGTCGAGGTGCAGACCCCGAGCAAGCTCGATCCCGAGCAGGAGGAGCTGCTGCGGCGGCTCGCCAAGCTGCGCGGCGAGGAGCGGCCCACGGGCCAGTTCCAGCCGGGGCAGCAGGGGTTGTTCTCGCGGCTGAAGGACGCGTTCAACGGGCGGTAGGCCACGGCCGAACCGACGCGCCCAGGCGCGTACCAGCGCCGAGCCCCTGATGCGGGGGCTCGGCGTTTCCCGTGACACGATGTGCTCATGTCCACCGCACTGACCGATCTCTGTCGCTATCCGATCGTGCAGGCGCCGATGGCGGGAGGCGGCTCCGGACCCGAGCTGGCCGCCGCCGTCTGCGGCGCCGGCGGTCTCGGCTTCCTCGCCGCCGGCTACAAGACCGCCGACGGCATGTACCAGGAGATCAAACAGCTGCGGTCGCTGACCGACCGGCCCTTCGGCGTCAATCTCTTCATGCCGCAGCCGTCCCTGGCCGACACCGCCGCCGTCGACGTCTACCGCGAGCAGCTCGCGGGCGAGGCCGCCTGGTACGAGACCGAGCTCGGCGAAACCGACGGGCCCAGCGACGACGGCTACGAGGCCAAGCTCGCGATACTGCGGGAGGACCCGGTGCCGTTGGTGTCCTTCACCTTCGGCTGCCCCTCGCGCGCCGTCCTCGACGCCTTCGCCAAGGTCGGTACGTACACCGTCGTGACGGCCACCACGGCGGCCGAGGCGCAGGCCGCGCAGTGGTCGGGCGCGGACGCGGTGTGTGTGCAGGGCGTGGAGGCCGGCGGCCACCAGGGCACCCACCGGGACGATCCGCACGCGGACGGGACCGGTGCGGGGCTGGGGCTGCTGGCGCTGCTCGGCCAGGTCCGCGCGGCCGTGCAGATCCCGGTGATCGCCGCGGGCGGGCTGATGCGCGGGGCGCAGATCGCCGCCGTACTGGCCGCCGGGGCGACGATGGCGCAGCTGGGGACGGCGTTCCTCGCCACCCCGGAGTCGGGCGCCAACCCGCTGCACAAGCAGGCACTGAACAACCCCCTGTTCACGCATACGGAGTTGACCCGGGCGTTCTCCGGGCGCCCGGCCCGCGGGCTGGTGAACCGCTTCCTGCGCGAACACGGCCCGTACGCCCCGGCCGCCTACCCCGCCGTCCACTACCTCACCTCCACCGTGCGCAAGGCCGCGGCCAAGGCGGGCGACGCGCAGGCCATGAACCTGTGGGCGGGGCAGGGGCACCGGCTGGCCAGGGAGCTGCCCGCCGCGCAGCTCGTCGAGGTCCTCGCGGCCGAAATCGACGCGGCACGGGCGGCGTTGGCCCACCCCGGCGCCGGCGGCGCGTCATGACCGCGCCCGTCTTCCTCGTCGACTCGCTCGCGCAGGCACGCGCCGGCGGCACGCTGACCCTGGACGGCCCCGAGGGCCGGCACGCGGTGTCGGTGCGGCGGCTGCGGGCCGGCGAGGAGGTCGTGCTGACGGACGGTCACGGGACCGGGGCCTACGGCACGGTCGCCGCCGTCGAGGGCAAGGACACGCTCGTCGTCGCCGTCACGGAGCTGCGCACCGACGACCCGCCGGACCCGGTCATCACCGTCGTCCAGGCGCTCCCCAAGGGCGACCGCGGCGAGCTGGCCGTCGAGACGATGACCGAGACCGGTGTGGACGCCATCGTGCCCTGGCCGGCGGCGCGTTGCGTCACCCAGTGGAAGGGCGAGCGGGCCGCCAAGTCGCTGGGCAAATGGCGCGCCACGGCCCGTGAGGCGGGCAAGCAGTCCCGTCGGCTGACCTTCCCCGAGGTCGCCGACCCGCTGACGACGAAGCAGGTCGCCGCCCTGCTGGCCGACGCCGACTTCGCGGCCGTCCTCCACGAGGAGGGCAGCACTCCGCTGGCCACCGCCGAACTCCCCGCCACCGGCCGTATCGTGCTCGTCGTCGGTCCGGAGGGAGGCGTCTCCCCGGAGGAGCTCGCCGTCTTCGCCGAGGCCGGCGCCAAGCCGTACCGCCTGGGTACGACCGTCCTGCGCACCTCCACCGCGGGCACCGCCGCGACGGCCCTGCTGCTGGGGCGCACGGGGCGCTGGAACTAGAGGGGTTCCCCGTGCCACGAGAATCGTGGCACGGACCACCGACAATGCGGCGGGGGGGGGGGGGGGGGGGGGGGGGGGGGGGGGGGGGGGGGGGGGGGGGGGGGGGGGGGGGGGGGGGGGGGGGGGGGGGGGGGGGGGGGG
>NZ_JBVIRA010000060.1:0-5681 GCF_055576575.1 Streptomyces sp. NPDC033270
AGCTCCGCTATCGAGACGCTCCGGCGCCTTGCGATGCACCGCACCAGACGCCGCGGCCTTTCCGACCCTGACCCATCGGACAGGCCCTAGGCGGTCTTGGGCGCCGCCTGCTGCACGACCTCGAACGACCACACGGTAGAGCCGCTGGCGGCAGGCTTCGGCCGGTCGGCGCCGCCCTGGTGCGCCGCCTTCATGGGCCCTTCCATCCAGGCCTGGAACGACTCCTCGTCACGCCACCGCGTGTACACCAGGTAGTCGTCGGTGCCCTCGACCGGGCGGAGGAGTTCGAACCACTCGAAGCCGTCCGAGCTCTCCACCGCGTGGGCGCGGGAGGCGAAGCGCTTCTCCAGAACCTCACGCTGTTCGGCGGGGACGGTCAGAACGTTGATCTTTACCACGCTGGGCACAGGACACCTCTCACCATGGGGACGCCGGACTGGCGCCCTCATCTCGATCACGTGCCTGCAGTTTCCTACATCGGACGGTCAAAGCGCCCGGATGCGCGTCGGCGGGCGCGGAGAGCGATCGCCAGTGCCGAGCCCACCGCTGCCGCCAGCAGCAACAGCACACCGAAGATCGTCAGGATCCAGGCCGGGACACCGCCCACCTTCAGCAGCGCATCGGTGTACCTGACCCGTTGGAACGGGGTGTCGTGCTCCGCGCGGCGGAGTTCGTGGTCACCGGTGATGCGTTGTGGTTGCGGGAAGCTCTGGTCGACGGCGGTCAGAAAGGTGCCACCGCTGCCGCCGAGGTCGCGCACCGCGCCCTCGGGTTCGATCCGGCCCGCGTAGAAGACCTCGGGCCGCGCCCCGCCGATCGTGCTGCGCGGCTCCATCCGGTGTGGTGCGAGGACGTAAAGACCCAGTGACTGCGGTGTCTTCGCGAGGCGGGAGAGCCGCATGGGGTAGACGAGACGGTCGCTGGCGAAGGACAGGTGCAGCGGATCGAGGGTGCCGGTCAGCGGGCGGTGCCGTTCCGCGGGGGCCAGGCGGATCGCCACGTACTCCCAGCGCTGCGCCACGTACGGGCGGAGCTCGGTCGCCAGGGCCGCGGGGAGACGGAAGCCCTGGGATTTCAGCCAGTTGCGCAGGGCGCCGGGGTCGGTGGCGGTCAACCGGGCGACGTCGAAGGGGCCCAGGCGCTCGCGGCCGACCACCCCGACTCCCGGGCCGCGCGCACCCGGTGGCGGGGCGGCGGCGCCGTCCACGTCCTGGAACGGCCAGTCGCCGCCGCGCGGCCAGAAGTAGTGGCGCTGTCGGACGGCCGGCTCGGTCAGCGCGGAGAGCTGGTCGAACAGATCCGGGTCGCCCAGCTTGACCGTGGCCCGGTGCGGTACCGGCATGATCCACGCGGCGTCCGGCGCGCTGCCGTTCACCGTCAGGCTCATCACGATCTGCTCGGTCCTGCCGTCCCAGCGCACCGCCGAGGTCTCGCGGTCCACCGCCATGGTGGTCTTCGGGTCGTGCACCATGGCACCGCACCCGCAGGCGTACGCGGGCCTGGCCAGCGACACCAGCTGTACGGCGAGCAGCACCAGCACCACCAGCAACACCCGCCGCCTACCGGCCCGAGCCATGGCGGCTGCGCCCGTCACCACGCCCATCGTCGTCCCCCGTTCGCCGCACGCCGATCACTCGATCGGCGGCAGCGACACAGACGGCGAGAGCGGTAGGGCCGGTTCCCCTTCCCAGGGAACCGGCCCTACCGTCCAGGGATCAGGCCGCCGAGCCCGCCGTGGCCGGCCGGTGGTTCGCCGCGCGCAGGGCTCGGGCCTCGGCCTCGGTCTCGACGGCCGGCGGGGAGCCGGGCAGCGGCTTGCGGGCGCTCTCCGACATCAGCAGCACGGCGATGCCGCCGATCACGGCCGCCGCCATCATGTAGTAGGCGGGCATCATCTTGTTGCCGGTCGCGCCGATCAGGGCGGTGACCACCAGCGGCGTCGTACCGCCGAAGAGCGACACGGAGATGTTGAAGCCGATCGACAGCGAGCCGTAGCGCACCTTGGTCGGGAACAGCGCGGGCAGGGTGGCCGGCATCGTCGAGGTGAAGGCGACCAGCAGCAGTCCGAGCGCCCCCATGCCCAGCGCGATGGCGAGCAGCGACCCCTGGCGGATCAGCAGCAGGGCCGGCACGGACAGCACCAGGAAGCCCGCGCAGCCCGCGGCGATGACCGGCCGGCGGCCGAAGCGGTCGGAGAGCCGGCCCGCGAACGGCTGGATGCCCATCATCAGCACCATCACCGCGAGCACGACCAGCAGCCCGTGCGTCTCGTCGTACTTCAGCTCCGAGGTCAGATAGCTCGGCATGTACGACAGCAGCATGTAGTCGGTGACGTTGAAGACCAGGACCAGTCCGATGCACAGCAGCATCGCCCGCCACTGACCGAAGATCATCTCGCGGATGCCGATCCGCTTCTCGGCGTCGCGGCGCACCTTCTCCTTCGTCCGCGCCTCCTTCTCCAACTGGGCGAAGGCCGGGGTCTCTTCGAGCCGCATCCGCAGATAGAGGCCGATGATGCCCATCGGTCCGGCGATCAGGAACGGGATGCGCCAGCCCCAGGAGTGCAGGTCCTCGGTGGACAGCAGGGCGGTCATCAGGGTGACCAGGCCGGCACCGCCGACGTAGCCGGCCAGCGTGCCGAACTCCAGCCAGCTGCCGAGGAATCCGCGCTTCTTGTCGGGCGCGTACTCGGCGATGAAGGTGGAGGCGCCCCCGTATTCACCGCCGGTGGAGAAGCCCTGTACCAGGCGGGCGACGAGGAGCAGGATGGGCGCGCCCACCCCGATGGAGGCGTACGACGGGATCAGGCCGATGGCGAAGGTGCCCACCGCCATCATGATCATGGTGATGGCGAGGACCTTCTGCCGGCCGATCCGGTCGCCGAGCGGCCCGAAGACCATGCCGCCGATGGGACGCACCAGGAACGCCGCCGCGAAGGCGCCGAACGTCGACAGCAGCTGCGCGGTCGGATTCCCGGACGGGAAGAAGACATGTCCCAGAGTGACCGCGATATAGCTGTAGACGCCGAAGTCGAACCACTCCATCGCGTTGCCGAGCGCCGCCGCCGAGACCGCACGCTTGACCATCGCGGGATCGACGACGGTCACCTCGCCCGGGACCCGCTGGTGCAGATCCGCTCTCCTCCCCGGCTGCGGATCGGATGCGGCGCCGGCATGACTGCCGACGGGGTTTCGGGGGCCGGGTGCGACGGGGGACTGCGTCGGCACGTGTTCGCTCGCCTGCGCTCTCTTGGACGACTACATGACATCGCCCGCTGTGGAACAGCGGGACGGAGCCCGCCATGGAGCGACGGGCAAAGTTCGACCATAGGGGCAGACATGTTCATTACGGACAGTGTGCGGATGACCGCACAGTCGCCCGTATACCCGCTCCTTGCAGGGGAAACTCCCTTTCGTAGAGCAATTCGCGGGACGTAGGTCTGTGATCCATCTCGCGGTGATCGGCTGCAACCATTGCCGCGTGGTGACCTGCCTCACGCGAGGGCGATGCGGCTGCACAGGGGGGCGGTACGGCTGCAAAGGGGGAGCCCGGAGCGCGCAAAACGGCGCGGCGGTACGAGGTACCGCCGCGCCGGTGTGGATCGTCGCGTTCCCTCAAGGATCAGCCATGCCGGGCTGTCGCGCCACTCGGGCGGCACCGGCGTTGCGGTGCCACGCCGTTCGGCGCCGCGTCCATGGCCGGCCGCGACATCCCCGCTGTGGCCCCGTCACGGCATCCAGGCGACGTACGACATGACCTGCCCCGAGGTGATCCGGAAGTCGGGGAGGTCCTTGGTGAAGGTGACCTCCAGGCCCAGCAGCCCGCCGCTGCGAGGGTCGAGGATCACCATCTGACGGGTCGCGTTCGAGGCGCCGTCGGGACCGTCGTAGACATACGCCTGCCCGCGCCGGCCGAGCCGGTCGGTGACCGCGCCCGCCGGACGCAGCCCGCCCGCGTCGGCCAGCATCCGGACGATGGCGGCGGTCTCCCGTGGCCCCGGTGTCCACTCCTGACGGAACGAGTCGAGCGCCAGCAGTAGTTGGGGCGTGGCGCCGGCGCCTCCCCCACGCTCGACTCCGCTCGCGCGGGAGGGGCCCCCGGCTCCGCCGTAGAGCGACGCCAGATGTGCGCGCAGCGCCACGGGGTCCGTCGGCGGCCTTGTGCGGGCGGCCGGTCCGCTGCGCCGCGCGGCCGAGCCCGCCGGATAGGTCTTGCGGTGCAGGACCTTGCCGTCCCTGACGGTCCGCCAGTGGCCGTCGTCGTCGTGGATCACCGGGCGGCCGGGGTGCCGCGGGTCGGTGGCCACGACCAGTTCCGAGCCGCTGCCGTCGGCGTTCCAGCGGGTGATGCGCTCCTCGGGAACGGTAACGGGAGGCGCGGCATCCGGGCCGGACTCCATGCTCATGTACCAGGTCTGCAGATGGCTGCCCCGGCGCGGACCGTCCGCGGCGCCGGCCGTCCGGGCGCCGGCCTCGGCCCTGCGGGCGAGTGCGTCCAGCGAGACGGGCGAGGCGCTGGAGCGCGGCACGAGTGCCGCGGGCGCGGCGGCCGCGGGGCTGCTGCCGGCGTCGGAGAAAGTGAAGGCCAGGATGGCGAAGAGGGCGAGCACCGCGGCCTCGGCCCGCAGGGCCAGGCGGTGCCCGGCCCGCCTGGTGCGCCTGCTGTGCAGCAGACGGTTGAGGTCGCGTTCGGCGCGGGCGTGCAGCGGGCGGTCCCGCCAGGGGCCTTCGCCGGCCCGTACCGGATTGGCCGCGCGCAGCAGGCCCAGTTCGTCACTCATTGCCGTCGCCTCCTGCTCGTGCGGACACGGTCGTCCGCGTACGGTCGATCTCGGCGCGCAGACGGCGGCGCGCCCGGTGCAGCCGCATGGCCGCCGCGCTCTGACCGCAGCCGAGGGTCACCGCCAGCTCCTCGATGGTCAGTTCCTCCCAGGCCGTCAGCCGGAGCACCTCCTGGTCGCCGGGGGAGAGGCGGGCCAGTGCCTCGTGCACCCAGGAGCCGGGCCGCTCCGCGTCCGGACTGTCCACGGTCTGCCGCTGGTGTGCCGCCTCGTGGTTGCCGAGCCGGTGCAGCAGCCGCCGGTAGCGGCTCAGGCCCCGCACCGTATTGGCCAGGCAGTTGCGGGCCACCCCGTACAGCCAGGGCAGCGGGGTCTCCGGTAGCTCGGAGCGGCGTCTCCAGGCTATGGAGAAGACCTCCGCCACCACTTCCTCGACGTCGTGTGCCTGCCCGTCCAGCCGCCGCGCCACAAAGCGGCTGACCGCCCAGTAGTACGCGCGGTAGGCCTCGGCGAAGGCGTCGTCCGTACTCATGAACCCTTGGTGTCCGGCATGTCCCCGATCTTCACACCCGCCTCGAGTGAAACTTCACACCCGTCGAAACGGCCCCGCGCGCCCGTAGGCGGTGAGGTTCGCGTCGGCTCCGGACACCTACGGGGCATGAAGCTCCCCGTGAAGTGGTTGACGACCACCGACCACAAGACCATCGGCACGCTCTATCTGGTCACCGCTTTCGCGTTCTTCTGCGTCGGCGGGCTGATGGCCCTGGTGATGCGTGCCGAGCTGGCCCGTCCCGGCCATCAGATCCTGTCGAACGAGCAGTTCAACCAGGCGTTCACCATGCATGGCACGATCATGCTGCTGATGTTCGCCACCCCGCTGTTCGCCGGCTTCGCGAACTGG
>NZ_JBVIRA010000061.1:0-4810 GCF_055576575.1 Streptomyces sp. NPDC033270
CGCGGAGACCTCGGTCCAAGCGCCCCCCCGCCCACCCCCCCCCCCCCCCCCCCCCCCCCCCTCCCCCCGCCCCCCCCCCCCCCCCCCCCCCCCCCCCCCCCCCCCCCCCCCCCCCCCCCCCCCCCCCCCCCCCCCCCCCCCCCCGGGACCGGCGTATGTCTGCCGAAAGGCCCGGTCAGTCGCTGCGCCGGATCTGCGTGAGGGAGGCGGCCGCGGCGAGGAACAGCCAGGTGGTGACGATGAAGGGCCAGCTCAGGGTGCGTCCGCCGAACGGCGCGAAGTAGGCGTTCAAAGCGGCCGTCAGCACCGTCGTGACGGCCACCGCCACCATCGTGTAGAGCGCGTTCGGCACCGTCCTGGCCAGGAACATGCCGCCCATCGCGACGGCCACGAGGACCGCGTTGTAGCCGTAGACACCCGCGGCGACCCCGGCCGGCGGAGCGCCCAGGGCCCAGGACAGGGCCACCGCCAGGGCGCTGCCGGCGACGGCGGCAAGCCCATGGCGGATCCCGCCGACGAACAGCCCCACCAGCATGATCGCACCGACGTACCAGTGCGCCGAGAGGCCGACCTGGGAGATGTTGGCGAAGAACCCGTGCCACAGGTCGGTCCAGGTGTACTTGACGCCGGGGACCGCGGCGAGCGGCAGCGCCGCGGAACTGCCGCCGGGCCAGACCCGGGTGAAGGCCGGGGCCGCCGCCAGTACCACCCCGACGACCACGCAGAACGGCGCGGTCAGCACCGGCAGCCGCCAGGGCGCCACCATGGCGGTCAGCGCCGAGTAGGCCAGTACGCAGACGACGGCGCCGCCGATGGTCAGCGCGTACGTCGAGGGGTGGGGGCCCAGGAAGACGTACAGGGCGATGCCCGTCAGGCAGCCGCTGAAGCCCTGCGTTCCCAGGTCGATGGTGCGTCGCTCCACGCCCATCGCGTACGCGGCCGCGGTGGAGACCGCGGCGCCCAGCAGCCCGAAGACGCCCGCCTGCCAGCTGCCCACGAAGACCGCGAGCATGAACAGGACGCCGGTCCAGACGTTCGTCAGCAGGCTGAGCTGGCCGAAACTGCGGACCAGCTGTGCCGTGAGGCGCATCGGGCCGGGGAGGGCGGCAGCCTCCGCGGTGGTCTCGGGTGCGGCCGGCTTCCATGTGTCGGGGGTGGTCACGGTGCCTCCTGGGCGGTCCGGGTGCGCTGCTGCCGTGTCCGCTGCGGAAGGTGGGGCCGCGGCCGCACGGACCGCGGCGCGCCACCGCGTCCGGCCCTAGGGCAGGACACCTTGCAGGGCATGTGTCGAGGGCGGGGCGGGGGTCGTCGCGGTGGCCTGGGCCGACGCGGTGGCGGATGCCGGCGCGGTGGCGTGCGCGGGTTGCGGTGCGTACGGCGCCGGCGAGACGTCGGGGTCGTCGTCGGATACGGGTCGGGCGTCAGAAACGAGCTTGTGCACCGGAGTTGGCGCGATCTGCCACGCCCCGCCCTCTTCGCGCAGGGCGAGTACGTGCCCGCTCCCCGTGTGCGCCCCCGGCCCCGAGAACCAGCGGGCGTCGCTCGGGTCCCACCAGCGGTCGCCGACCCGCAGCACCTCGTGGTAGACCACGGTCCGCCCGATCCACGCGTCGCTGACCTGCGCCTCGTTCCACACGGCCCGCCAGTGTTCGGGGGCCATCGGCGGGGTCAGCACGGCGGCGCGGGCGCGGGTGTGCGGTACGGACTTCCGGGTCAGCAGCGCCGCCGCCACATCGGCGTGCACCCCGCAGTCGCCGATGAGGTCGCCGTGGTCCACCAGGTCGCACCAGTGCGTCGGCCACGGCACCGGCCCCCACCGGAAGAGCCCGGGGACCGCGGCGAGCGCGGTCCCCGTATCCCCGAAGTGTGTGAGCTGGGCGAACACGCTGTGTCTGACCATCTGGCAGCACGCCTTGGCGTGGCCGGCCACCCGGGACAGGCCGATCCGGTCGAACCGCTTCAGGTCTGCGATCAATCCGCTCATCACTGCCCCAGTTCCCGCGGCGCTCTGCCGCGCCCGAAGTCGTAGGCCATCGAGGTGTCGTAGCCGCCGCACATGCCGAACGCGAGGTAGTCGCCCTCCTGCACGTCGGTGAGGTCCAGCCGGACCGACAGCACGTCGTGTTCCATACAGGACCGGCCGAGAATCCAGCTCCAGCCGGGCCGCAGCGGCACCCACCGGGAGCCGTCGAACCGGGCCACGGGGTGCGGATGGAAGGGCGCCTCGGGCATATCGCCTTCGGCCGCGTCGACGACGATGTCGTAGCCGCGGTGCGACGCCCGGCGGGCCAGGACCTGTGTCACGACCGCGGCCGACGGCTGGGTGAGGAGCTTGCCCGGCTCCATCACCAGCAGGGGGTCCCCCTCGCGTGCGGCGGCGGGCCCGTGCGCGAGCACGTACTCCAGCGAGGGGCGCAGATACGACAGGTCGTCGACGTGCCACCCGCCGCCGAAGTCCAGTACGGCCGGGGGCCCGCCCAGCTGGTCCGCCAGCGGATCGGCCGCGCTGAGCGCCGCCACGCACTCGCGCTGCCAGCGCGGCGCGCCCAGGACGCTCTGGGCGAAGTGGAAGTGCATTCCCCACCCGGCCCCGAGCCGCTTCGCGAGCGAGCCGAGCAGCCGGGACGTCTCCGCCATGGTGTCGCGCTCGTGCAACGGGACGCCGAAGCGGCTGACGAGTCCGGCGGGCGCGACACGGACCCCGACGACCTCGGCTTCCAGCTGGAAGCCGCTGTCCAACAGGGAGTGCAGACTGCTCAGTTCGGCCACGGAGTCGGCGAAGAAGGCGAAGCAGCGGACGCGGTCGGTGGCGGGCCACCACTTCGCGGGCCCGTTGAGGATCGCCCGCTCCGCCGCCATGCCGTGCCGCTCGGCCGCCTGCAGCTCGTCCAGGCTGATCGCCTCGGCGACCAGCCCCAGCCGCGCGGCCTCCCGCAGCACCGCGGGCTGGGGGCAGGTCTTCACGCTGTGCGCGAGGAGCACCCGGCCGACTCCCTCGACCTCCTGCCGCAGGGCCCGGACCCGCTCGGTGAACAGGGGAAGGAGGATCTGCCGGTACGGAGTGGCCGCGCTCCCCGGCGGATCGAGCAGCTCCTCGAAGCCGTCCGTGCGCATGGCCGGTCCTTCGGTACGCGCGGCCCGCTCTTCCGTCGGCCCGACCGCTCCCGCACCGCCCGCGGCCCATCCGTCCGCGGGCCCGGCCGGCGACTCGGTGGCAAGGGCCGCCCCCACCACGCCCGTGCGTTCCGCCGTCTCCGCCGTTTCCCCCGCTCCCACGCACTCGGCCGCTCCTGCGGCGGGCGTCGGGTTCAGGTTCGGATGGCCGTCGATCGGCTCCTCGTCGTTCGTGGGCGGGACCAGGCACCGCTGGCCCAGCGACGGCATACCGGAATGCCGCTTGTCGCCCGGCCGGGAGATCCCGCCCGCGACCCAGGCGATGGGGGTGATGCCCAGGTCCGGGTGCACCGGGATCTCCTCCACCACGCGGGTGAAGCCCGGTGTGAGCCGTCTGCCGCGGTCGGCGGGCTCTCCGGTCACCAGGGCGGCGGGCAGGTTCGCGCCGCATACGGAGGCGCCGTGGATCCAGGCCGGCAGCCGCGGGTTGATCTCCATGAGCGTGAGCTCGCCGCTCCAGCTGCGGATCAGCTCCAGCTCACCGCCGCCGTTCCACATCGCCTCGGCGAGCAGTTCCGCCAGCCGGGCGTGCATGGCCGCGTCCAGCTCGGCGACCTCGCCGGCCCAGGTCTTGCCCTCGGTCGTGACCATCGCCTTCGTGATGAAGACCGCGTCCAGCAGCCGGCCGTCCAGCGCGGAGAACGCGATGCTGCACTCCTGGCCGGCGACATGCGCCTCCAGGTGCCAGTTGCCGCCCCAGGTCCGCTGGACGACGTCGCCCAGTGCCAGCGCGGCCCCGGCGGTGTGGGCCCGGTACGCGTCGTAGTGCTGGCCCTTGACCCACACCCCGTACGGGGACCGGCGGATGAACTGGTCGACGGCCTGCCAGCTGGTGTCGGTCTCGTACTCCGGGGCGCGCAGCCCGAGCCGCCGCGCCGCTTCGACAGGGGGTTTGCCCACCAGCTCCAGTGCGGTCTTCGGGGGCCCCAGGATCCGGCCGTGGGACCCCAGTTCCCGTGCCAGCAGCCGGACTTCGAGATCCAGACAGGGGATCAGGACCGCGTCCTCGGGCTCCAGGAGGCGGTCCATCTGCTCGACCCAGGTGGCCAGGTGCGCCTCGCGCCACGCGGGGAGGCAGACCAGGTCGTCGAGGAGCCCCGAGTGCAGTCCGGAACTCTCCCGCGAATAGTCCAGACCGACGATGCGGAGGTCGGGCCGGGCCAGGCGCAGCGACCGGGCCACGCTCAGCCCCGGCGAGGGGTTCGGGCCGCTGTGCATACCGCTGACGAAGACCGTGCCCACTTTTGTCGCGGGACCGTGGGGGCCGTCCACGACATCCGAGCACGTGGCGGCCCCCGGCGATGCCCCGGGATTGGTGGCACCGCTGCTGGCGCCCGCTGACTCGTGTTTGTCCTCTTGAAGCCCCATGCCGACATCATCAGCAGAGGTCTGTGTGCCCGCACCCGGTGACGGCCGCGAGGGTGAGAGGCCCCCACCGGCCGTCGGGCCCGCGGCCGCGGATCAGGACCGGCGCGGCGGCTCTCCCCCGGCCGGCCGGGTGAATTCCCCTCGCTCCGCCCGGCGTTCAGCACGACGCCAGGCCGGGGGGGGGGGGGGGGGGGGGGGGGGGGGGGGGGGGGGGGGGGGGGGGGGGGGGGGGGGGGGGGGGGGGGGGGGGGGGGGGGGGGGGGGGGGG
>NZ_JBVIRA010000062.1:0-2070 GCF_055576575.1 Streptomyces sp. NPDC033270
TGGGAGACCGGCCTGATCGAAACGGCCCGCGACGCGGGCGCCAGCTGGGCCGACCTCGCCCACCCCCTCGGTGTCGCCAGCCGCCAGGCCGCCGAACGCCGCTACCTGCGCAACCGGCCCGGCCCCGCCGGAACCACGGGCGAACAACGCGTCCAGGCCACCCGCGAACGCCGCGCCGCCGACCGAACCACCGCCACGTGGGCCCGCCGCAACGCAGCCGACCTCCGCCGCCTCGCCGGGCAGATCACCGCCCTCACCGACCTGCCCACCGCGGCCCGCCGCCCGCTCAGCCAGCTCCACGCGGCCCTCGCCCACGACGACCCCGCCGACCTCATCCACCCCCTCAACGCCACCCGCCCCCACCTGACCACCACCCACCCCGACCTCGCCGCCCAACTCGACAGCCTCACACCCCCCTGAACCTCCAGTCCTGAAACGACCCAACCATCTCGGAGATCATTTTCAGGAGTTCAGGTCGGCCGCCCTACGACCGGTCAGCGAGACAGTGCACGAGACCGAGAGGACGCCGAGCAAGGCGGACCCGCCGCCGAGGGTGCCGTTGGGCATGCGGCCTCGCCGCCAGGAGCGCGGCGGGGGCGCAGTGGGGGTGGCAGAAATGCCCGTGGATCAGGTCCCGCTGGGGGGGCGGACGGTCGATCGCCCGTCACATGTCCCCGGTTTGCCGCGTGAGCTGAGTCTCCAGGGTGGAGCGCAGTTGGGTCCGGACGGTCTCGAGCTGCCGAAGCAGCTCGGACGGGTGCTGGGACAAGACGGCCTCTTAGTGGGCATTTAGATTTGGTCTGTGCCGGTAAGTAACTTTCATGGCTGTCAGACTTGAGGCGTTTGCCTCGTACGCGCACCCTCACGCCTATCGAGCCGTGAACTTAGCCGCCCGTTTGCTCCGGTTCTCGTGCATGAAGTCCGTCTGGTTTGAAGATCAGGCAGAAACGCCCAGCAGCAGCGGACCAGCACCGTCCGCCACATCCATGATCACGCTACGGCGTGAGCCAGCGGAAGCCGTACCCCAGCGACCTGTCCGACGCCCGATGGGCCTTAATCGAGCCGACGTTGACGGCCTGGAGAAAGGCTCGGCTCGACCGCAGGCCCACCGGGCAGCCGGCCAAGGTCGACCTGCGCGACGTCTTCAACGCGCTCCTCTACATCAACCGCACCGGAATCCCCTGGAAATACCTCCCGCACGACTTCCCCAACCACGGCACCGTCTACGCCTACTACGCCGCCTGGCGCGACGAGGGAATCCTCACCCAGCTCAACTACGACCTGACCGGCCTGGCCCGCGTAAAAGAAGGACGTAAGCCCGAACCAACCGCTTCCGTGATCGACACCCAGAGCGTGAAGACCTCCACGAATGTGCCCCTGACCAGCCAGGGAACCGACGCCGCCAAGAAGATCGTCGGCAGGAAACGGGGCATCCTCACCGACACGATCGGACTCATCCTCGCCGTGACTGTCACCGCCGCGAGCCTGTCCGAGAACGCCGTCGGAATCCAGCTCCTTGACCAGGCCAAGAAGACCTACCCGACCATCTCCAAGAGCTGGGTCGACACCGGCTTCAAGAACGCCGTCATCGAGCACGGTGCCAGCCTCGGAATCGACGTCGAAGTCGTCAACAGAAACCCGGGAGTTCGCGGCTTCCACGTTGTCAAAAGGCGCTGGGTTGTCGAACGAAGTATTGGTTGGATCATGCTGCACCGGCGCCTCGCCCGAGACTACGAAACCCTGCCCGCCAGCTCCGAGGCGATGATCCACGTCGCCTCGATCGACAACCTCACCAAGCGCATAACGGACGAGACGACACCCACCTGGCGAGGAACTTACTAGGAGATAAAGGGCAATCCACCTAGATCAAACGCCCTCTTAGAGGTTGTCGCAACTGGTGGGGCATTGGTGGCTCAGGGGCGGCAGGCGGCCGTCCCCGAGCGTGTTGGTGCCGTCAGGGTTGCTGCGCCGGGGACAAGGAGAGGTAGAGGCGAGTGCCTTGCGGTCGGTAGCCGGCGCGCTCGTAGACGCGGCGGGATCCTTCCCCGGAGTACTCCAGCCAGACTGATC
>NZ_JBVIRA010000064.1:0-1331 GCF_055576575.1 Streptomyces sp. NPDC033270
CTGGTAGCGGTCACGGACAAGGACAGGACCGGCGCACCACGCCTGCTCGGCGTGATCACCGCCCCCCACCTGCTGGAACGACTACTCCTCGCCGCCTCCTGATAGAGGCCGAGCTGAATCTCCGCACTGGCCTTGTACACATCGATGACGCGCCTCATGCGCAGCTGGCGGGGAGCGGCGCACCTGCGGCCCGGCAGCGACCCGGGTGCGGAGCAGTCACATGATCGGCCGGGCGAGTCCTAGGGATCTAGCGGCCGCACCTGTGAGTTAATGGTTGTCCCGCAATTGCGGTCTGTGTCCGGTCGTACGAGACGACGCCAGGGTTGGTGATTGCGGCGTCATCGTCTGAGCCGGAAGGCCGTCTCTGATCGTGCTGATGATCAAGCAGCGTTCACTCTTCGCCGCGACCGTAATGATCTTGTCCGTGGGTGTTGCCGGCCTTGTTTGCCTGTCGTTTCCGGAGGCAAGCCCTTCGCCGACCGGAGATGCGGCCATCACACAATCGGCGGCTGACCAAAGCCACCGTGAGGCATACCAACTGGGACAGCGCGCGGGGGAGGCCCTGCGCCAGGAACGCAGTGCCTACGGCATCACAGCTATGAACGCCGGCCAAGGCCACACGGCATGCCATCGGAAGTGGTCCCACCAGCATGCGGCCGTAGACCTCACTCGACGGGACGAGGAGGCGTTCATCGCGGGATGCTTGGACAGCGCTGGGGAACAGGGCGCGCGATGACAAACCCGCTGCTGCGGCAACATTCGCGAGTGGGATCCGCCTCCCGGTTGCGGGTGACGAACGGAGTGATCACCGAAGTAGAGAAACAGGACTGCCACAGTGCATTGCTGCCATGCCGGTAGCCGTCGTACGGTCCCCAGGTCTCGACCCGTCGATTCCGCTTGGAGCTTGTTGCTTGCCATCCGCAGGAACATCGCCTCACCACACCACCTCGCAACTGAAGGCGCTGGTGCTGCCGACGCTCTTCATGGCCCAGTCCGTCGGCGCTCTGTTTCCCTATCAGCCGCTCATGGTTGTTGCCGCGGTCGCTGGCCTGACGTTCGATCTGTATCCGCATGGCCGGCTGCCTCGTCCCGGTGCGTCCCGGGACAGCATCGCTGTCGAGGGTGACGACGCGGCAGCTTCTGCGAGACATCCTGATGGTGGTAGGTCTTCTGCGAGCGGGGATCCTCGATCTCCACAGAGGGCAGGCTATGATCCTGATCGCCTTGCTGGTCTTGTACGGCACCCACTTCGTGTGCCAGGCGGTCGCGGTGCTGGTCCGCAGGACCCGCAGCCTGCCGTTCGTGACCCGCAACATCGACGCGAGCGCGCT
>NZ_JBVIRA010000065.1:0-1315 GCF_055576575.1 Streptomyces sp. NPDC033270
CTTGGATTCAAGGGATCGTCGCAACACGTGATCACTGACGTGTGGTGGTGAGCAGTTTAGATAGACGCTCGGCTGGTGTTTCCCAGCCGAGCGTCTTGCGTGGGCGACCGTTTAGTTCGGCGGCGACGGCGTCGAGGTGATCGCGGGTGTGGACGGCCAGGTCGGTGCCCTTGGGGAAGTACTGCCGCAGCAGACCGTTGGTGTTCTCGTTGGAGCCGCGCTGCCAGGGGCTGCCGGGATCGCAGAAGTAGACCGGCATGTTCGCGGCGGTGGAGAAGTCCTGGTGGCCTGCCATCTCGTTGCCCTGGTCCCAGGTCAGAGACCGCTTGAGCTGGGGTGGCAGTGTCTTGACGGTGTCGGCCAAGGCGTGGTGGAAGTGCTCGGCTCGATGCCCGTCGGGCAGGTGGACCAGCATCAGGAAGCGAGTGGAGCGTTCGACCAGCGTGCCGATCGCGGAGCGGTGGCCGAGACCGACGATGCAATCGCCTTCCCAGTGTCCCGGGATGGCTCGGTCCACTGCCTCGGCGGGACGCTCGCTGATCATCAGCATCGGTGCCGTGAAACGCGGCCGGCGCTTGGTGGACTGGCGGTGGGGCTTGCGCCTGGCTCTGCCGGTGCGCAGGGCCCTGGTCAGCTCTCTTCGCAGTTCTCCGCGGCCCTGGACGTAGAGAGCCTGGTAGATGGTCTCGTGCGTCACGCGCATCTCCCAGTCGTCGGGGAAGTCCCGGCGGAGCTGGTGGGCTATCTGTTCCGGGCTCCACCGCTTGTCCAGGCCGTCCTGAACGTAGTTCCGCAGGCGCGGGTTGAGACTCATCTTCCCGGGCTTGGGCCGAGGCCGACGGGCGTCGGTGCGACTCTGAGCAACATAGGGCCCATAGCGATGCTGGTTCCCTCGCACGAGGGTGCGGTTGCGGCGTATCTCGCGGCTGATGGTGGAAGGGCTTCGGCCCAGTTCCGCAGCGATCACGCGGAGGGAAGCCTTGTCCCGCAGTCGGTCAGCGATGTAGAGGCGCTCGCCCTGGCTCAGATACCGGCCTGATGCGGTGGGGACAGGCGTCCGCAGCGACGACCGGGCGGGCGGCCTGAACCTGTCAGGGGCATCCCGGCCGTTGCGCCACTCACGGCCTGTCCGTTCGTTGACGCCGACCAGCCGGGATGCCTCTTTGTTGCTGTAGCCCTGACTCACGAAACGGAAGTATTGCTCTCGCTCGCGGATCAGCCTCTTGGGCCCCTGAGCGACCGTCCGTTTCTGCCGGATCTCGAAGTCCATCGCACCCCTTGTGCTGGGGTGTTGCAACGACCACTAGAACCTAAG
>NZ_JBVIRA010000066.1:0-1196 GCF_055576575.1 Streptomyces sp. NPDC033270
CTGAGCTGGGGGTGGCCGCAGAGACCAGCGAGAAGCGACTGTTTACTAAAAACACAGGTCCGTGCGAAGCCGTAAGGCGATGTATACGGACTGACGCCTGCCCGGTGCTGGAACGTTAAGGGGACCGGTTAGTCAACCTTCGGGTTGGCGAAGCTGAGAACTTAAGCGCCAGTAAACGGCGGTGGTAACTATAACCATCCTAAGGTAGCGAAATTCCTTGTCGGGTAAGTTCCGACCTGCACGAATGGCGTAACGACTTCTCGACTGTCTCAACCATAGGCCCGGTGAAATTGCATTACGAGTAAAGATGCTCGTTTCGCGCAGCAGGACGGAAAGACCCCGGGACCTTTACTATAGCTTGATATTGGTGTTCGGTTCGGCTTGTGTAGGATAGGTGGGAGACTTTGAAGCCGTGACGCCAGTCATGGTGGAGTCATTGTTGAAATACCACTCTGGTCGTGCTGGATGTCTAACCTGGGTCCGTGATCCGGATCAGGGACAGTGTCTGGTGGGTAGTTTAACTGGGGCGGTTGCCTCCTAAAGAGTAACGGAGGCGCCCAAAGGTTCCCTCAGCCTGGTTGGCAATCAGGTGTTGAGTGTAAGTGCACAAGGGAGCTTGACTGTGAGACTGACGGGTCGAGCAGGTACGAAAGTAGGGACTAGTGATCCGGCGGTGGCTTGTGGAAGCGCCGTCGCTCAACGGATAAAAGGTACCCCGGGGATAACAGGCTGATCTTCCCCAAGAGTCCATATCGACGGGATGGTTTGGCACCTCGATGTCGGCTCGTCGCATCCTGGGGCTGGAGTCGGTCCCAAGGGTTGGGCTGTTCGCCCATTAAAGCGGTACGCGAGCTGGGTTTAGAACGTCGTGAGACAGTTCGGTCCCTATCCGCTGTGCGCGTAGGAGTATTGAGAAGGGCTGTCCCTAGTACGAGAGGACCGGGACGGACGAACCTCTGGTGTGCCAGTTGTCCTGCCAAGGGCATGGCTGGTTGGCTACGTTCGGAAAGGATAACCGCTGAAAGCATCTAAGCGGGAAGCCTGCTTCGAGATGAGTACTCCCACCCCCTTTGAGGGGTTAAGGCTCCCAGTAGACGACTGGGTTGATAGGCCAGATATGGAAGCGCCGTAAGGTGTGGAGTTGACTGGTACTAATAGGCCGAGGGCTTGTCCTCAGTTGCTCGCGTCCACTGTGT